>NZ_JBQZGE010000009.1:0-191617 GCF_052691815.1 Paenibacillus sp. TSA_86.1 | reverse complement strand
TCCGCTACCAAAACCAGTTCGTTTCAGCAACTCTTATATATTATCATGTCCGAACCAACCTTGCAAGCACTTTTTTCAAGTTTCTTTCGAAGCTTGTTTTCATTCGCTTGCCGCACCGTATAAACTGTGTTTTCTTGGCCGGAATAAGAATATACCACGTATCGCCTCCAGTTGTAAAGTATTATTTATTAAATATATCACTCCATATTATGGAACGGATTTTCAATAAGGAATGAACTCCACTTTAAATACTTCCCCCTCTATATAGAAGGAACCTTCCTAGATGTCTATTTCCTTATATGTGCATAAAAAAAACAGCAGTTCTTCAGATAGGCTTACCGCATCTAAAAAACTACTGCTCTTTAACAAGCATCCTTTTGGTTCAGCTCTGCATCTTCCATTGCCCGTTTACTCGGACTTGTCTGCTGCTGATTCGGAATTTTCTTTATTCTTGGTACCTTTGCTTTTATAAGGTTTCGGGGCACTTTTTGCTCGGTTAGCAGCGGCTTGCCAGCGATTCCATCCCTTTTTACCCGTTCCACGGCCTGTGCCGCCCTTGCCTTTTGCTTTGCTCATCGTATCACTCCAATAATCCTGTCTATGCCTAAAATGATCTTCTTCGGTAACATTCCATTGTAACCTAGCCTAGGTGATTCACTTCCAGCAATTCTTATTATACCAAAATTGAAGTGTTCACGTTTAAATGTAGAAAAATTATACTTGCACCTTAGGCTCTTCTACCGACTTAACACTTCTCAGTACACGTAACGATAACAGGAAACAGATAGCCAGAACGGCTGCAGCTGAAACATAAGGATAATTAATGTTTACGTCAAACAGGGCACCCGCTACGATCGGCCCAGCGATGTTGCCCAGACTGGTGTATGCGGAGTTCAATCCGGCGACAAACCCCTGCTGCTCTTCAGCCAACTTGGACATCTGCGTACTGATCGCCGGGCGTAAAATATCCATACCCAGGAAGACGGTAAATGTTACAACAAGGATCAGCCAGTACGTGTGAACAAACAAAGTTAATAATACAAATATAGAGACAAACAACAGGCACACACTGATCACTTTCTTCTCACCAAATGTGTTCAGTAGCCAGCCAATCAGGGATACCTGCACGACTGCACCGGCAATAGAACCAAACGTAATAATGAACGCGATATCTTTGGTTGTGAAACCAAACTTATGATCTACAAACAGTGAGAATACAGTCTCGTAGTTAGCCAAACCAAAAGCCATAACAAAGACGATAATCAAACTAAAAAAGTACGGCTCCCGATAAGAGTTTACAAGTTGAGTGACCATACCCGGTGCTTTTACTTTTGCCACACTTTTTTCAGGTGCAGTTTGCTCACTCGTGCTCCGCTCGGATTCAGGCAAAATGATAAGCGTCATTATCGCAGCCAGTAAACCGGCAACACCTGCAGCGTAAAACGGAACCCGTATGCCAAACTCTGCGATATAACCGCCGATTCCTGGTCCAATAATAAAACCTGTCGAGATGGCTGCATTTATGAGCCCCATGCCTTTGCCACGCTCTTCTTCCGTTGTTATATCAGCCGTGTAGGCCATAACTGCCGGAAAGATCAACGCTGCGCCAATACCACCCAACATCCGGGCTGCGAAGAGCAGATAAGGTGCATTCACCGCACCAAACATAAATTCAGACACCGCAAAGATTAACATTCCGAATACGATAATCTTTTTGCGTCCCCACTGGTCTGACCACCTGCCCGCTACCGGAGAGAACAGAAACTGTGTGAAAGAAAATGCTGCGAACAGAAGTCCCATCGTAAAGCCCGTAATATGAAGCAAGTTCATGTAAGCAGGCATGATCGGTACAACCAGACCAATACCCATAAATACGAGAAAAATATTCAACATCAACAGCAGCAGCGCGCCCCTGTTACGCGTCAGTAAAGCCATGATTCCATCCTCCATCGTTGTCTAATTATGCTGTTTATCCTTGGCAATCCCGTGAAGAAATACACTGGCGGCCTGACGATACAATGCGAGAGCCTCGTCAGGCTCAAGTTTTCGTGACATTTGGCTAAGCCCAATAATGGTGCTTTCCAGAATGAGCGCGAGATGATCTACATTTTGCTCGTTAAACTCTCCGCTATCTATTCCTTCCTGAATCAGCTGTTTATTGAATTGAATGTGCCGCTCAAACAATACAGCGATTCGTTCCTCAATATCATTCTCTTTTTGCGCTCCAGTGAAGAACTCATCTGCCGCTTTCGTTAAAGGATGGTTGATATCATCCATAATAAGCTGTTCCGCCAGGCCATAGATTTTCTCGGTAGAAGTGTGATACAGATGCACTTTGGACTTCCAGCTTGCTTCCCACTCCCGATCCCATTCATCAATAAGATAGAGAAAGAGCCCTTCTTTGCTTTTAAAATGATAATAAATATTCCCCTTGCTGCTTCCTGTCGCCGCGACGATATCCTCTATAGAAGTTGCCTTAAATCCTTTTTGTACAAAAAGGGCTTTGGATGCATCCGCAAGTTTTTTCTTGGTCTGCTCGGACTGGAGCTGCTTTTTATTCAAACTCACTCACTTCACTCCATTCTTGTATACTGAACATTCGTTCTGTATTCTATCAAATATATAACTGACCCGCAATATAAAAAGGAGAACTCGCTCTCCTGCGAATCCCCCGTGATAATATAATATTAATTGCATAGGCCAATTCCATTGCATTAATCCATTTGAACCAAGCATCTACTGGTTAATCTTGATCGTCAACGCGACATGCTATTTTATCTTTTTACCCTGTCCATGCAGTATCTTCAATTGACCATTCTCGTATCCGACCTGGTAGGTCACATTATACCGATTCGTTACATATTCTCCATCCTTGCGTTCTTCAGCAGCAATCACACCGCTTACTTCCATCTCGTCCTTACTCGCGCTCGTAGACGAAACCTTTTCCAGACTTACGTAGCTGGTATTCGTGTAACCTTCACGGAACTTGGCATAACTCGTGCCGCTCTGCCAATCACTTCCGAGCAAGGCATAAGCAGACACATAATCACTCATACTCAGGGAGCTGTAAAAGTCAGTAACCAAGGCTTCCGCTTCGGATAAAGCAGCGGAGGAAGTCTGGAAAGATGAGTCGCGAACTGTCTTCACTGTTTGGGCGTCAGGTGAGCGCTCAGACCATTGCTGCACCTGTTTCAATACACTACTGATGGGGATACTGAATCCGATTCCGCCTTCCTGCTTCACCACCGTCGAATTAATGCCAAGTACTTCTCCCGTCTCGGCGTTAATCAGCGGGCCACCGCTGTTACCGTTCGTAATCGGAGCGGAGATCTGGTACAGATTGGTGTATATATAAGGCGGTATTTCAAAGCTGCGGTCAAGTCCGCTAATAATACCGGTGGTGACCGTATTTTCAAACCCCAGCGGACTTCCGAGTGCAAGAATCTCATCGCCAACTTCCGCTTTAGCCGATGCGATGGGTAGAGGTTCTATTTTCACCAGCTCCGGGACTCTAACAACAGCCACATCCGTCTCTTCGCCAAAGCCAATCACCGTACCCTGATATTCCTGATGATCCAAGGTGCGGATCGTCACCTCTTTGGAACCCTCGACGACATGCGCATTGGTGATGACATCACCCTTGTTATTATATAAGAAGCCAGAGCCCAGACCGTCGCTACTTTCAATCGTAACTACTTTTTTCTGACTATCTTCAATAATCTGTTTACGTGTTTTTTTATCCGTAGTCTTTGAAGTTGCCTTTGCACTGGGCTTCTCATCCTGTTTAGAGGAGGCAACAGCCAGTTTAGGTACGATTGCCAGCTCATCCGCTGTATGCTGATGAATCCAGAACACTCCTCCAGCCCCGGCTCCAATGATAACTGCACTGGAGATAATCGCTCCCCACACACGTTTGCTCATTTTATTGTCCTCCTACTCCACATACCAAGATGCATTCGTAATCGTCACATTTGCTGCTTCATATACCCCATAATAGGAAGTTTCAAAATACCCCTCTGCACCTACATCCAATATAGCCGGATACACATAAGCATCGGTCTCGCCAATATAATCGCCATTGGAGGAATTAATATTAACAATAAGAGCCACGGACGAAATTGGACGTGTTCCCTGATTAAACACCGACCCGCTAATATGCAAGTCTCCATACTCATCCAGCTCGGCAGACAGATCGGTTACATATACCGCCCCTGTACGATTCCGAAGCTCCTCCTCGGCTGCCTGCTGCTCTGCAAGTCGAATTCGTTCTTCCTCTGCTTTCTCAAACGCCTTCTTCTCACGCAGGACTTCATCCCGGTATTTGGCCAGCTTCTGGTCATCCGGTGCATAAGATAATCCGTTGTCCACCGTTTGCAGTGCTGCTGTAAAATCACGCTTCTTCACTTGCTGCTCTGCCTGCTTGTAACTGATCCCTGCCAGCTTATCCGTAATCTGCTTCTGCACAGCTTCAGCTTCCTTACCGCTTAGCTTGGATATCGTTTTGAGTTTATCAGCGAGTGCCTCCACAGTTGTTAACTGATCAATTTCCTTTTTCACTTTCAAAACAGCCAGGGTTACCTTTCGATTGTTCCAGGCTGCCCTTGCTTTATCAAATACCGGCTCTGGCCGTTCATTTAATGTTTTTGCCGCGACTTGAATGATTTTATCTGCTTCGGACAGCTTGCCTGTTTTGAGCAAATTAGCGGCTTCGTCCATCTGTTTCCATAGTTCATTTGCTTTCGCCGTAATCTGTCTGTCTTGAACAAGCGCTTTTACATCTGGTCTTTGGGCAAGAGCTCTGTCCAGCAGATCCAAAGCTTCTGCGTATTGCCCGCCCAGCGCAGCCTTCTCCGCCTCCATATGCAGCGTCTTCACATGAGCATTAATGAGATTTTCCTTATTATAATAATACGTCAACAACGCGCCCATAATCGCTGCAAGCAGCAGTGGAATTACCCACAGAAACGGACTGCTCTTGCGCTTACTCTCCGTTCCGGTCGCAGATGCGTTGCGAGGTTCCAGCCCTGCCGGCTCTGACCAGATTTGCTCCTCTGTGGAGCTGGCTTGTTTCAGCGGGGTTCCACACTTCTGACAGTGCTTTTCCCCAGCGTTATTTTTCGTCCCGCATATGTGACAATACATCTTGATCCCTCCAAACTAAGCGTATGTATATTCAAATCTGTGATCTGTTGTTGGTTAGAGCTGTTGTATGGATACCCACTTTAGATTATGTGTTGCTTCATATCGGGGTGAATCGACATTTATCATATAGCAAAAAGGTAAAATGCACCATATATTCTCGGCGAAAAAACAAAAAAGACCCTCCTGTTGTCAGGAGAGCCTTGGTGTATATTCCGCAAATTCACCGGATACGGATCTATTCCGTCTGATTCGAAGGAAAAGCACTCATATTGATATAAGAGACTTCCCACAGATGGTTGTCCAGGTCTTGAAAGCTCCGTCCATACATGAATCCATGATCCTGGGGTTCGTTATATGGCTTCGCTCCTGCATCAAGAGCAGCTTGTGCAATGGCATCTACTTGCTCCCGGGAACCAACAGACAGGGCAACGATTACTTCAGCTGTATCAGCCGCATTTGCTATTTTTTTCGTAATAAAGGATTGGAACCGTTCCTCCACCAGGAGCATGACAAAGATATTGTCTCCGACAATCATACAGGTAGCCTTATCATCCGTAAACTGGGCATTGAACTCAAATCCCACTTTCGTAAAGAAATCAACCGACTTCTTCAAATCCTGGACAGGCAAGTTGACAAAAATCTGATTTGCGCGAACAGCCACCATCGATCACCTCGGATTCCTAGAATAGATTCCACCCCAAAATATCATCTCACGTATGCGCTGTCAATTCGGGTTATAATAAAAAACGCGCTTTGGTTAATCCATGTGGATTCAGCCAAAGCGCGTTTTTTTGTTTGTTCTTTTCACTCATTACAGTAAGAGTAGCATCTCTGGATTACGTTTGCGGCTCAAGCTGCAACTTCTCCAGGAACGGCTTCAGACGATCCACCACATAGTGGCTGCCGCCACGGCCATTCACCTCTTCGATCACGGCTGCCAGCAGGAACGACGGCGATTCCGTATCAAAGGTGACGAAAAATCCATTCTCCTTACCTTGCTCGCCCTTTTTCGCTTTCAATTCGGCGGTTCCTGTTTTGCCTGCCAGACCGCCAGCAATCGAGCTGAGTGCATGTGCCGTCCCGCCTTGACGAGACACGACTTGTTTGAGTGCGTCGGTAACGGTATTGGCTACATCCGGTGTGATGATCACCTCAGGATCAGAGGTTTCTTTTCCAACAATCAGTACAGGTTTCACCAGCTTGCCTTCATTCACAAACGGTGTAAATGCTGCAGCCAGATGAATAGGTGACATTAACATCTCACCTTGACCATATGACGTATCGGCTAGCAGCACCTCCGAGGCCAAATCCCTGTGTGCTTCGTTAGCATACTGGCTTGGCTTCAAGTACAGTTCATCCAGTCCGAAATTGTTCCCGAACCCAAATTTCTGAATTCCCTCGATAAACTTCGCACTGCCCATCTCTGTCGCTTCCATCGCAAAATAAATATTGTCCGAATACACCAGGGCATCCACCATATTTACAGGACTCAGGCTTTTCACCCGTTTAACGTAATATCCGCCCCAGCTGTCGTTTTTCCGCCATTGCAAACCAGAAGTATCATGGGTTTTGTCCGCCGTGGTTACTTTCTCCGTGAGCCCTGCCGCTGCAGTAATTGCTTTGAAGGTTGAGCCGGGAGCGTAACGTGTCGTCACTCGATTGATAAAAGGAAGCTTTTCATTCGCCGAATAGGCATCCCACTCAGCCTGAGCCAGACCCGTAACCATTTTATTCGGATTATAGGAAGGCGAACTAGCCATCGCGAGCAGGTTCCCATCCTTGGGATTCATCATCACCATCGCCCCGGCGTCACCGCCTCCAGCCAGTGTTTGATACAGCTTTTTCTGCTGTGCGGAGCTGATGGTTAGCTGCACATCCTTGCCATCCACTGCATCCTTACGAATCAATTCGGAACGCGTGTTGCCCGCTTCATCGGTGATCTCGATCAGACCTCCGCGCTCTCCGCGTAGCTGCTTCTCCATGGACTGCTCCAGTCCAGATTTGCCGATCCAGTCTTCCGCACGGTAATATCCTTCCTTATCTTTGTCCAGATCTTCCTTGGTAGCCTTGCGTACATATCCGATCAGATGAGCCGCTGCCTCACCAAGCGGATAATAGCGGATTTCCTTGCTTTGCAGAGCAACTCCGCGAAGAGAACCCGGTACATCGAACTCCTCCGTGGAACCGATTGGCACAAAAAATTCAGGTTTTACCCATGTCTGGCTGATGGCTTTCTGAATACCCTGGACAGACACCTTGTAATGTTCTGCGATGCGTGCCATCATCTGATCCGGGTTCTCTCCCAGTTTCTCAGGAACAATGCCCCACTCATTCATTGTGCCTTGCGTCGCCAGCGGTAGTCCGTCACGATCTACAATATCTCCTCGATTCGGAAATAGTGTTTTCACCCGAACTTTGCTTCCCTTCACCATGTCACTGAGAATAAGCGATGGATGCCAGTTAATCTGCCAGACTTTGTTGCCATCCTCAAGTTCCTGTCGAACCAGTTTTAATGTATGTGTCTCGTTGACTTCGCCCAAAAACGTGGTCAGGTGTAAATTATAATCCGTCTGGTAGAGATCAGGATTACTTACAGCTTGTTTTGACTTATCCTTGGTCTCATCATCATCTGCCGCTGCATTTGATTCAACCTGCGTCTCCGTGTTGGCCCCACTTTCAGTTCCTGATTTTTGAGTGTCAGTCGCGGCTCCAGCAACCTTCTCTGGTTGTAGTTCAGCCTTAATGGCAGAAATCTGCATTCCTGAATAAATGGCATTGTATTTCTCGACAAACTGTTCCTTAGTCATGTCCGCCTCGCTCAACGAAGCAGGTGACATCAACGAATACAGCTGGTCAAACTCTTTCTTTTGCAAATGCTCTATGTACTGATTTACGGTTGTCTGGGGTTTTGCTTCCTCTGGTTTATCATTATTCTGCATATAAAGATACATTCCGATGCCACCTGCAAACAGGATGGGCAGCAATCCGTATAATAATTTACGTTTGGATTTCACGTCACATCACCTCTACTCTATACTATAAATTTCCTGTGCAGATTAAACAATGTAACAAATCTGATGAATTTGTCATTAAAAATAGCCTTAAGCTCACATAATATGTTTAAATAAGAATAGTGAATTACATACTAAAGCTTTTTTGCGATGCAAAAGGCTGAAAAGGAGCCCGATGATGGAAATCAGCTATTTTTTACTCCCAAAAGCCGAAGTGGCCTATATCGAGTCTACCGCTTCCATGAAAGATGCTATTGAGCAGTTGGAATCGCACCACTACACCGCCATTCCCGTAATTGATCCGGATGGAAAATATGTTGCTACTCTGTCCGAAGGTGATCTGTTATGGAAAATGCGCAATACTCCAGGATTAACCTTTGATAATATGGATCAAGTGAAGGTCAATGAGATCAGTAATCGCATCTATAATGAGTGCGTGTACATCGAAGCAGAGATGGAGGACATGCTGACACTTGCGGCAGACCAAAACTTTGTACCTGTGGTGGATATTGATCGTGTCTTTCTGGGAATCATTCGTCGTAAAGATATCATTGAATATTACACCCGTAACATATCGGATTAGAATGAATCCGGAGTAACAGGATCCGGCTTATGCTGGAGTTAATCCGTCTGCATGACATACTACGAAGGAGACGAGCCTATGGGCTCGTCTTTTTTTTGTGTATTATGCAGTTTCCTGAACATGATGTTCAGAATTCGTTCAGAAAACTATAGTACTATGGACATATAAATTGTTTTACCCCCGTTAATTCTTTCAACATGAATAAAGAGAGGTATGTACCTTGAATCGTTTAAGCACACGCAAAAAATTGCTGGTTACCGCAACGGTGATTATGTCTTGTATTTACGTCATATGGCGTACATTTTTCACCATTCCTTTCGGCCATGGCCCGCTCGCTGTGACCGCTGGTCTTGCCCTCCTGATTGTTGAACTTATCGGTATGTTCGAACTGGCTGTGCATTTTTATAATATGACCCGGCTTGAATATCCCGAACTTCCCACCATGGATGAGTCACTGTATCCGGATGTGGATGTTTTTATTGCAACCTATAATGAACCAACCTCCCTGCTCTTCAAAACGATTAACGGCTGTCTCAACATGGATTATCCGGATCGCTCCAAAGTACATATCTATCTATGTGACGACTCCAATCGTCCCGAGATGAGCGAGCTGGCCACACATATGGGGATCAACTACCTGACCCGAACCGAGCATATCCATGCCAAGGCTGGAAACTTGAACAACGCCATGAAACATTCTTCATCACCTCTAATCGCCACGTTTGATGCCGATATGATTCCGAAGCATGATTTTCTGACGTCCTGTGTGCCTTATTTTCTGACAGGAGAAAAGATTGGCTTCGTTCAAACTCCGCAAAGCTTCTACAATCCCGATCAGTTTCAATACAATTTGTACTCGGAAGGCCGAATCCCGAATGAACAGGACTACTTCTATCGTGATGTGCAGGTTGGGCGAAACAAATCCAACTCCGTCATCTATGGCGGAACCAATACGGTACTGTCGAGGCAGGCGCTGGAGGATGTTGGCGGTTTCTATACTGGTTCCATTACGGAGGATTTTGCCACTGGCATTGAAATGCAGAGCAAGGGATATCGTTGTTTTGCCACAAACAAAGTACTTGCTTCCGGACTTGCGCCGGGCGATCTGAAAAGCCTGATTAAGCAGCGCCAACGCTGGGCACGCGGGTGTATCCAAACCGGTAGAAAAATGAACATCCTGTTCAAGCGAGGGCTTACCTTTGCCCAAAGGCTGAATTATATCTCTTCGATTACCTATTGGTACTCTGGGTTAAAACGGGTGCTGTACATCATGTCACCTATTCTGTTTGCCGTGTTTGGTGTGCTCGTGGTGAAGTGTACCATTCTGGAGATTCTAGTCTTCTGGCTGCCCATGTATCTGTTAACCAATACGTGCTTACGCATGCTGTCCGGTAATATTCGAACCACGAAATGGACCAATGTGTACGAAACCATCTTGTTTCCGTCTCTGTTGCCTGCGGTCATTCTGGAAACACTGGGCATCACGATGAATAAATTTGCGGTGACCCGTAAAGACGGTGCTCATAACGATCGCAGTTACCAGCTCAAACAGATCATTCCACATCTGATTCTTGCCGTGTTGTCGGTCATAGGTATTGTGAATTGTATTCACTGGACATTCAGTCAGGGCACGATCGGTTTTCTCGTCGTTTTATATTGGCTGTTGATCAATTTCTACAACATTATGATGTCGATCTTTTTCCTAAGCGGACGCAAGGTGTTTCGCAACTATGAGCGTGTCCTTGCTGCCATCGATTGTACGCTGATTACAGAAGATGAAACTCTATCATGTGTTACTCACGATATTTCGGAAGGCGGGATTGCTATTGTATTTGATACCCCTAGATACATCCCGAGCGAAGCCGAATTTACTGTGCGGTTGCTGACGGATCATTATGCGAGTGAGTTCACCGCCAAAGTAACACATGTGACTTCATTCGGTAACCAGTGGAAATATGCGTTTAAAGTGCATGAGATCACGGAAGCGGAGCAGCGCCAGTTGCTGCACATCGTGTATGACCGCGAGCCTACGTTGCCTCAGAAACTGGACAAAGATATCAGTACATTCGAGGATATCCGTCTGAATTTTGTGAAACGCGGACAGATGGGCATCATGTCCAACCGCAAGTTGGCACGCATTCCGCTGAATCATGAACTGGAAACGTCTGAATATGGAATCATTACGCTGCTGGACTTTAACTATGATTTTTTGCTTGTCGATATGTCTCGTCAGGAAATGGCCTATGAGATTCGTTTGCCTCTTGGCGAAGAAATTGTCCTGGAGTGTGTATGGGTAAAATCGATGCGAAGCAAACATGGCATTCTGTATCGCATCCAAAATATTCAGGACATTGCCCGAAATGGACAAATGCCTTCGCTCGAAGCCCTCTTGAAACAGTGGAATATGGCTTATACAGAGGCCGGCAGACCCAAAAGCCCAGTACAAGACAAAAACTTCATCTCGGATGATGAACTGAACGAGATGGCCTATTTATAACGTGGAGGCATAGAAAGCATGAGTACGAAATGGCAACAATGGCTGCTTGTCGTAATTCTCACAAGTTTATGGAGCCTGGGCACCACTACTAAGACTTTTGCTCAGCCGGATCAGATTCAGTGGAGCGAGCGTCCCATGCAGGTATGGAATAACGGAGCCAAGGTGCAATCCAGTTTGAATCGCAGCGGTAGCTTACAGATCAAGACCTCAACTCAAGGGCTAAAAAAAGGATATTACTCCGCTTATGTGTATGAGCTACAGAACAGGGACTGGACGGGCTACAGCGAATTAAGGTTCTCCATTCGCAGTGATTCAGATCAGACACTGCCGCTAAACGTTGTCATCACAAGAGCAGATCAATCCGCACTCACGGTGTCCGACCAACGTAACGTTATCGTCATTCCCAAAGCGACCAAGGAACCCAAGCTGGTTCATCCGGTGGATGGATTGATTAGACTGGAGCCGCGGTTTGAAGGCGAGGTTCGTGTTCCCTTTTCCAGTCTCATGATTCGAAATCACGTAGCCACGGTTGGCCAAGTCACACCAGAGAAAATTCTGAGCTGGGGTATAACGATGACTACACCGGAAAACGCACAGCTGAAGTACCTCGTTGGAAACATCAAGATCGTACCGGCAAAAGAAGCAGGCACAGAGAACCGTTTGTCCTCTGCAATGATCATCGGAGACGAACGAGTGGTCAAACCCGTGGCTGGTGAATCGGTTGCAAGGTATGCCGTTACTGGTTTGTCAACGACAAGTCCGAAAAATTCGGGAACATCGGAAGTAATGTTCCAGCTCGCTGTTCCTGTACAGGGCGTATCCATCACATCCGATGGCCTGCTGACTCTCCGAACCGATGCCGCAAAGGCAGATTCGGTGACTGTTCGTGCTCGGGTGGATCAGAAGTGGAACATCGACTATACCGTCAAGCTTGATCGCTCCACGGCGATGCAGATGAAGGAAGCGGATGGAACGCCGCGTTTCATCCCTTCGCCCGACCTTGTACCCAAGGTGCTGGAGCCTTCCTCCGTATGGTTACAACCATGGATGGAATGGGTGATCCGTACTTCTCTTCTTCTTATGGGACTCACCATGCTTATCCCGTATTGGTTCTGGAAAAGACGGCAGCACAGCTCCCAAGCCGGCAAACCACTTCCGATGAATCATCGCAAGTCCAAACGACTATTTAGAATGTAGATTCTTTATTTTATCTTCAAGGAGGAAAGGCAGTGCTCTTTTCCAGTGTAATCTTCTTATTTTATTTCTTGCCGCTAGTATTGGGGCTATATTATATATTGCGATTTTCTGTGACACTCAAAAATATGCTGCTGCTTGTGGCAAGCCTGTTCTTCTATGCATGGGGTGAACCCCGCTTTGTGCTGGTCATGCTGGTCTCCATCGTACTGAACTATGTTTTTGCACTGCTCGTGGACAAGTACCGGGATCGGCGCAATGCCGCCTATACCATCATTACAATGATGCTTGCTGCCAATCTGGGCATGCTGTTTGTTTATAAATACCTGGCGTTTGCCCTGCGCATTGTCAATGAAAGCACCGGCTTTGGCCTGAGCATTCCGCATATTGCGCTGCCACTCGGCATTTCTTTTTTCACCTTCCATGCGATCTCTTACGTTATTGATGTGTACCGGGGACATGGCAGTGTGCAGAAAAATCCGTTTTATGTCGCCCTCTATATCTCCTTCTTCCCCCAGCTAGTCGCTGGGCCCATTCTGCGTTACAACATGATTGCGGATCAGATGATCCATCGGAAGGAAAGCTGGGACAAGTTCGCAGTCGGCTGCTGCCGGTTCATCGTGGGTTTGAGTAAAAAGGTGCTGTTATCCAACAGCATGGCGATTGTTGCCGATCATGCATTCAGCATGGGTGGAACAGGTGATATGGCTTCAAGCCTGGCTTGGCTGGGGGCAATTGCCTATACATTGCAGATTTATTTCGACTTCTCGGGTTATTCCGATATGGCGATTGGACTGGCACTTATGTTTGGATTCAAATTTGAAGAAAACTTCAAATATCCGTATATCTCCCGCTCCATCACCGAATTTTGGCGCCGCTGGCACATCTCGCTCGGTACCTGGTTCAAAGAATATGTTTACTTCCCGCTGGGAGGATCACGCGTCAGCAACAAGGATAAGATGATCCGTAATCTGCTGGTCGTCTGGGGACTCACGGGCATCTGGCACGGGGCGGAATGGACATTTGTCATCTGGGGTTTAATCAACTTCGCGTTCATTGCATTGGAGAAAATTTTCAACCTGGATAAGAGCACACGTTATGCTCCGCTCCGACATTTCTATGCCATGTTTGTTGTGGTCATTGGATGGGTCATTTTCCGTTCACCGGACCTATTACAGGCTGGCAACTACCTTGGCAACATGTTCGGACTCTATGGTAACGGCTTCTGGAGTGATACAACCTGGATGTTCATGAAAGAATACGCCCTTTTCTTCATTCTCGGCATTCTGTTCTCGACACCACTTGCTTTACGGATGAACAAATGGATGGTGGATGGTGTTCGCTTCGGTAAACCACTGGAACTGATCTACCCGGTGACCATCATTGCATTGTTTCTCGTGTGTGTGTCCTATCTGGTCAAAGGCACGTACAACCCGTTTATTTATTTTAATTTCTGAGAGAAGGATTCCATATGCATAGCTTTTTTGCCAAAAAGAGAATCACCGCCTTCCTCTTCATTCTTGTGCTCGCCACGTTATCTATCCTGAATATGATACAGTCCATGGAGCCTATGAAAAAGACATTAGCGGCAGCAGACTACCGTTTCTCCAATGCCAAAGGTATCATTAACGAGCTTGATGCAGATATCAATGAGCATGTTTTTGAGAAGTTTGGTTTCATCGAAGCCTACGGATACTTACAGTCACTCATGTGGAAAAACGAAGAGAATAACTTCGAGGTGGTCAAAGATACAGAGGGCAAGCTGCACTATACGTACTTTGCTACAGGGCCTACAGATACAAAGGAACTTTCTGAGCGGGTTGCCAAGCTCTGGGCACAATTAGGAGCAAAAACCAAGCTTACCTATGTCATGACACCTGACAAATATGTACGTGGACATACGGCATTCCCGGAAGGTATTCCTTACAATTATAATAATGAAACCGCCGATGGTTTCCTCACCCATCTGAATGAGGCTGGTATCGACACGCTGGATCTGCGTGAAGGATTGCTTGATAGCGGCATACCGGCGAAGGATTTATTTTTCACGACCGATCATCACTGGAAAATCAAAACAGCTTTCTGGGCCTTCGGCCAGTTGGTTCATCATCTGGATGGCATGTACGACAAGCCACTCGATCCGAATCATTATTTTACAGATATAAGCAACTACAATGTAATCCCGTATAAGGATTTCTTCATCGGCTCACAAGGCCGCAAAACCGGGAAATATTACGCAGGTGATGATGATTTCGATCTCATATATCCCAAGTTCAAAACCAACTATTCTTTTTATTTTAAGACGGGTGAGACGGAAGCCACATTGAATGGCCGCTTTGAGGATTCGCTTTTAACGACATATCCTTTGAATGTGAAAGGCGCTACCTACGACCTGACCGCCGATAAATACTTTACGTATCTGTATGGCAATCAGGGAATCGTACATGTGACGAATAAAGACAATGCAAACGGACTCAAGGTTATGTTCATCAAGGACTCGCTCGCCGTGCCTATGATTTCTTTTCTCTCAACGGTTGTCTCCGATGTGTATCTGATTGACCCGCGTTATTATACGGGAGACATTATAGATTTTGCGAAAAAGACCGATCTGGATCATGTCTTTGTGTCGATTTCACCTCAAGATCTCGTCGATGAGTTTTTCCCTTACGGAAAATACAAAACGGAGGGTCAATACACCAGTTCTAAGTAAAATATCGTTCATCGAGTTGGAACATGTAATAGGGTACTCCCTTGGCATTCATAGCCACGGAAGTACCCTTTTGCTGTATACCCAGAATAAAACGAATATTATCAAGAACATTCATGTTTACAACAATAATGGTCATCATCTTATACATGCTAACGTCGTATGCTTGGGTATCTCTTCGTTTTTTACAGCGTCGTCACTTCTGCCAATTCAAAATACCACTCCAGAAAGGCATTGAAATCCGCCCATTGCGGCTTGCTCTCTCCGTTCAGGAAACGTTCAATCGACTCGCCGAGTTCAACCAGTACAACCTCACCAGTCTGGCGATTATAGAAAAAACCACCTTCCCCTTCGAAGCTGTCCAGCGGAATGTAAGCCTCAGGCAATCCAAGTGTAAGCTGCGATATATGCATATCTTGCAAGTAAACCGTATTCTCAATTACCCAACAGATCTGATACAGCTCCTGATGCCTGCTATAAAACGTCGGCCCATCCTCTGCATGCAGGTAGAATTGTGCAAAATCCGAGTTCAAATCGATATCCAGCTTACGCAGTGCTTCCTCGTATTCAGGCGGTACATCTTCATGCCACCAGCCTTTCACGCGGCAATGTTCAATGACTTTGGTGGATAACATCACAAGCCCCCTCATCCATGTTATACGTCTGATTCCAACGTTTCTCTATTTAGAGAGTAGCATGATTGTAGAGGGCTGCACAAATGAGAGGGCTGGAATTAGGGAGAAAGCTATAGACACTGAAGTACATTGGTGAAACTTTCCTCCAGCATCTCCGTCTAAATAAAGGACTACACCTCAAAGGAGATGACTATGCGAATAAGCTGCAGTCCCGGTTTTCCAGGAAGTATGATCGGTTCTATTGATCTGAGACCAACCAAGCATAACCAGTCCCCGTCCACAACAAGTCAAATTACAGCACATGTTGATCCGGAACTCATTGCGATCCCTTATGTGACTGATCCCGACTTCGGATCACACTTTGATACGATGAAAATGATGAAAGGTACATATCAGAAAGAGTTTAACGAGAGCTATGACGTGGAGTTTACCATTGATGTAGATAAAAAAGGTTATATCACACAGTGGGAGCATACTTTCCCGTTGGAGCGTTATTTGGACTTGATCCGAACGCAGTCATATCGCGTCATTCAGACGAACTGGCGTGGACAGTCCTTTCACGTGATGACTTACAGTTACATGGAAGAAGTCATTAACCCGAACAATGTTATTTTCCGATGTACGAACGCAGAGGATGTCTTCGTTGTCGCTGAGCTGTCTCCTTTTCGTGCAGGTGGGATTGTAGAGCAACCGGGCAATCTGTATCTTCACTTTCGTGCGCTAATCTCGGCTCGGGATGAACTGTACCCCATTGATTATATGTGCCAGCCGGATTTCGATCTGAATCTGGGCTGAACGAATTGAAGATGAAAGTTATACAAGAGGAACATACGTTATCCTGTGTCTAAGGGTAGCCTATGTCCTTTTTTTGTGCCGTTCTAAATTTCACCTTAAGCAAAATCACCGAAACAGACGATGATATATATAAAGTTACATTACCATATATTTCAGGTGCGTACCGAAGATGAGAGGGGTTTTACAAGAATTATGATGGGTACAAAAATGAAAATCAGTTCGTTGCTTACACTGCCACTCGCCGGCCTATTATTGCTCCTGGGCGGAACACAAACCGCTCATGCAGAACAGGTCGACAGCTTGCTCCCCGAGCGAAGTCAGCAAGAAATCGACCAAAAGTGGAATCAATGGATGATGGTTGATGAAACGGTCCCTATGTTTACCGAAACACCTTCCACCGTTTTCCCTTATTCTGCTGGCTCGCTTAATGAGAGATATCTCGAGCAGGGTTTGAACGCTGCCAACTTCTATCGATATATTGCCGGTATGTCCGGTGATCTTGTACTCGACCCAGCATTAAATATGCAAGCTCAGCATGGGTCTGTTGTTGTCTCCACCGGTGGGCAGCTTAGCCATTACCCTGAACAACCGGCAGATATGCCGAAGGATTTTTTTGATAAAGGCTATATCTCTGCTTCTTCATCTAACTTGCATCTCACCAGCAATGGTAAATCCAATGTACTGGCCGGAAGCATCATGGGCTACATGAATGATTCGGGTGCGTCGAACATAGATCGGTTGGGACATCGGCGCTGGGTACTAAGCCCGAAGCTGCAGCGAATTGGATTCGGACTGGCTGCTCATCAAGAGGAAGAGCTAACTCGTTATTATAGCAACATGCAGGTTTTTGACCAAAGCAGAACTCAGGTTACACCTTATAACTACAGTCTTTTCCCCAATCAAGGTGCCTTCCCGATCGAAGCCTTCGGTGCCCTGCAGGCCTGGTCCGTTCAATTAAACAAGGACGTGTTCGCAGAACCTGAATTGGAAAAGATTCAAGTTGAAATGATCCGGGCCTCTGATCAGCGGAAATGGACATTTAAACAGCAAGAGAATACGGAATTCCCTTCGGAATATTACAATGTAGACCCCTCAAACAAACGCTGGTTTGAGCAAGCCTATTTTAATGTCGAGACATCCAACTTCGGCGATAACAGCGCTATTATTTTTCGTCCTGATGATGTGCAGTTGTTAAAAAACGGTGATACCTTCCAAGTACATATCACAGGTCTGCAAAAGAAAGACGGCTCTCCCGCTGAAATCTCCTATACGACACGTTTCTTCCATGTAGACGGCAGGCAGGATCCGACTTTAACCAAGATTACACCTGCAAAATCAAGTCTAACTTTGCGGGTAGGAGACACTGTAGACATCCCCTCCGTAACAGCGATTCTTGGGGATGGAAAGTCATACACTCCGTTTTCTAACCTGACTTACACGGCATCTTCGGATAAGATCGCGATCCGGAATGGTCAAATTGTCGGGACACAGGTCGGTAAAACCGAGTTACGTATCCGTTTTGCGGGAAAAGAAACGGTTGTCACGGTCATAGTCAAAAAAATGCTCCATTATACAGATATTCAGACTCACTGGGCTAAAGATGATATTCTGTGGGCTATTCAGCAAAATATGGTTACCGGGTATGAAAACGACACCTTCAGACCCAATGCTCAGGTAAGCGAAGCCGAGTTTCTTTCCATGCTGTTTAATATGTATACCCACTCCAAATATCTGCGGTATATGGATAAGACCGATGCTCCAGGTGCGAACTGGAGTGATCGTTACTATACGTATGCATCAAGACTCAATCTGCCTCTCGAGGCCAGTATTCGGAATCCCAAGCTGCGCAAGCATGCACTCAATCGGACAGAGGTCGCTATTATTGTCGCCAGCCTTGGCGGCAGAAACTATATTAAAGATGAAGATGCCATTCAATATTTGCTGAATATGGGCTACTCCTCTGGCAAAACATCAGCTACAGTCGAAGGTTATGCTGGCAAGGAATTATTCACCCGGGCAGAAGCCGTTGTGTTTCTGAGGAATTTAAAGGGCAAAGGCTTCGAACCTTGGGGCAGACCCGAACAAGTCACTGAAGTAGATCATAATGAGAAGAAGGGTAACCTCCCGGATGGTACTGTTCAGGCCGAGTATACTGTTGATCACACCTTGACCTTGCGAGGTACGTTTAAAGCCTATGCCGGTCACACCATTCCAATTGATATCAATGGCCCTTCACCAGAAGTACTGCCTATTCAGACCGAAAACGTAACGCTGGATGCAGACGGAAGCTTCAAACTGACGGTCAAGATAAATGAACAAAACACCAAACACCTCAATCTTTACTTGAATGTAAAAGAAGATTACTCCTACTTTATTCGTGTAGAGGAAGGAAAAATGGCAGTTAACGAATACACAGAGAGTTAAGAAATGTTAAAACAAGAGACATCGGATGATAATTCATCCGGTTTTTTTTGCGAAAACATAGTTGTAGATATTTAATAGAAAGGAATGAAGGGTTGTGAATTTCCAATCTATTCTTTTTTGCTGCGTTTTTTCTCCAGAGCATTCCCTACATTTTCTTCTACCCTGAATTCAACAATCTGGCGAATCAGCTCCTCCGGCAAGGGCTCATCCAGTGGAAACTGCACGGAGCCCTTTGCTCCCTTAAATCTGGAGAGCTGTTCCTTGAACGCCAGAATACCGCTGGGTGCGGGATAGAACCCGATATGTTTTGTGTATGCGGCAAAATGAACCAGATTCCCATGCTGCGCATAGGTAGGCATTTTGTAACTAATCTTTTCCTCAGCGAGCGGAGCCGCTTCACGAATAATCTGTCTTAACCTCTGTAACTTCAACTGCACATCCACTGGAAATGCTGCAATATATTCATTCACTAGCTCCGAGTACTGTATGTTTTGATCCATCTTACGCTCCTTCCGCCATACTTGTCTGAACAAGCAACATAGCGCATTTTTATTCACATTGACTCTATAAAGTCATAGCCCTTCCATTACGCATCAGATAATCTTCTTTTTCCTTGTAATCCGGCATAATGCTACCTAAACGCCTCCAGAACGAGCGGTCATGATTCATATGATGAATATGGCACAGCTCATGGATAATGACGTAATCAATGACCTCCAGTGGCGCCATGGCAAGGCGGTAATTAAACGTCAGCTTTTTATCCCAGCTACAACTGCCCCATTTCGTAGGAGACTCCACGATATCGATCGATTTCGGCTTCACCTTCAGCTCCTGCTGATAACGTGTAATGCGCTGACCTACCATGCGTTTGCATTCGGCAAAATAAAACTTTTTCAGATTCGCACGCAGCTCCTCTTCGGTAAATCCCTCTACCGGGATTAAATCTTGCAGGGCGTGAGCCTTTCCAAAGAGCAGGAATGATCCCTTGCCCTCTTTCTCGTATTCCTTGGCCTGGGGACCGTCCAGCACCTGCTGCATCCGGGCTGATTTTTGTATAATCTCGGCTCCATGCTGCATAACCAGTTGCTGAATCACTTCCTCACTCGTGCCGTTTGGTGCTTTAATGGTGACCATATAGGGAAGATCCATAGTGATGGACGCCTTTTTTCGTTTGCCGAATTCGATATGACATGTAACAATGTGCCCCTGGATCTCAATGGTAATCATGTTTGTGGTACTCCATTTCTACAAATTGAGCTGTTTGTCGATGCTTGCTTACAGCTGTGATTGTTCTTGTTTATCTATGATGAAGTGTTATTGTTTTTTTTCACGCTGTCTAGAGATTGTATACCAATATTCAGATCTTTGACATACGAATGGCCCTAATTGAATTTTTATTCAATTATATGTATTATTATTTAATTAATCATTACATCGTTAACGTATCTTACCGGGAGGTGAACAGAATGAAAGCAATACAGGATAACCATCGTCACATTGAAGAACTAACACTCAACCACTGGCAACCTTTATCCACCTCTCTATATGACGGCTGGGTGCTGCGTTTTGCCAGGGGATATACGAAACGTGCCAACTCCGTTCAAGCGATCTATCCTTCTACTCTGGATGTGTATGAAAAGATCATGGAATGTGAGCGAATCTATACGTCCAACCAGTTAAATACGATTTTCAAAATTACACCATTTGTCCAGCCAGCAGAGTTGGATCAGCTTTTGCAGGATAAAGGTTATGTCGTCGTGGATCGAACCCTCGTACAGCTTCGCAATTTAGAGAATCTGAAAGTGCCTGAGCTTTTGGAGGTCCACATTGAAGAGCAGCTAACAGACGAATGGTTGGAACATTTCTGCCGTTTGAACGCGGTCCACGAAGATTCTCAAGATACGATGACACAGATGCTCTTCAACGTTCGCGCAAAAACGGGATTCATCACGCTGTCTGTGGATGGGCTTGTGGCAGCCTGCGGGCTTGGTGTAGTTGAGCGAGGATACATTGGACTGCATGACATCATTACAGATCCATCCTATCGTAATCGTGGCCTGGCGGAACAGATGATCCTGCATCTGCTGCACTGGGGAAAACGCTATGGGGCTATTTCAAGTTATCTGCAAGTCGTCGAAAACAACGCACCCGCACGGCGGCTATATTCAAAATTAGGTTTTACCAATGCCTATTCGTATTGGTACCGGGTTAAAGAATATACCCGTTCATGTTCTAACGTCATATAAAAAAGAGCAAAGCAAAGCGCATTGCTTTGCTTTGCTCTTTTTTATATGAACCTGATGGAGGGTTACAAGCCCATAACGATACGCTCGCCATAAGTGGATCTCTGGATTATGGACTAACCGTACCACCATTAGCATTTAACGTCTCTCCGCTCACATAGCTGGATTCCTGGCTCGCCAGAAATACGTACGCCGGAGCCATCTCGGCAGGTTGTCCTGCACGTCCAAGCGGAGTATTGCTGCCGAATTCGGCCAACTTCTCAACGGGCTGCCCACCAACAATCTGAAGCGGTGTCCAGACTGGCCCTGGCGCAACAACGTTCACACGAATGCCTTTGCTGCCAACCTGTTGGGCGAGCGCTTTACTAAAGGTATTAATTGAAGCCTTCGTAGTCGCATAGTCCAGCAAAATCGGAGACGGTTTATACGCCTGAATCGACGAAGTATTGATGATCGAACCGCCGGCTTTCATATGTTTGACTGCCGCTTTGTTGAGCCAGAACATGGAATAGACATTTGTTTTGAATGTGGCATCAAACTGTTCTGTCGTTAGATCTTCAATCTGCTCGACAAACTGCTGTTTCCCGGCTACATTAGCTAAAATATCGATGCCGCCGAGTTCTTTGACCGCAGTTTCGATTAACTGCTCACAGTATTTCTCGTCCCTCAGATCCCCGGGAACGGCTATGGCTTTCCGTCCTGCTTCCTCGATTAACTGCACAACTTCCTTCGCATCCGCTTCTTCCTCTGGTAGATAGGAGAGTACAACGTCTGCCCCTTCACGTGCATAGGCTATTGCCGCCGCACGGCCAATTCCGCTATCCGCACCGGTAACGACCGCTTTACGTCCCATAAGTCGGCCGCTGCCTTTATAACTTTTTTCACCACAATCCGGAACCGGAGTCATCTCACGCTGCAATCCTGGCTCATCCTGCTGCTGTTTCCACTCCTTCGTTGCCTTCGGATATTGTGTCGTTGGATCTTGAATCGAATGCTGATCTTGCGTCGCCATAATTCATTCCTCCTCAGTTGGTATTTATGTGTTGTGAATTTTCGTTTGTGTAAAGGTTCACTCTTTCCTTTGTAACCGAGATGCCTGTCATTTAAACTGCAAAAAAACACTCCACGCACATATTGGACTCTTCACAGGTCACCCAATATGTTCAAGGAGTGCTTTATTGTCGCCACACAGGCGACTGTATCATTTGGTTAAACGTAATAACGGATCACACTACAGATGTAATTATTGTTTATTTGGGATCATTTACTTCGGATTGCCGGCTACCTGTGCCAAATACATAATATCCTACCACCACAATCGCCATAAACGTCGCCCCCACAATCAGCGGCAGACGTGTATCCGGATTGAAGGCCATACCGATAATGACCAGAATCAGATACACAATGATGATGTAATTGCTGATCGGGAACCACTTGGACTTGAAATTATGCTCCGCGAGTTCCTTCCCCCAGCGCTTTCTGAATCTGAATTGACTGAAAGCCAGCGCGAACCAAGGCACCATTCCCGGGAGTACACTTGCACTGTAGATGTAAAGGAACAGCTTCGAATCCGGCATCAGATAGTTGAGCACAACCCCAATCAGAAGCAGGGAAATAGTCACCACGATACTGTTGCGGGGAACCCCGCCTTTGGATAACTTTTTGAAAAACGCAGGTGCCTGCCCATTCTCGGCAAGCGTGTATAACATGCGTCCTGCGCTGTAGATCCCACTGTTACATCCTGACATCGCCGCTGTCAGCACCACGAAGTTAATAATACCCGCAGCTGCAACAATGCCGACTTTGGCAAAGGTCAGCACGAATGGACTTCCCGTCTCCCCTACCTCGTTCCACGGATACAATGTGACGATCACAAATATTGCACCTACGTAGAAAATGAGAATTCGCCACACAATATTTTTGATCGCTTTGCGCAGCGTATGTTTCGGATTTTCGGCTTCGCCAGCCGTAATTCCAACCATCTCCACACCCTGATAGGCTGCTGTTACAATACAAAGCGCAAAGAGGAATCCTTTGATGCCTCCAGGGAAGAAGCCCCCATGACTAATCAGATTAGACAGACCGATCGGTTGCCCTCCATTGCCCCATCCGAAGAAAATAAGACCTGTTCCGATGATAATCATAGCCACAATCGCGGTCACCTTAATCATCGCAAACCAAAATTCGAATTCACCATAGAACTTGACCGCTGCCAGATTGGCTGCCGCAATAATGAATACCCCGACCAGCGCTGGAATCCACTGGGGGATATCCGGGAACCAATATCCTACATAAATCCCGATTGCCGTAACTTCGGCCATGCCCACCGTAACCCACAAGAACCAGTAACTCCAGGCCGTGAGGAATCCCGCGAGGGGGCTGATATATTTGTGAGCAAATGTCGCAAATGAACCGGTCACCGGCTCCTGGATCAACATCTCCCCCATAATACGCATGACAAAAAAGATAATGATCCCGGCCAGTAAATAGGCCAGCAGTACAGAGGGCCCAGCCCATTTGATCGTGCTTGCCGATCCCATGAACAACCCGACGCCAATCGTACCGCCGAGCGCAATCAGCTCAACATGGCGGGGTTTCAGCCCTCTCGATAGTCCTTTTGATTCCAAGTGATTCTCCCCTTTTCTTAAATCCAGCTTCCAATTGTCATTCCATCCATCTGCTCACATTAACGCAATGCAGAATTACTTCATCAAATTGTACGAGATGTGAAGCAGAAATACAATATGGATTATGAGGAAGTAAGCACTCACAGGTACATATGTCAAAAATTGCTCAAATCTTCAATCATTTCTTTGTGATATGAGTAGCGCTTTTGTTCATGTTACCGGAACTTTTCCAGTAGAAGTCACGTATGATTTTTAATGCCCTTTACCAGCCGATCCATGAAAATTAAAATAGGAGGATAAAGATGCCAAACTTGTTATTGATCTTATTTCTGTTCAACCTTTCCCTGTTTCTACTGCATGAAATGGATGCGATCCGACGGTCCGAATGGAAATTGTTTATCGTGTTAAAAGATATGGAAGCAGAAAAAGCATATACATATTTCACCTGGATTCATCTTCCACTGTATACGATCATCTTCTCACTTCTTTTCAGTTCCTATCAGACCATAACATTCTGGGTACTAGATGTATTTTTTATCATACATACCGTGTTACACTTCTTTTTCGAAAAGCATCCTCAGAACGAATTTAAAAATAGGTTCTCCAGATCGTTGATCTATCCCATGGGATGCATTGCGCTGATTCATTTAATATTCCTTATGTTGAATTAACCATACTAATCATTAGGAGGGTTGCACATGCAACCAAAACTGCTGGAAAAAGCCGAATTATTCGTTTCTAACACCCTGATTCTCAAGAAACCATTCAAATGGCAGAACCCCATCATGCGCCGTTTGGCGGCGTTGCTATATGTAGTGGAGAATAAAAGTATAGATCCAGAAGCCATTCAGCAAAGCAACGACTTGATGAAGCAGCATACCAAACGTTTCTCTGCATTTAGGGGCCCTTCTTCCTTTCATTTTGCAGCTATGCTTTCTCTGACAACGGATCAACTTACAAGACTGCAACATACGATTCAAGTCCATGATTTGACGAAAGAAATCAAGTTCCGCAACTCCGATTACCTGGTGATGGCGGCCTATCAGATCGCTGCTCGAGTGCCGCCTGATCAATTTCAGCATACCGTGGAACGTGCCAAATCATTCTATGACCGTATGAAAAAAGAGCATCCCTTCCTTACGGGACATGATGACTATATTTTCACAGCGATGTTAGCCCTCTCGGATCTGGAAGTGGACACCGCTATCGCGCATATGGAGCAGCTTTATCGGGAGTTAAAACCTCATTTTTCCGCAAAAAACAGCGTGCAGACCTTAACACACATTCTCGTTATCGGGGATGGCGGGTCTCAGGTCAGTGAACGTTTGCTGGCTTTAAGCGAGGCTTTCCGTTCAAGGAATCTTCGGATGGATAAGACGTACACATTGCCTTCACTCGCACTATTCGCACTATTGCCAGCAGAGATCGATTTGCTGGTAGATCAGGTTATTGAGACATATGACTGGTTAAGAACTAAAAATGGTTTTGGGGCATGGTCCATAAACAAACAGGAATTGCTGCTGTTCTCATCTGCATTGACTGCACTTCAACATGTGGAGAGTCTACAGAATGACATACTCACATCTTCCATGTCCACAACGATTACCAACATTATCGTCGCTCAGCAAGCCGCCATGTCGGCAGCAGCCGCTGCAGCAGCAGCGACCGCTGCCTCTTCCGCGCAATCGTAGATGATATAGGTAGCGCAAAAATGAATATCGCTATAATAATTGATCATATCAAGCACCAACAGGTAAATAAAAAACGATTATGCGAGTAAACCCGCATAATCGTTTTTTAAGGACAGTTACTTTTTATTTCATATGAATTAGTTCACTACACAATACCCGTCTCACGAAACTCCTCAATAAAGTCATTCAGCCAATCCTCGCCGTAATCCAGCGCGCCCATATCACTATCAATAAAGGCCACATCCAGACCCATCACCCAGAACCTGCGAGCGATAATAAACAGGTCGACCGCCTGTTCATCTGCATCTGTAAAGTTCCGAACGGATCTGTATCCTTTCATCAACGCATTCCATAACTGCTGCTTCTTCTCCGAATCACCCGACTGCCGTTTCCGAATCTTCACTTGAGCCAGATCATACGCACGCCATCCCGGAGCAGCCCATTCGAAATCATAATGGATGAAGCGTTCTTGCTGCTCAAACACATTGTTGTTTCCATGCATATCGCCATGACACAAACCATAATCCAGCCCGGTACTGGAGACGGTAAAAATCTTTTCTTTTAACACGTTAGCAAACGTTTGCAGAAATGTTGCTTCCTCACCATCCTCTCCAATGTAACGCAGAATTCGTTCAAGAGGCTCATCGATGAGAAATTTCGTATTCAGCTCGAACCTTTCGCTACTCCGTTCCGGCTTCGACTTCGTGTCCGACTCTGACGCCGGTTCTCGCCCCTGTTCCAACTTCATTCGATCCATAGCCTGGTGCAGTTCAGCAGCAGATCGGCCAAAAGCGTAGCAGGAATTCTCATCCTCCAGATTATTTTCTGTTCCCTCAATATAGTGAAAGAGCACAGCTGCCCGCTTTCCTTCAGCCGCATCCAGCATCGTATACCCGGTCTGATCTTTCGTTGGGATAGAGCCTCCAACCTTTGTATGCGCACTCGAACCGAGACCTTCTTTTAGTGCGGTCAACACACCCAGTTCATAACGAACATCCGCTTCCACAACCTCGGTACGATATATTCGCAATATATAAATTCCTGTGCTTGTGCGTACCCGGTAAGTATCATTTAAACCTCGCAGCCAAAACCTGCATTCTTCCCACGTTCCGATATCATAACGTTCCTGTAATGCCCACTCCAGATATGCCGGACTGAGCACCGAACGCAAAGCTGTTGCATGATTAAACATAATCAAGTTCCTTCCTGTCTGATATGTAATGAATATAATTAATATATACCATTCAGGAATTTATTGGAACGGTTTTCAAGGAGCCGCTTTAGCGGTCACAACCTTCCATTTTTGCTGCTGCTCAGGCTTAGATTCCAATCCACAACCGGACAAAGCCGCACACTCCCGAAACGCAAAATGTTTGCATCCCTTACACTTCTCTTCGTTCAGATGCCTTAGTGCATAGGTAATCGCTTCTCCCGTATGTTCAAACCGATGTGCCGAATCTAACCGTTCCAGCAAACCCGTTCGTTTCAGCATTTCGAGCGGCTGCGCCTGAAGGCCCGACAACAGTACGATCCCGCCCGAACGTTCAAAATGCTTGATTAAACTCGCCAGATTAGCCTCGCCTGTTGTATCGATAAAAGGAACTTTCCCCATGCGCAGCAATAACATGCCCGGACGCTCCGGAAGTGAATCCATAACCGATTTTTCAAACATATCCGCTGCACCAAAAAATAACGGTCCTTCGATCGTATACAGGCTGATCTGTGGACAATCATGTCCCTCCCGTACCATGTGAGCCATAACCTTCTCATGTTTATGATCCGGATCGGGCAGTACTTTGGCCACTTTCAGCATCTCGCTCATTCGTTTCACAAACAGAATGACCGCCAGAATCAAACCCACTTCCACCGCAGTCGTCAGGCTCGTAAATACAGTAAGAAGAAAGGTCAGCAGCAACACAAGCGAATCCCCTGTTCTGGTTCGCAATACGTAAGCAAAGGATTTTCGTTCACTCATGTTCCAGGCCACCAACATCAGAACCGGCGCCATGCTGGCAAGCGGAATATGGGATGCATACGGTGCAAACAGAACCAAAACAAGCAGAACAACAACACCATGAATAACACCTGACAATGGAGATACCGCACCCGATTTAATATTTGTTGCGGTACGAGCAATCGCTCCTGTCGCCGGGATACCACCGAACAGCGGTGTAACAAGGTTGGCAACCCCTTGCCCGATCAGTTCCCGGTTGCTGTTATGGCGACTGCCCGTCATGCCATCGGCGACAACCGCGGACAACAACGATTCAATACCACCGAGCATAGCAATCACAAAAGCAGGCTGCAGTAAATTTACGATACGTTCCCATGTGATCTCAGGCAGATGAAACCCAGGTAAAGTCCCCGGAATCTCTCCGAAGGATGAACCAATTGTAGCCACCTGATCTTTGAAGAAGACGGCTGCAACAACGGTCGAGCATATCAGACCCAGCAGCGAAGCAGGCACTTTGGGTGCAAACTTCGGTACAAGCAGAAGAACAGCCAGGCACACCCCCGCTGTCAGCAAACTGTATATATTAACCGTACTGATGTGCATCCCGATCTCTTTCATATTGGAGTAAAAGTCCTCGTGTTTTGTTACTCCCGTAAGTCCCAGCACATTCACGATCTGTCCACTAAAGATCAGCACGGCAATACCCGCCGTAAAACCAATCGTCACGGGTCTTGGAATGAATTTAATTAATGCCCCCAGCTTGAACACACCCATCACAATGAGCATCAGTCCGGCCATCATGCCAGCAATCAGCAAATTTTCGTAACCATACTGCATGACAATGGCAAAAAGGATTGGGATAAATGCCCCCGTTGGGCCACCAATCTGAAATTTTGAACCGCCTAACAGTGAAATCAAGATTCCCGCAATGATGGTTGTATACAATCCATATTCCGGCTTAACGCCTGAAGCGATGGCAAAAGCCATACCAAGCGGAATCGCTATAATACCTACAATCAGCCCCGATACCAGATCCTTGCGAAAATCAGCCAATCGATAACCCGCATATCTCCCGATGCCTTTCATGCTCCATAACCTTCTTTTCTTCATATATTTGAATATTTGAATATAAAGTGAACACTACTCCCTGATATATGCTGTGTCAATCGCAAATATCACAATTCTGGCGGATTGTGCTCGTATAAAATGAAACCAAAAAAACGAGAGCCCCGTACAAACGCATGGTTGCTCTCGTTTCCTGTGTCAGCTGTCTTTGCGTATATCCTCCAGCATCGAAATCGCATCGACCAGGTGGTTGTCAAAAATTTGTTTGGCAACCCCTAGTAGATCTTTAATCAGCGGGTCACGCAGTGAGTAGGTGACGGTTGTACCTTCTTTAATTCCCTGTACTACATTTTTGCTACGTAGAACAGCCAGCTGCTGGGATACCGCAGAACCTTCCAATCCAAGAATACTCTGCAGTTCATTGACGCTTTTGTCACCTTCACTCAGCAACTCCAAAATGCGAATGCGCATCGGATGTGCCAGCGCTTTGAAGAAATCGGCTTTGAACTGCTGCACGCTCTGATTCATACCCTTTGCTCCTTCAATCGAACTCATCAACATGCTCATATCATACCATAGAACGGGGTTCAGGCTTCCATTCACATGATATGATATGATGAAAAAGCAAGTACATTATACGGTGTAAGGGAGCGGTATGCATGTCCAAATCATCCGAATATTCACCCTCCGGTGTCCCTATCCTTCGTCATAAGGATACGAATCGTGAGTGGCAGTCCACTTCTTACGCAAAAGACGAATGGCTGGAGCGAATAGAGCACCACGCGGATACATATCTCGGCGAAGCCGAATCTGTGTTCCATGAGCTGGTGTCAGATAAAGTTCATATCGATGTCCATATCATTCGTCCAACACCAGAACGTAATTATTATACGTTGTATACCACAGGCATGAGTGCCTTGCCGATGAACACGCCTGAAGATGCAGAGGATTATAAGTATGCAGAACTGATGATTTGTCTGCCACCGGATTGGCCTCTATTAGAGGAGGAACTGAAGGAATCGGATAACTACTGGCCGATCCGTTGGTTGAAAACGATGGCTCGCCTGCCGCATGACTATGATACATGGCTAAGCTGGGGGCATACGGTGCCGAATGGTGATCCGGCAAAGCCACTTTCCAATAAAACAGACATGTGTGCCTTTATTGTGCTGCCTCCGCTTGAGGTCGATGAGGATTTCCTGACACTCGACATGGAAGATGGACAGACTGTGCACTTCTACGCAATTCTTCCCATTTACATGGAGGAGCTTGAGCACAAGCTAGAATATGGCTTGGACGCCCTGCTTGACCAATTCGAAGCACATGACGTGAACGAAATTTTAGACGTAAATCGGGCCAATACCTGCGAGGGTGCCTGATATTCATCATTCGTATGATCTTCATAACGAACATAAAAAAGCTCAATCCTTTGCGCATCTGCTGCTGGATTGAGCTTTCTTGTGTTGATATTTTGTTAATCCTCACACATTAATACGAGCCATATTCGAACCAGTCAAAGTCGGCTACCTGATCGGACGAATTGCCATTGCCGCTGCTAAACATGCCGATACAGCAACCAACAAAACCATCAGCTACTTCCGTGCTCAAGCTGGTCGTATCCACTCGGTCTGCAACCAGATGATACTCACTGCCATCAGTACTGTAATAAAAGCTAAGTCGCTGTCCAAGTGCAGCCATCTTGATGTACACACGCGGAATATCCCCATCTAACTTAACTTGAGCAACCCGTGACTCCTCACCACCAAACCATGTCATGACACGCAGTAGCTGTTGTTCTCCTTCAAGTGCACGTTCAATTCGCACATGATACTGGTCATTCTGTATAACCACCAGACCTGCCGTCTCATGCTCATGCTGCGGCATAAATTCCATCGCCGTTGCTGCTACATAATTCATATGTCTCTGACGTACACAGACAAAGCTGGAGTTCTCGAGTTCCTTCAATGTTTGCGGTTTCAGCTTCAAGCGCAGATAACCTTTACGTTCAGTCAAGGAATACAAATCCGCCTGAGGATTACGCAGGAACATCCACTGCAAGCCCAATTCATCATTGTCAAAGTTTTCACAGCGCAAATCCGGTGCCACTGGCGCTGCTGGCAGATTCAGCACACCTTGCTCCTCCAGCTTACCCAGCCCCCGATTGACGACTGGCCAGCCATCTTCCCATTCCACCGAAGCAATAAATGTCTCCCGGCCAAGATTACTGAACGCACCACCATAAGGTCTGGAAGCCAGCATCACCATGAACCATTCACCATTAGGAGCTTGTACCAGATCCGCATGTCCTACATTAATGACTGGATAATGCTTGCCCATGTGACGATGGGTAATAATCGGATTATTCGGATTCCCGACATAACCGCCGGTCAAACTGCTGCTGCGTGCAATCGTAACCGCATGGTTCAGACCTGTGCCACCTTCTGCAATCATCAGGTAATAATACTCGCCGATTTTATACAAATGCGGTCCTTCTGGCCAAATCACATCTACCATCGCCCCACGCCACAGAACATAGCTGTCTCCGACCAGCTTCATGCTGCCCAAATCCAGTTCACGAAGCCACACTTCCCAGTTTCCGTTGTAACGCACACCTTCAGAACAAGGACGTGTTCCCAAGTAATACGCCTTCCCGTCTTCATCGAAGAATATCGTTGGATCGATACCTTCCGCACCTTCAATAAAATAAGGATCAGACCATGGCCCAGCCGGATCGGTAGCGGTTACAACAAAGTTGCCACCATGAGATACATTCGTTGTAATCATATAAAAGAGCCCATCGTGATACCGAAGCGTCGGTGCAAAAATCCCTTGCGAATGCCCTGCGCCCTCCAGATTAAGCTGAGACTCACGATCCAGCACATTGCCGATCTGTTTCCAATGAACCAGATCACGGCTGTGAAAGATCGGAACGCCAGGAAAATAGGCAAACGTAGATGTGACCAGATAAAAGTCTTCCCCTACCCGGCAGACAGACGGATCTGGATAAAACCCGGGCATAATCGGATTATTAAACGTGCATTGCTCGCCTTGATTAACATTGTTCATTCTTTTACCCCTCCAATGGTGAGTCCAGTGACAAAGTATTTTTGCAAGAATGGATAAAGCACAACGATGGGCATGGCCGTCACAATGGTGATGGCTGCCCGAATGGACACGGGGGTGACCATATTGGTCACATTTTTGTATTGATCCACATTGACCGTTCCCCCTTGTGACGTTGCCGAGGATAACAGCTTCATCAGTTCATATTGCAGGGTGGTCAAATTGCGGTTACCTGCCGTATAGAGCATGGAGTCAAACCAGGAGTTCCACTGACCTACAGCAATAAAGAGAGCCACCGTAGCCAGCACCGGTTTAGAGAGCGGAAGCACAATACGCATAAAGATGCGGAAATCTCCTGCACCATCCATTTTTGCCGATTCAATCAGTCCCTCGGATAACCCCTGAATGTAGGTACGGATGACGATCATATTGAATACACCGATCAGACCGGGAATGATATAAACCCAGAAACTGTTCAGCAATCCCACTTGTTTGATCAACATATATCCGGGGATTAAACCTCCGCTGAAATACATTGTGATCACAAAGAGTGTAGTGACGAATTTGTTAAACATGTATTCCTTACGGCTCAGTACATAAGCCAGCATGGCTGTACAGAAGAGCTGTACCACGGTTCCAATGACCGTTCTGGCAACTGAAATAAATGCCGCTTGGGTCAGATGTGGATTTTGGAACACGGAAACATAGTTTTGCAGCGTCCACTCTCTCGGCCAGAGATAGATTCCCCCGCGAATCGTATCCAGACCGTTATTGAAAGATACGGCAATGGTGTTTAAAAAAGGATATAACGTAACAACCATAACAAGCAACATAAATATGCCATTGGTGATCGAGAAAATTGAGTCACCCAGGCTTCGTTTTCCGCTAATTCGATTCACAGCGCTGCCCCCTTATCATATCAACCGCTCTTCCCCAAGAGATTTGGCAATCCCGTTGGCGATAAAGATGAGCACCAGACTGACCACACTTTTGAAGATGCCTGCCGCGGTGGCAAGTGAGTAGTTTCCGAGATTAATCCCGTATTTCAGGACAAAAATATCAATCGTCTCGGATACATCCTGCACCAGTCCGTTCCCCAGCAAATATTGAATCTCAAAACCTGCATTCAGTACGTTACCCACGTTGATAATCAGCAGGATAATGATGGTTGGTTTGATGCTCGGCAGTGTGACATTCCACATTTTGCGGAAACGGCCTGCTCCATCGATGGATGCTGCCTCGTACAAACTGGGATTAATCGACGCCATGGAAGCCAGATAAATAATCGTACCCCAACCGATCTCCTTCCACATGCTAGACAAACCTACGATGCCCCAGAAATATTTGGGTTCGGCAAAAAAATTGATCGGTGCATCGATCAGCCCCAGCTTGGTCATCAGCACATTCACAATCCCGTTTTCCGTTGATAGTACATTCGCAACGATACCTGTCACGATGATCCACGACAGAAAGTGTGGTAGGTAAGAAACGGTCTGTACGACACGTTTAAACAAAACCAGCCGTAGTTCGTTGAGCAAGAGCGCCAGACCGATTGAACCCACAAATCCCAGAAACAGACTGATCAGGCTCATCGCCAGTGTATTGCGAATGACACGTAAGAAAGTCGGGTCTGTAAATAACGTTCGAAAATGATCCAGCCCCGCCCAATCCTGCTCCATAAAACCAATGCCCGGTCTGTAGTTCTGAAAAGCCATAAGCCAGCCCCATAGAGGCCCATATGCAAAAATAGCAATAAACGCAATGAAGGGGAATGACATCCACATCAATTGGCGCTGACTTTTCATTCTGGACAAGTTATACCCGAGCCAGCTTTTCCCTGATGGGATATGACTGGTATTTACCGAAGGCTGCAACTCCTTTTTAGCCATGCTTTTCTCTCTCCTTGATTACGAGTTTTATCTATATCATCCGCTGCGGATGATTCGAATCCATTCCTGTCCAATGGGTACATGTTTATGTGTGGATTAAGAAAGGCTACAGGGTATCCCATAGCCTATCTGCCTTAAACCTAGCTATTAATTACTGGTATTGCTTTTCTTGCTGCTTATCGTATAACCTGTCTTACTACTTGCATCTGTTTTACCTGTTTAACCCCACAGCTCTACACGTCTGCGAACCTCTTCCGTAAGCGCATCCTCATACGCTTTGATATCTGCACTTTCTTTGAGTGTGGATTGATACTCCTCCCATGCCTGTTCGAACTCAGCTGGTGAGGTCATGATCACTTTAGGCAACCATTTGCGTTTCACATCGTCCATCTTCTGTCTGGCAATGGTCTCTGGTTTATTCGGTTCGAAATTGAACGTATAGATCGGGAACCATGGTTCGTTCTCTTCCGCTGGCTCCAGGAAATCCGTGAATTTGGTGTATCCGTAAGCCTTGAGCACTTTTTTATCAATGTCATTCAGTGTAGCCAGGTATTCCTCCGGCTGTTCTTTCGGATCCATCGCATTTTTACCGTCTGCTGTCATGCCTTCATGGTGAGGGAAATATACCAGCGGGCTTCCAGTGTTTGCGAGTACCCAGTCCGGATCTTTCGAATTGGCGCGTTGCTCCTCGTTACGGGAGAATACACCTTTGTCATCCACCTGATAATCCACATCTTTTTGTCCCCACGTTCTCAGCACTTCTGTCTCCGGATCAAGCAGATCGTTAATGTATTGAAGCGCTCCTTCAACATCTTTACAGCTCTTCGTGATCGCAAGTCCACCGTTGACGTTCAGAATCGGCTTATGCTGATAACGTCCTTTTACATCTTCGGACAACGTAATGGACAGTGGGACGTAGGTTCTTTCATACAGCTTTTGTTTAACGAGAGAAGCCTCTGCGTCAAGGAACTGCCATCCCTGATCGACCATGCCCAGTACGCGTCCCGTTGAAATTTTGGAAATGTACTGATCGTAATTCGCTGTGAACGTCTCATTGTCAACAAGCCCTTTGTTGTAGACCTCATTGATTTTTTTAAAATAAGCCTTGGCTTCCGGAATCGTATTGTAGTTTTTCGCTGTTAACGTAGCCTTGTCAACAATTGCGGCTCCTTCATTCGGATAACCGGCCAGGAACAACGGTGGATTCTCCAGAGCGAAGTAACGCCAGTCGTAAGAGATGATCTCAAAACCAATCGTTGGCTGACCATTAATTGTTGGATTCGCTGCTTTGTACTTTTCGATCAAGTCAAAGTACTGATCCAATGTTTTGATCGTCGGATAGTTAGCCCATTCCAGCACTGCTTTTTGAATCCAGAACGCTTCCCCATCATGGGATACTTTCATGGACTCGCCTTGTAAATTTCCGAATTGCGGAATGAAGTAGATATGACCATCCGTTGAATTCTTCATTTTCTTCCAGTTGTCACCGAGATAGTTTTTAATATTTGGGTATTTATCGATGTAGTCTTCAAGTGGCACAAGCGCACCGGCAGATACTAATTGCTGTGTACCATCACTGCCATCAATGAAATCCGGATACTCGCCGCCTGCAATCATTACTCCAATTCGTTCTTTGGCGGTCTGGCCTGTGAGCCAATCCATCGTGACCCGCACGCCTGTCTTTTCCTCAATAGCCTTCATCACCCGGTTATCATCAGGTGCGAGCTTGCCTGGTACAGCAAAAAATGCGGAAAACTGCTTCAGTTCTTTGCCGTCTGCCGTCTTCTCCTCCGATTTGGATGCCCCTGGTGTACAACCGGCGAGCACCACCGTAAACATCAACGTGAGTAGAACGAGCTGCCTTAATCTTTTTCTGACATCCTTTTTCATCATGACCCCTCCAGCGAAGTATGTTGAGAGACACTCTTTAGAAAGCGCTTTCCAAAGGTTGATTTAAAATTATCATTGTTGCCTGCTCTCCTCAACGGGACAAACTATAGGCCCCATCCGAATAATTCCAGATAAGCAAAAAATCCTGCTCCCCTTTCAAGGAGTGCAGGATGACGAATCTGAGGTAGGCATCGCTTGAGCCCTTTTCCGATATTGGGCCGGTGTCTCTCCCCTGATTTTTTCGAAGCGGTTAATAAAATAATCCGAATCCCGATATCCCACCATCGCTGCGATCTCATACACTCTGTAATCCGTTCTGCGTAGCAGCCGGGTGGCCTCTTCGATCCGAATCTGATTCAGGTAATCACTGAAACTCACGCCGTAATGCTTTTTGAATATCTGGCCCAGATACGCACTGTTCATGTAAAAATGCTCTCCGAGCAATTTCAGGCTCATATTTTCCATATAGTGCTCATGAATGTAAGCCTCGACTCGGGCCAAGACCCCCATCGCGTTCCACTTCTGCCGCTCTTTCAGCTTCTCCGCACATATATACGAAAACTCGCACAGATTCTCGATATTCTCTTCCATGGACAGCATGGCGTAGTTCTGCTGAAGAAACGTCGACTGCATCCATTGCTCATCTGAATTCAGATCGGATTCATCACTGTTAACCAGCCCCAGCAACGTGTAAGCCAAATAATGAAGATGAATGCCCACGATGCCCGGCTCGATACGCTGCTCCAGAAAAAATTGAAAGATGGCCTGCGCATGACCTCGCACATCCTCAATTCGTTGCTCCTCTATGGCTTGAATCAGTCCGTCGAATAGCTGTTTCTCCCTCCCGGCGGGCTGATTGGTAAACACACTGGTGTCCATATGCTCAAAATAGTAGATTGGCCCGTATGCGCTAAAGAAACGCAAACTTTTGATCTTTCCGCAGGAGTAGTAGGACTCATGGAGTTCGTCCAATCTGCTAACCTCTTTCCCCGCATAGATTGCAATCGCTGCACTCTGAATTCGGCCTAACTCGTTATAAATCCGCGTGACGTATTGTTCCAGTGATAATGCCTCACGCTTCAGCAACAGGTCGGTTACAATATGCAGCAACCTGTTTTTCTCCCCTGTGAAGGATTTCAGGACATGTCCTGCGTAATTCTGGTTTATATGGGCTTCCACGAGCAGACTCCCATCGTTCTGCTGCTGTTCGCGCTCCGACTCCGTTTCAATCATCAAACATCGCAATTTCGTTGCTTCCCCATAATGGACTCGCACATGGTCAAGGGTCTCTTGATCCGCCGTTCCAAGCAAAATAGATTGCACATGCTGAGTAAGTACAATCTGTTCCTGTTTTTCCTGATGTCGCTTCTCTTCCGTTCTCTCCAAAAAGGAGACTTTGAATGCCTCCAGCACTTGCAGCAGCTCGTCCCTCACAATTGGTTTAAGTATATAATCGTTCACCTGATACTTGATTGCTTGTTTGGCGTACTCGAACTCATAGAACCCGCTGAGCAGCACCATTTTCATCTCGTCACCGTACTCTTCATATACCATCTTGGCCAGCCGCATCCCATCCATTTCCGGCATTTTAATGTCAGATATGACGAGATCAGGCTTCATGGTACGGATACAATCGAGCGCCTGCAGCCCGTTCGAAGCCTGTCCACAAATCTGATATCCAAGCGCGTTCCAATCAATCAGCAAAAGAAGTCCTTGGCGAATAAATGGCTCATCGTCCACAATCAGCACGTTGATCATATCCTCGCTCCTTATCCCTGAGATGCTTGCACAAGCGGAATCTGTATGCGAATCGTAGTCCCCTTGTACCTTTCACTGTCAATGCTTACTTGCACACGTTCATCGAAATACATCCGAAGCCGAATATATGCATTCATCACCCCAATACTGCTCAGCTCGCTAAGCCGCTCCAGACTTGGATCAAGTAGCATATTTCGAAGCATAGCCAGCTTTTCATCCTCCATACCGACCCCCGTATCGTGGATGAGGATGTGCAATTGGTCATTCTTTTTCTGGAACTCTACTTCCACCACACCATCATTCAAACTGCCCTCAATACCATGTATACAAGCATTCTCTACAAATGTCAGTACGGTCAGCTTGGGAATCTTGATTTCCCAAATGTCTGCATCCTCAACGTTAATAACGAATTGAAGTTTCTCGCCAAAGCGGTATTGCTGAATCACCAGATAACTCTCGACAAAACGAATCTCATCCTGAATGGTAACGAGATCGTTGCCCCAATTAATCGTTTGCCGTAACAGCAGCGCCAGCTTCTGAATAATGTCAGAGGTTTCAAGCTCATCCTTGATCAGACTGCGCATGCGGATCGTTTCAAGGGTGTTAAACATAAAATGTGGATTGACCTGGCTCTGCAGTGCCTTCAATTCAGCTTGTTTCTTCGAAAGCTCTAACGCCTGCCGTTCGACCTGTCCTTTGAACACAATCTCGATCAGATTCCTGATCTTAATGACCATCATGTTATAGCTATGGGTCAGGCTGCCGATCTCATCCTTGCCCGCGGGTTCTGCAATGACCTCGAATTGCTCCTGTTTAACCTGATCCAGATGTTTGGCAATCCGGCCTACTCTGTGAACGAGGGATCTGGAGATTAGCCAGATGAGCAGTGTCGGCACCAACAGATTAAGAATAATCAGCAGCATCAGATTAAATCTGGAATCCACAATCTCCGTCAGAAAATCGAGTTTCTCTCCACGCACGATAATTTGCCAGTTTTCCGATACAACCGGGATCAATTCCGCTGATTGCCCTGCATCCTTCGCCATACTCGACATCAGGTGAAACGGCTTCCGCGCCTGATTCATCTGTGCATCATTGGAAAAAATAATCCGGTCATTCGAAACGATATATATTTTTGCGCCCGCTCCTTCATTCTTGAATGACTTGTTAATAAAGGCGTAGTCGAGGTCTACTTTTAACACTTTCTCTACTTGCTGTTTCCCGAAATAATCAAGCTTGCGAATAATGCTAACCTTACGACCACCCTGACTCTGCGACATCTCTGCCTGTTGCTTGTCAAAATAGGAATAGATCATCATCTGATCATCCGTATTCATCAGTGCTTGATACCATTCACTCTTGCGGATATCATCGTTCAACTTGATGAAGTTGCCACCATTTACGAACGTATCGTTGTCCACATAAAACGTCACCTGATTCACTTGCTGGTAACTGTAATAATAACGAACCAGATTGTTGCCGCTCAGCATATCATAGTATGCAAAATAATAATCTTCCTGATTGTTGTATTTGGACTCCATAAACCGATTGAGCGTGGCGTCCGTGTACAAAAAATTGGATACGTACAAGCTGTTGTCCAAGCTATTCCGCAGATTAAAGCGAATCCGTTGCTGCATTTCGTTGATCCGGCTCTGCTCTTTGCCTTCAATCTGTCCCTTGATGCTTTGATAAAATACCGCATTCGTTGCAAGTACCGGAACCAGCACACAAAAAATAAACAATATGTATAACTTCGTTCTAAGACTCCAATCATCCAGCATCTGAATGCGCTTACAGTTTAACTTGCGTTTCATGTCCGCTGTTGTCTCCCCCACCCGTGTCATCCATTACCACCATTATAACGAGCCATGGTGATAATGTCTCATTTGAAGTCTATAACATTCGTGTGGCTATAATTACACCCCCTTTTCAGTCTTATTTTAATAATTTCATTCGTACACATCCGCAGAGATTGTGAATTTTTATGTGATTTTCAGTCGTATCCAATCTTCTCAAAACAGATACGAATCTTGTTTGGTATGAAAGGATTATATCAAAGTAGTTGTTGTTGATATCAAATTCTCAGGTGTGTTGTACACATTTTGGTATAACACCGATAATTATCGTCACAAATATTCAGTTTTGGGTGAAAATGTCGTTAATTGTTATCTTGTGATTCCAAAGGAAAGCTAAGAAAAGAGACCGGCTAATTGATCGGTCTTTCCATATGTATGTCAGCGTGCCCCTTAAAGTATAAACTAATCGTAATCACCTATGTTTACATAAACTATTCGTAGATACCACAAAACCCTTAAAAAATAAAATTTATTTTCAATTTTTTTACATAATGAGTGTATACATTTTTTTCAAAAAAAGTATAATGAGAGAAGATTTGAGTTGGCCAACTCCAATACTACCATTAAACTACTAAAAGGAGCTTTCAAATGAGAAGGATTTTCACTGTTTTTCTTACAATTTGTTTATTGGTATCAAGTGTTCCCCTAGCAGCATCTGCAGAAAACAACGAGAAGGTTTCTCCTGTTCTTGATGAACGAGTAATCAATATTTTAGAACAAAATAATATTGACTATCAAATTCAAGATGGTACTCTTAAGTTAAGTGAAATTACACCTGAAGCTATTGCTACTGTAAACAAATTACTTAATACAGAGTTCAGAACAGAGTCCAAAAATAGCCTCGCTGCTACTTACCCAACTCCATATACACATATGAAAAATTATGATATTTATACTTCAGAAAAGTTCCAAGCAGCAACAAAAACTGCTTTAGGAGCAGCCGTCGTTGAATGGGCTAAAGGGAAATTCATTCCTGATCCATGGAAAATAAGTATTGCGGCAATTGGAGGCTTTGGGGTTTACTATTTCGTTACATCCAACAAAGAGAACTTATTTATTTCTATTAAATACTACTACAGAGCATTAGGGCCAGGTTTTTTTACTGAAAATGGTAATTTTATTGGAGACTATGAAATTTTGAAAGAAATCAGAGTTACAGCTAATTCTAATCATACTGGCGGTAACATTGAACACGACGCAAGAAAGTCTAGTGTAGTTGAACCTTGGTTCTGAAATGAGATGATACTATTTTTGGGTACTTAATTACTTTTATATTAAACTTTATACTCGCTTACTTTATCTACAATGACCCAAGTTACATTAAGCCTGTTGTTCATTCTATTCTTATAACAATTGTAATTTTTTCAATTGATATAATTAGAAAGAAACACAAAAAACATCTAGATAAAGAATAGGAAATTAGCCCCAGACAGCGATCCGAGTCTGGGGCTAATCACATTTAATATTCTGTGCATCAAAATATGCTTAATGAACTTTTTGACAAAGGATACTCTCAAAGTACTATAACTGGGGTGGATTTAAAGAGAATCATGGAAAGAGTAGGTCATGATGATGCAAAGACCACACTCAAAATATTTACTCACGTTAAAAAATCACAAAGCATTTCTCAGACATCATAAAAATATGAGTTTTGCAGGAAATGTGATTCTTATATGATTTTCAGTATTATTTTGATATGTAGACAGCCATAAAATACTTGAAATTATGGCTATTTTCAATAATTTTGCGTGCCATAGTGATAATGGAATACACGTTTCGGACTAACATCTTACATATTTACGTTTGAAACCGAGCTGATTGCGATCCAGCGCTTTTTGAATATTGTCGAAAGCACTGATCTGCTTGCTTTTCGGCTTGCCCAGACCTACTTCAAGCGGACCAACCCTTTTGGCCGTTTCCACCGCTAGCTCATGCAACGGAACGTAAGACATGGCGACCGTATAGATAAATAGATTCATGGCTATTTTTGCCCGTTCAGGCGCGCTGTGAATCGTTTGTTCTACCTGCTCCAGCATCTGTCTAAGTTTACTTTCCTCAAACTCGGTATCTTTACGGCTACCCAAAAGCCAGCAGTAACAGCTCCATCCACCGGACATTCGCAGCTCTTCTCCGCTAGCAATCCAGGTGTCTGCGACCTCTTGGGCAATATTCGTCTCCGCTAAAGTTACAGCAACAATATAATCAGACACCATGTAGAAATACGCCGCATCCATCCAGCGATCAAAATCGGCATGGTTCATCACTTTCGGATCAGCGATAACACCTGCAAAATACATGGCATCATAGTTGCCTGTTGCATACAATTGCTCAGCAAGCGGCTGATTTTTCTTGATTTGCTTCGCCATCGGTTTCATGGCTCCTGTAGCAACACCAAACAAGGGTTCATGCGCACCACTCGCCAGATAGATCTTTTTCGTACGTTCCTTGCCCAAAGCCTCAAGTTCTTGCATAACCTCGTTTACATTCATGTGAGTAGCTCCTTTGGAAGGATTAAGTTTACACGGACAAGCCAAGGACATCTGTGTAAATGAATCGTTTCGTCTCATCGTAATTTAAAGCAACTTGCGCTATACATAGCTTCAAGTTTGAAATACTTTTTATCAGTCTAGCACATCAGGGCGTATGCCCATACATGTAACGTATGACATCCAGCAATAAAGTGCTGCATCGGTTATAGCAAAAAGCCCAAAGCTTTGCAGCGTATGCGCTACAAGCCTTGAGCTATACTGTGTCGAACGATTCATTTACACGGCAACGCCGATAACTGTACAACCTGGAAAGTAGCTGATGTTACACCGAAGCCTGCGCTCCAATCCGGGTAATCATTGTATCAAATGGAGCAATATGCAACGTCTGCATCCCATGCTCCGTGTCAATCGTCGTCGTCTGTGCTTGATCACTGTTGTTAATCACAACCAACTTGCCACTCTCGGGATAATACGCACATTCGGTAAGCACATTATCCGTAATATACTTCGTATTATGCTGCTCGTTACCTGCAAAGCGGATCAGATTCAGCAGCAGTCTTGCATTCGCCCAGCTGAATTCGAACGAAGACAGATAGATTCCCTTTCCTTTGCCAAAAGCATGTACAGACAACGCAATTTCGCCTTCTATTTCCTGTACTACCTCAGCCGTTCCATCGGTTAGATAGAGTTGCGGCTTACCTCTCACTGTTGCACCTTCCGGCATAAGCCCATGCCGATCCTGCACATCATAGGCCCATTTTCCATGCACCACGCGCGCACCTGTATCCTCATCCACCCCAAGCACATGAGCCATCCGGAAAAAGGTATCATAACCCTCCACCGCCGACGGCTGGTTGATGCCAATGAACGTACCTCCTTCGTGTACCCAACGAGTAAGCAGATCCACACATGCCGTGTCATGCCAATGCTCGCCGCCGCTCCATGCAGAACCTGCCCTGCCCGCATTAATGACCACATCCACCTCGTTCAGCACACCCTGGCGAATATCTTCAAAATCGATAAACCTTACGTCTACCGGCAGCCCGGATAACGCCTCATTTACCTGAATCAAATCATGCATATACGTCTCATGGAAATGTCCAGACAACGTCCACGATCTCAATCGGCCCCAGCTATGGAGCACCGCTACCCGGGTCTGAAGCTGAACCGGCTGACCGGCCTGATGCAGCTCTTTGATCTCCCTGAACTCATCCGCGACCTTCTCGATATATTCCACAAAATCAGGATAAGGCTCTACCAAATGCAGGTATCCACCCAGGCCAATCCGGTCGATTTTCTCGCGCAACAATGCGCGCCGGATGTTAATCCAGTAGTTTTTGGCATCAAGCGTTGGGTTCCCTCCCTCCTTGAAGGTAGGTAATCCACCTAACCCGACAGGGAATAGATAAGGATGCAAGCGAATTTCATGTGTTTCAGCCTTGACGCCTGAACACATTCTGGCCTCATAGCCAGAGAACACACATTTGATCATGCCATCGAAGCCAAACTCTTCAAAGCGGTCATTGTAAGGCTCCATGCCGACCCAGCTATCATCGTAAAATACATAGGCCAGCTTGCCATGCTGATGCACGATATCAATCAGTTTTTGGCCAAAATCAATGACAAAATCATTGATAAACGCCATCCAGTCCAGCTTACGCTGCCCCGCAGGCATATGGCTGACCTGGTATTTCCCGCCATTTACAAAGTCCTCTGCTGTGAGTGCATAGCCATATTTTTCAGCAAATAAATCGAGCCCTCTTGAACTCACCGTGAAATCATAGGAGCCCCAGTCCGAGAACAAATGGCGGTTCCGCTCATCACTGCCCCAGATCCAGGCAAAATTATAGAAAAGCGACGTAAATCGAACAACCGTTGTTTCCGGGTGAGCAACGCACCACTTTTCCATCCAATCCAGCAGATAGGCCTGCGTGTCCGCATAGATTGGGTCGATCTGCATTAGGTGCTCCTTATCCCAGTGGTTGGTCGTATGGTTATACATGGAGATCTCTTCCCATATGCGATAAACCATGAAACTTACCGTGTATTTATGCCAAGACGTAATGCCGGTAATGACCACGTTTCCGGCTTCCCTTTCGTAATTCCACTGGCTTCTCGGCACTTCCTGTCCGGTCGTACGATCGTACACCTGCCAATACTTCAGCGCTTCCTTCGAATCGTTCACTCTGAACTGTTCGGCAAAAAAGTCCTCCATCAGATAGATGGAGATATAATCCTGCACAGCCACCTTGGGCTGGGTAACCAGAAAACATTGCTGCAGCTTATCGGAATTCCTCGATGCCCACTCATTATGATCCCGGATGATGCAGATGGTCGAATAAATGCCGTAACCTGCCTGAATGATCTCATCCGACAACTTGGTCCCGTCACTGTCACGGATGACATCCGCTCCCCACCGTTTGGCCAGTTCCAGCGTTAACGCTTCGTAACCCGATTCTCCCGGTAAAGTGAACGAGCCTTTGGTTGTTTTCGGCAATTCGGTTTCCTCCCCCTTATCTCAACATGTCTGACAGAAATGCGAGTGCCAGTCCTTGTCCCCAACCTTGGCTCCAATCCTTCGGAATGTTGCGGTACCCATCGCGATCCTTCATTACAGCCGTTCCACCGGATACTCCTAACACACGCCCGTCTTCACTGATATGGCTCAAAACGCCTTGCAGCGCCTTCTGCACATATTTCGTATGCAGCGGGTTCCCGTTATTGATCATAGCTGCGGCAATACCGCACGACGCGGAAACTTCCTCATACGATTCCGGATCATCCAGCACGGTACGCCACAAGCCGTTTTCCGTCTGCAGCAACTTGAGAGCCGCAAGCTGATCGCGCAAGGAACACTCTACGTCCATACATTGTGGATACAAGTACCACTCTTTAAGCTGCGGTTTCACTTGTGACATGGTGTAAGCGCCCCACGCATTCGCCCGTCCCCAGTAAAATCCGGACATTCGGTCCTTGTTTACGTTGTTATAACCGTGGTACCACAAGCCTGTGCCAGGATCTTGGAGGTATTTGATATGCCAGTAATACTGATTCAGGGCATCCTGAATCATTGCTTCGTCTTGCAGCTTGCTGCCCACCCGGAGCAGGAAAAAAGCAGCCATAAACAGCGTATCTGCCCAAGCTTGTTCGGGAAAATCATTCGATGTCGACACCGTGTGCTGCAGCACGCGGTCGCCAAAGCGGAGCGCATGATTTTGCAGATAGTCCACCTTGCTCATCACGATATCCCAATACTTCTGATCCCCGGTCTCTTCGTATAACGTGATCAGCACATGCCCCATCGCACATGTATTCACCGTCCAGCTAGGCAAGCCGAGCTCTATATATTCATCCGTCCACTTCACCAGCCTGTCCAGGATCTCTTGATCCCCTGTCGTCTGATAGGCTCGCGATACCCCGTAATAGGCTACGCCGCATGGCCAATCCCAAGTCAGATCCATATCCAGTGTTTTGCTTGTTACGTTCTGAATCACCTTTAAAATAAGTTCACGGTCGTATTTCACTTGCAGCATTGAACTTCCCCTCTCATACGCACACTTCTCTAATTGAGTACAAGAAGTGACCGCCCTGTGATGTAAACGCTTTACTTATTTCATTGTACGCAGTAAAATAGTTTGCATCTAAGCATATTCGCAACAAAACTGCGCAATTTCGATCATTTATAATCCGACGAATGGGAGCAGCCGAACATGCCCAAACCGAAGAAACCTGTCATTGAATACCGTCACTATAGCTTGCCCATTGATTTTCCTGTTCTACTGCTCAGCGGGGAGCGCTGGAAAATCTCTGATATCAAGAGTAAACATCTGCATTTCCATAACCATATGGAGATCGGCATCTGTTATTCGGATGGAGGTGTGATGGAGATTAAAGGAGAACGTGTTCCTTTCCGAGCCGGAGACGTCACATTTCTGCCTCGTTATCTGCCCCATACCACCTATAGTTCACCTAATACGGCAAGCAGGTGGGCTTATCTCTTTTTTTCACCGGAAGAGCTGTTTCAACATTCATTAAAAATGCCGCAGACTACCATGGAACCGAATCTGCGCGCAATTCAAGCAAGCCGTTGTGTGTTACATAAAGATCAATATCCAAAGGTATATACGCTGGCAATATCGATTGTGGAAGAAATTCAGCGTCAGTCCCCTTTCTACCGGGAAAGTGCATACGGGTTGTTAATGTCGCTGTATATCGAATTGCTGCGTATTCAATCGAGCGATGAGAACATCCACAGCCGAGATCCAAATCAGTTGGAACAACCACAAGAAACGGAGCTTCAGAACCGTCAGCATGATCTTGTTATATCTCCGGCCCTGGAGTTTATCACGAGAAGTTATATGATGCCGGTGACGATTGACGAGCTTGCAGAGCTGTGTCATCTGAGCACCACCCATTTTCGCCGTAAATTTCAAGAGATTATGGGCACGACACCGCTTGATTTCCTGAACAGCACACGTGTAGAAGAGGCCTGCAAACGATTAAAAAGTACCGATGCCTCCGTGCTATCGATCTCCGAGCAGGTCGGTTTCAGATCCATCTCCAGCTTCAACCGCTGCTTCGCCAGATTAATAGGCGAGTCACCGAAAGCATGGCGGACAGGAGCTCATATGGAAGCCCAATCTGCCAAAGCATCCATTCTGGCATTTACCGGCTGGGTGTAATGTGCATCAAAAAGCCCGAAAGTCATTCATGACTTCCGGGCTTTTTGAACGTTTAGTTTTGTTTCATTTAATCCTCTGCTCCGTATAATTTTAAATTACTTTTACAGATTCTCCGTTGCAAGCGTGAATCCCTCAATTACCGCATCTTCATCCACTTCGATCATGATACAACGTCTTCCTTGATAATTGACTTGTCTCACATATTTGAGATCCTGCGGACTGATGGAGATGGTAGCCACCTTGGTATCAATCTTGATGGATTTGGAAGTGTACTTCGGCATCACACTGTTTGCCTTAAGCTCATAGTTTTTATTGTCTACGATCGTCTCAAAAGCACGCTCCACCTTCTCGGTGGTCAGTTCTTCCACGCCGCTCGCCGTAAGCAGACGTTCCACATCTTTGTAATCCAGTTTAGGCGGCTCTTCCTCATGTGATTCCTCGTTCACTTCAATGACCCGGTTAATCTCTTCATACACATGGGCCAGCGTGGTGGCATCCATCTGCTCACCCGTTATCTCTTTGACGATATCTTCGAATATCGCCCGCTCCTCCAGTGCCGTTACAGAGCGCTCACCATTAAGCACATTTTCTACAAAATGAGGATCCGGGAAATTGGATTTACCGGTGCAGTACAGCACACGGTTTACATCCGAATAGTTGTCCGTCACGCTTGGATACAGGAATCCCTGCTCAGGCGTACTCAATTTGATGATCGGATCAACGATGATGTTATATTTAAATTCCCTTTCCACATAATCAAACAGCATCGTCTTCCGCTGTTTCTCCGTGGAATTCATGCTGCACAGGATGAAGGGATGAGCGAACACCTCATTTTTCTCGCTTTCCTCCGTTGCTTCATTCCTCGCTTGGGTTGGCAGATAATACTGCCCTTTGATAAACGTAACGACCATATCCCGTTCATATTTGGCATCGGCCATCATACGCTCCACGAGTGTGAGCATAAGATCCTGCCACTCATCCGGGTCACCCGTAACCAGCGCTTGGTGAAGCATGACCTGTGCCGGCTCCTCCGCTTCTTCCTGGAATTTCAGTTCGAACAGTTTCTGATCGAGTTCACCTGTAAGCAATTTTTTGAAATTGCCCATGTATAACTCTTGTTTCTCCCGATCCACCAGTTCAAACGGGTGGCGTTCCCAGTGATAGACTTCATTGGTCTCTCTCGTAATATAGACATTCAGGATGTCGTAAATATTCAGCAGGTCGTGATCCAGCTTGAATTGTTTGCGAATGTGCGCGACTTCTTTTTTATTCATGATTCGTTAGACAACTCCTCAAGTAAATTGGCTTTACAAGTATAAACGATAAAAAAAAGCTTCGCCAGAAGGAGGTTTAATGTTAGAGGTTTTGTACAGGACATAGCGCTGTAAAACAGCAAAAAACACACCTTTATAGGCGCGTTTTTTAGACGGTTCATACTTAAACTGTATTTGCTTGTTAGCGGTTCAACTCGGTGATGCCTTGTGACAGTATTTGAATCCTTGATGCTGATGCTTACCTTTGGTTTGCTTATTACAGCACTACTGTCCAATAAAGACAAGTAGACCGCCCCCCCAGCTAAGGATGCGGTCTACCAATTGATTCGTACCTCTGCTTGAAAGCCCACCGCCCTTAAAAGCGGCTATTGCATGGAGAGTCGTGTTAGCGCACGGCTCTTTCTGCCCTTATTATAACATGGTGATTTGATATTTCAATTGGTACAGCACCATTGATTCCCAGCTCACTTCCTTTCAATTGATTAACCTAAACAACATATGTCCATGTCCAAGCAACGTGAAGCTATGGTTAAAACGCCCTTAATCCGTTAAGTTCATGATAGTTATTTATGATCATTAATCCCCCTATTTAAAGCACGGAAAAGATGAAATTACGTTATTTTCAAAAAACAGGACGAGGAAGGAAGCGAGCCAAATCATGAGCGCTAACACAAATGCATTAATGGGATTTGCCCCTGCGTTAGGCTGGAATTCATGGAATACGTTTACGTGGGATATCAATGAGCAGTTGATTCGGGATGTTGCCGATGTCTTTGTATCGGAGGGATATCGGGATGCCGGATACGAGTATATTGTCATTGACGATTGCTGGAGCTTGAAGGAGCGGGATGCGGAAGGAAACTTGGTCGTTGACCCTGCCAAATTCCCGAGTGGAATGAAGGCGCTTGCAGATTATATCCACGACAAAGGCCTGAAGTTTGGCATGTACTCCTGTGTCGGTACCCATACGTGTGCCGGTTATCCAGGCAGCTTCGAGCATGAGTTTCAGGATGCGGCGTTATTCGCCGAGTGGGGCGTGGATTATTTAAAATATGACTACTGCTTCAAGCCACGTCATATATCTGGTGAGCTACTCTACAAACGCATGAGTCTTGCGCTCAAAAACTGCGGCCGTGATATTCTTTTCTCCGCCTGCAACTGGGGAGAGGACAATGTCTATGAATGGATTCGTGAATCGGGTGCACATATGTACCGTTCCACCGGAGATATCCGCGACAACTGGAATTCGGTCAAAGAACTGGCCCTTTCACAGCTAGGAAAACAAAGCTACACGGGTTCGTTCTGCCACAACGACATGGATATGCTTATCGTAGGTATGTATGGCGGCAGTAACAATGACTTTATCGGCAGCATCGGCGGCTGCAACGATATGGAATACAAAACCCATTTCTCGCTCTGGTCGATGATGGGTTCACCCCTCATGATCGGATGTGATGTGCGCAAAGCCAATCAGGTCACCAAGGACATTTTGCTAAACACCGATCTGCTTGCGATCAATCAGGATGCAGAGGCACGCGGGGCTTACCGCATCAAACCTGAGCCGCAATGGTTCCATACCGATGATGTATTCATGCTGGTGAAGGTGCTTACGGGCGGTGATCTGGCGATTGGTTTCTTCAATCTGAGCGACAGCCAGCGCGAACTCTCCCTGCAATTCTGGGATATGGGACTGCCTTACGCATCAGGTTACTCTCTGTCCCTCTATGACTGCTGGGAGCATAAGGAGCTGGGTGTATTCCGCGAACGTTATGCGCCCGTAGTGGCGGCTCATGATTGTCTGATCGTACGGGCCAAGCTGGTGAAATAAATGGTGCAAAGCCGGCTGTGCACCACCTGTCAGGTTCCGCTCACTTCCGACGATGTCGGCATCTATCTGAAATTAGTCTCGTTAACAGCCCAGCAATATGTCTGCATTGATTGTCTTGGGGTGAAGTTGAATTGCGGGCGGGAGCCGATTGAAAAGCTGATTCGATACTTCCGCGAGTCCGGAAATTGTGCTCTTTTTCGCTAATCCCGATCTGTAATCTGTCTGACTATATAAGCTGAACTGAAGATTTTACACAGTCCACTCCGATGACAGAATAACCCTTCAATTGCTTTTAGCGTCGTACCGACTCACTCGCGTACTGATCCGAAGCTATCTTAGCCTAATGTTTTGCTTGTTTCTGGTGCAACATCATGTAGGCTGATGGCGTATGTGATGTTGCTTTTTTGAATACTCTGGAAAAATAAAGCGGATCATTATATCCCACCGAATATGCTATGGATTGAATGGACAATTGGGATGACTTCAGCAGCTCGCGGGCACGCCGGATGCGGCATGCCGTGATATACGCGGACACCGATTGACCTGTGGCTTCTTTGAATCTGCGAAATAAATAGCTTCGCTCCAGATTCACGGCCTGTACAATCTCTGCCACCGTTAAGGACGATTGCCAGTAATTTTGCTCAATATAGGTTCTCGCCAGCCACACGTCATCTCTAACTTCCTCCTGATCGCTCGGGAAAAATTCCATGTAATAGGAAAGTAACAGCTGCAAGCGTGCATCCGCTCTTAGTACTTCGCTTGGTGATGCACCTGCATTCCAGGCCAAATGAAACCATGGCTCCATCGTTACCGGTGCGACTGGCAGTACAGGGTGCTTAACCGATAGTTGTGTCAAATCCACGAATCGCCCCGCGTCTCGTCCGCTGAACTCGATCCATACGTACTCCCACGGGTCCGACGGGTCGGGGTAGTAATAGATTTCCTTTTGCGGAAAAATGATAAAACTCTCTCCGGCACCCAGCTGAAAATGCTGGCCTCCGGTTTCCAGTGTGCCCTGCCCTCGAATGATAAAATGCAGTGCATAGACGTCACGCACGCCGGGTCCCCACTGGTGAAGATTGACCGGTTTATGTCCGCCGCTGATAAAATAAATCTGGCTCGCCCTGCTCCCGTCTCGCCATAATGAGTCCACTCCCAGCACCTCCATTTGTGATAACAGTCATTATATATCATTATGAGTGGTTATTGGTTTAATTTCGATGCTGGAAACAACGCTTCAAGTTGCTTATGATAGAGATAGAGGGCACATCACCCAACATAATTGTAAGCGCAACCACAAACATCTTGGATCGACATATATTAATGATGTTCAATTCAGAGAGGAGAATGTTGTGTTGCTTAGAACTGTTACGGTCGAAAATGGTCAAGTTCAGGGACTGCCTGCCGCAGACCCTCGTATTACAAGCTTCAAAGGTATCCCGTTCGCTGCTCCCCCGGTAGGTCAAAACCGCTGGCGTGCGCCGCAGCCTGCATCCGATTGGGAGGGCGTCCTGCAAGCCTTTGATTTTGCGCCAACCTCCATGCAAGCGCCAACTGTCATCGACGATAATAACATCTACACAAGAGAATGGGCTGTTGATCCCGACCTGCCGATGAATGAGGATTGTCTGTATTTAAATGTATGGACACCTGCCAAGCGAACGGATGAGAAGCTGCCTGTCTTTGTCTGGTATTTCGGTGGTGGACTCCAAGTCGGTCACACGGCCGAGATGGAATTTGACGGTGAGCGTATTGCTCGGAGGGGCATTGTCGTAGTTACGATCAATTACCGCCTGAATGCGTTTGGCTTCCTCTGTCACCCCGAGATCAGTGCCGAGTCTCCGCACGCACCAGCGAATTTTGGGCATCTGGACCAGCAGGCAGGAACAGCGTGGGTGAAACGTAACATTGCTGCGTTTGGCGGTGACCCGGATCAAATTACAATTGGGGGACAGTCTGCTGGCGGTGGCAGTGTTCTTAGTCAGATGACTTCTCCGCAAAACAAAAACCTCTTCCAGCGAGCTGTCATCATGAGTGGGATTGCAACCGAGCTGTACCCGAACGTACCTGTACCTGCTGTTCGCAGCACACTGCGGGATGCCGAGCAGAAAGGCGTTGAATTTTTCCGTTTTCTAGGCGTATCTTCACTGGAGGAAGCCAGACAGCTGGATGCCGTCACTTTACGGGATAAAATTCTGGAATATCGAAGCTTCTGGGGAACGGTCATTGATGATCAGTTCTGCGTAGGTGATCCGTTCACCCGGTTCATGCAGCATAAGCGTGAACTCGTGCCCGTCATGCTTGGGCATACGTCATCTGAATTCTGGACCAAGCCTGCGGTAAGCAGTGTGGAGGAACTGAAACAGATGGCGATTGAGCTATTTGGTGAGGATGCTTCTGTCTTTTTAGAGCGATGTGAAGCCGATAACGGCGATCTGGATCATACCTTGCAGCGGGCTTCTGTGCGTATGATTGAACATGCGATTCAGCTGGTAATCCGCTCGAATAGTGGTCATCCGTCAGAGACTCCGCTCTATTATTATAATTTTGATGCAGAGATTCCAGGCTGGGATCAGCCAGGCACGTTCCATTCCGTCGATCTGTGGTTCTTTTTCGAAACGCTTGCCAAATGCTGGCGCCCTTTCACGGGCAAACATTATGATCTCGCACGCCAGATGTGTAATTATCTATCGAATTTTATTACGACAGGTGATCCTAACGGCTTGGATTCCACCGGTAAACCTCTACCCTACTGGATTCCGGGCAGTACCGAGCAGCCTTATCGTATGGAATTTGGTGATCTGGCCCAGCTGCAGCGTGCCGTACCGGAACCTGTGCTTGAATTGATCATTGGGCAGTATTTTAAAAAGCAGAATGAACCTGTCGTTTGATGCAGACGATGTACACCACATGGTTCTTGAACAAGCATCGGAGCATCCGTCTTAATCGCATATCTGCTTCTTCCTTCAGCAAGTATCTGTCCTACAAAAAAAGAGCCTCGCAATATGCGCGAGGCTCTTTTGGTCTTGTCTATTTCTATTTCACTATTCCGCTGTTGTTGTTTTGCCAGAGTACTCTCTGGATCAGTCCCATTAATCCCACTCAAAAGCTCCAGTATACAATTGATAATACGTACCTTTCGCTGCTAGCAGCTGTTTGTGGTCACCACGTTCCTTGATGTGACCATGTTCCATGACCATAATGGCATCGGAGTTCCGCACGGTGGATAAACGGTGTGCAATGACAAATACCGTTCTGCCCTGCATCAGATTATCCATGCCCTTCTGAACCAGCGCTTCGGTACGTGTATCGATGGATGAAGTGGCCTCATCCAGAATCATGACCGGCGGACTCGCAATCGCTGCCCTGGCAATCGCCAGCAGTTGACTCTGCCCCTGTGACAGTCCATTGCCGTTGCCATCCAGCCGGGTCTCATACCCATCAGGCAGACGTTCAATAAAACTCGCCGCATACGACAGCTTCGCAGCCTGGATCACCTCATCGTCACTGGCCTCCAGCCTTCCGTATCGAATATTCTCAGCTACCGTACCCGAGAACAGATGGGTATCCTGCAGGACAATTCCCAGAGAACGCCGCAAATCCGCTTTTCGAATTCGCTGAATATTAATGCCATCATAGATGATCTCGCCTTCTGTAATATCGTAGAAACGATTGAGCAGGTTGGATACGGTAGTTTTGCCCGCACCCGTTGCGCCTACGAATGCGAGTTTCTGTCCAGGCATGGCATATAACGTAATATTCTGGAGCACTTGTTTCTTTCCGTCATACGTAAAGCTGACGTCCTTAAACTCCACTTTGCCTTTCAGAACAACGCTTGTTCCGTCCTCCAGTTTCCAGACCCATCCGGCCTGATCCTTGTTTTTCTCCAAGGTCACACGGCCTTCATCTGCCTCAGGCTGTTCATCCATCATGTTAAATATCCGCTGAGCCCCTGCAACAGCTACGACAAACATGCTGACCTGCGAGGAGATTTCGGCAATCGGCATTGTGAAATTACGGGATAAACTCAAAAAAGCTGCAATAATCCCCAGACTCAGACCGGCGTTCCAGCCCGATATGGACATAGCTCCGCCCGCAATAGCCACAAGCACGTAGATTAATGTCGACAGATTCTCATTGATTGGCATGAGGATATTCGAATATTTGTTAGCTGTCGCCGAGTCGTCAAACAATTTATCATTCAGATGTGCGAATTGTTCCATCGCTTTTTGCTCGCGACCAAACACCTGCACCACCTTTTGCCCATGAATGATCTCCTCGATATATCCATCCACAATCCCGATGGACTCCTGTTGCTGAAAAAAATGCTCGGTTGCCTTGGTACCGACGGTTTTGGTAACCCAAAGCATCGCGAGTGCACCTAACACAACCACGATCGTTAAAGGCACATCCAGAAACAACATCGTACCGAGAACGACCACCACTGTCACGGCAGTGGACAACAGCTGGGGCAATCCATCCGTCAGCATCATGTTCAGCGTATCCACATCGTTCGTGTAATGACTCATAATATCCCCGTGGGCTTTACGGTCAAAATATTTAATCGGCAACTTCTGCATGTGATCGAATAAGCGGTCACGAATCCTCTTCATAATCTGCTGTGAGACGGTAATCATCAGCCGTTTCGAGACAAATGTACTGATGACTCCAGCAGCATAGATCACAGCCAGAATGATTAAAGCCTGTAACAAGGCATCAAATACTGGATTTTGATTTCCAAGTAGCGGCGTAATAAAGTCGTCGATCAGCAATCGCAGAAAGGCCGCTGAAGCAACAGAGACGGCAGAACTCACCAGCACCAGGATCAGCGCTAGTGTCGTTCTGAATTTGTAATATTTAAAGTAGGTTAGCAGACGTTTTATCGTCCGGCCATATTGAATGTTATCCATCCAGTGCTTCACCGCCTTTCGTCTGTGTATAATAAGCCTCTTGATAAATTGTATTTCGACCCAGCAGTTCCTCATGGGTTCCGATATCTACCATCTTGCCTTCATCCAGCACTACAATCTGATCGGCATCTTCCACAGATGCAATACGCTGGGCAATGATAATTTTGGTTGTATCCGGTATGCTTTCTTTGAAAATGTTGCGAATTAACGCGTCGGTCCGTGTATCTACCGCGCTGGTAGAGTCATCCAGAATCAGAATCTTCGGTTTTTTGAGCAAAGCTCTGGCAATACACAGTCTCTGCTTCTGACCTCCCGAAACGTTCGTACCGCCTTGTGCCAAATGAGTGTCATATCCATCCGGAAACGTGGAAATAAACTCATGTGCCTGCGCCGCTTTGCACGCTTCAATCAACTCTTCATCGGTAGCATGTTCACTGCCCCAACGCAGGTTCTCCTTAATCGTGCCTTCAAACAGGACGTTTTTTTGCAATACCATCGCGACCTGGCTGCGAAGCAAACTTAGATCGTATTCCTTCACATTGACTCCACTGACAAGCACTTCACCCTCACTGACATCATACAGACGTGGAATCAGTTGCACCAAGGTGGATTTTGCACTGCCCGCAGCCCCAATAATACCAATCGTCTGTCCCGAAGCCATTCGCAGATTGATGCCAGACAGGGCATAATTCTCGGCTTTTCCTGAGTAACGGAAGGACACATTGCGGAATTCAATCTCTCCACTGTGCAGCTCTGTAACTGGTGATTCGGGGCTGGTGATATCTGGCTGTTCACTTAACAGGTCATTAATCCGCCCCGCCGAAGCGCGAGCAATGGCAACCATAATGACAACAATGCCCAGTGTCATCAAACTCATTAGAATTTGCATGGAATACGCGAATACACTCGTAAGCTCCCCGGTGGTCATGTTTCCGCCCACAACCAGTTTGGCGCCAATCCATGAGATCATCAGCATCACGGCATACATCACAATTTGCATCAGTGGAAGTTCATACGACAGAATGCGTTCTGCCTTGGCCATCTGTGCAAATATTCGCTGGGATACGACCTGAAACTTGGATACCTCACGTTCTTCTCGCACATAGGATTTCACAACCCGGATGCCGCGTACGTTTTCCTGAACAACTTTATTCAGATCATCGTAACTGTCAAAGGCACGCTCAAATATCGGAAAAGAATACTTCATGATGATCACCATGCCAATCGCCAGCACGGGTATAACAATCACGAACCACGTTGCGATAGCCGGGCTGATGCGGTACGTCATAATCGTTGCAAAAATCATCATGACCGGGCTGCGGAAGGCAATCCGGATAATCATCAGAAATGCATTTTGCACATGCGTAATATCCGTCGTCAGCCTGGTGACGATCCCTGAGGTTGAGAATTTGTCCATATTGGAATACGACAGCTGCTGCACATGACGGAACAGATCGTAACGCAAGTTTTTTCCGAACCCCGACATCGCAATCGCAGAATGCTTACCCGCCAGCGCTCCAAAGACCAGAGACACCAAGGCAAACAACACCAGAATCAAGCCATACTTGGTCACCTGATTCATCTGGCCTCCCGTGATCCCCTGGTCGATCAATTCAGCCATAAACAGCGGAATAATAACTTCCATAGCCACTTCACCTAGCAAAAACAAGGGCGTCAGCCACGTATCCTTTTTATATTCGCGTACACTTTGCAGTAATTTCCTGACCATAAGCATTCTCCTCATCTAAAATAAACACCCTGATCTGCGATCTAAAAAGTAGACCGTCGATCAGAACAGCTGTATTATAAACTGTATAGTAACTATACAGTCAATCACCTTTTTTGGATCTGGAGGTACGCATGCATCCCAATGAAATGTTGTCCATTAGCGCTTTTTCCAAGCTGTCCGAGGTTTCGCGCAAAACCCTCATTTACTACGACCGCATTGGTCTGTTCAAGCCTGCCTATGTTGCAGATAATGGTTATCGCTTTTACAGTCACAGCCAGTTTGAAACGATCGGCGTTATTCATATTTTCAAAGAGCTGGGCATGTCCCTGGAGGAAATTCAGCAGCATCTCGGTGATCGTTCTCCGGAAACCACCCTTCAACTGTTGCGCAAACAGGAAGAAAATCTGCAGCTGCAGATTGCCAAACTGACTCAGGCGAAACAAATGATTATTCAGCGTGCGGAAAATTTAGAGCAATCCATGCACCTGGACACCAGCCAAATGCATGTCATCTGGCAACCCGAAACCCCTTTGTTGCTGAGCCGCCGCATCTACTCATCCAAAAAGGAGTTTCCTGAGGAACTATGGGAGGATTTTCGAATGCGTTTGAACAAGGAACATGCACCACTCGGTTATCCCGGCGGAGTCATCATCCCCAAAGCGGATCTGCTACGCAAGGATGGAGATATGATCTCTCATATGTACAGCTATATGACCACAGAGCATCATGAACAGGCGTATATGCCGGAAGGATTCTATCTGGTGTCTTATGCCAGAGCCGACTATGGAGATACCGAGAAGTTTTTTCCGCAAATCTTTGATTATATTGAAAAGAAACAGTATGTCATTAAGGGTAATGCCTACGAGGATTACATGCAGGATGAGATTGTGTTGCAGCATGCGGAGGATTACCTGGTTCGGGTTATGGTGCAAATTGAGAAGCCGAGCGACAATGAAGATATAACTCGACTTAACTTAACTTAATTCAAATCAAAGAAGGAACCATTCGCAGCCTGCCGAATCGTTCCTTTTATTATAGTTGGGACTGCCCTATTTCATCTAACCTACTGCAATCTAGATTTCATTTATACCCTTAACATACCACGGAAACCTCTTGCAGCGTAATAAGACTCCGCGCCATTATGGTACATAAAAATGGTATCGTAACGGCGGTCGCAAAAAATAGCTCCCCCCCGCTGTCTTATAGGTTCAGGTGTCACTACCCAGCTGGATGTTTTCAGATCAAAGTTTCCTAACTGCTGCAGCTCCCGATACTGAGTCTCACTTAGAAGATCAATGCCCATCTCGATGCACATCTGAACCGCGCTGTGTTTGGGTTTGTTCTCTTTGCGAGCGTCCAGTGCGGCCTGGTCATAACACACACTGCGACGACCCTTGGGACTTTCGGCTGAACAATCTACAAAGATATATTCACCTGTCTCACTGTCCAACTCCACAACATCCGGTTCGCCGCCGGTTTTCTCCATCTCTTGCAGTGACCATAGTTTGTCCGGGTGCGCTTCCAGTTTATCCTCTACGTTAGTCCATTCCAGATCGGGATGACGACTCATATTCTTTTCAAAACGGGTCTTTAATGCCTTGAACAATTCATCACGTTGTTCCGGTGACAGTTCTTTTTCATTTTCAATGGAGTTCGTTGTCATCCTCATTCTCCCCCGGTTCATCATCGGAATTTGTATTACACTGATCTTACTGATTGTATTGAAAATAAAAGCGAAAAACAACCTGTCCCGTTCACAGGTTGTTTACCTCGGCATCCAGCTGCTGAGCCAGCCGGGTTATGCCAAACACCGCTGTCTTGCTCGTGCCCCCGAGAGACTCCGTATGAAATCCGATTGGTAGCTGCTCCCCCACAATAGGTAGATTTTCGAGCTGTACCCCCGCTGTATCCAGCAGATATACTCGTTTGGCAATCCGCAGCATCTCATCCAGAAACACGACTAACAGTGTAAGCGGAATGACTTTCCAGATATCTGTAACGATTGCCGTCTGGTACGTACCTTCTTCACAAAAATTGACAAACCCTGCTTTGTAGGCCGTATGAATGTCTGGTCTCTGTGTGCGCATAATCTCGGTATTCTTCTGATTACATGCGAATACATCGGTGATATTTAATCTATCTGCAAACGCCGGAGTGACATACCCGACTGCCAAATGTCTGCCTTCTTCCTGCAAACCAAGTTGGGCCGGATCAAGATCTTCGTAATCTTGCGGCAGGTGTTGATCTGCAACATTAAACTGTGCAAGCAACATTTCATAAATAAAGTTTTCATTCACATAGGACAGCTCCACCGGAAGTTCCTGATGTAGCTTCACAAAATGCAGATGATTCTTTCGGCTAGTCATCTCTACCGGATTAAATTGCTCATGCGGCAAATGTAACGCACGGAGTGAAGGGTCTGCCCGGAAATGAAATCCTGCCCTCCAGAGACGGTAACCCAGCTCCAGATCCTCATGTCCCCAGCCGTGGAACGACTCATCGAATCCGCCCACTTGTCTCAGCAGACGGGTCTCCACCGAGACCATGCTTGTCCAAAACATCGTCCACGGGGCAGAACTGCGATCCAGATCATTTTCATAAAAATCAAACTGCAATTGTCTGGAGTCAGGATAAGCCTTCAGCATCGGATTCCGCAAACAGGCTTCAGGATGCTCCGAGGAAGCAATGGTTTGCAAGTATTTGGCGAGCGGTTGCTCGTGATCCTTTTGATTCATGCCATGAACCGTGCCGAGTCCAACCGTATGTTCGTGACATTGATGAAATTGAATGACATTAAGGATCAGATCCGCACCGATCAGTACGCCGGTATCCAGGAATACACATATTTCATGTTTAGCCAGATGCAGCCCCATGTTCCGCGCTGTCCCTGCCCGAAACCCCAAATCCTTCTGGTAACAGTATCTCAGATCCAGATCGTCTTCAAAGGAACAGGCGACATCCTTCGTATGATCACGTGACCCGTCATCACATACAATGACCTCAAATACTGATGTGTCCGCTTCCTGATGCTTCAAGCATACAAGCGTGCGCTCCAGCAAATCGGAGTGATTATATGTAGGAATGATGACGGTGACTCCCCTGGTCATCTAACATGCCCCCTTCCTGAACTTGAACGATCCCATGGTCTGTGAACGTGACGAGTTTCATATTTTGGTGCATGACATCCACGATGTTGTATTCAATGTTTCTGCCCAGCCTTTTCAAAGAAGTGAGGACTGCGAGCAGAGGAAGAAATTCCGTCCTTGGGCTTAAGCAATAACATACAGACGAGGTTCTCAACGCTTCCATGAGGAGATGAGGAATCATCTCCGGTCTATACATCGTCCACACCGGAGTGATGATACACACGTCGAAAGATAATGCATCAAACGGCATGCAGCTCCCGGCAAGCCTGTAGACTTTTTTTCCGGAAACGTTCATTCGTGCTTCGCTCATCTCTCTGGGGTCGATCAGTGTGCTCACTTGCGGTAAGGCAAACAGTCCGGCGTCATAACCTACCAATAAAAAGTGAGTACCATAGCTTAAAGTAACCTTCTGTAAAACAGTCTTCATCACATGGCTCATGGCCTCTTCCTCTACGTGGCTGTCGGTTATGGCCGTAGCTGTGCTTGCCGCGGCGGTTGTAGCTGTCACTGAATCCTTCTTCCAGTCATGCAGCTTGAGAAGGAATAATTCAATCTCCATCGCAGGATATTTTCGCAAAAACATTCTGGCATTCACCGCCTGATCCCGCATTCGCTTCGCCTCATCCACTTCATGTGGCACATGTACAGCCCAAGCCGACCGGCTTAAATGGAGTGTATAGCCTGATTGAACAAGTCTGTAACCGACCTCGATATCCTCAATGCCCCAGCCTTTGAACCTGTGCTCAAATCCGCCTGCGCGCTGTAACGCTGCTCGGGAAACAGAGATATTTCCTGACCAGAATACGGCCCAAGGCCACTGCAATAACATTAGCTGATCCTGCACCGGCTTATAATATTTCTCACGCTCGTCTGGCATACGCCCGGATTCATGTTCGAACCATCTCATAAAAGCTTCTAGCTCCAGCTTCCCCTCATAATTCAGCTCTTCCCGGTGCATGCCCTTCTTCCCATAGATATAACCAATCACCACATCATGCCCAGCACGCTGCATGGCCATATGTTCACCAACAAAGTCAGCGCACACAATCGTATCTGCATCCAAAAAGATAACCACATCCTCCGCGGATTCACGAATCGCCCTGTTTCGTTTGTCGGATACCGTTGTATGTGCCGGAGTGTCCATGTAATGAATACGCAGCTTGTCCTCAAAGGCATCCCTGAGCGGTTCAAAAGAAATCGTTCCGCCCTGATCCACCAGCCAGACGGAAAAGTCCGAGTAATGCTGACCAGCGAGTGCTTGCAAAGTCAGGTGTAACACATCCGGTTTGCCATACACCGGGATGATGACCGTCACGTTCATAACAGCTTCTCCGCAAGCTGAAGTGAAAAGCTTTCCAGAACGCACGAGGTCAGATGATCCAATGCTGTACCATCGTAAGCATAGGTTTGAAGCTGTATCTGACCACGCAAAATCTCACTCGCATACGTAGCAATCCGGCCTTGATCCAGCTCGGACTCCTCCAGCCACCGGACATAACCTCTCTCTCCCATCTGCCGGGCATACAAAATATTATAGGGATTCACTTCTTCCTGCCGGGGAACCGCGATAGCGGGTACACCCAGCGAAGCCAATTCCCACAACGTTGTATGACCACCTCTGCACACCACCAGGGAGCTATCTCTCACTTCGTCCATAAAAGAGCCCGGGTCAGCAATAAACTGTGTCGTTTCATCCCCGAGCCGCTGCAATGATCTGGTCAATGTGCCGCTGTACACCAGCTTGATATAATCCGTTTCCCCATTCAGATCCGCTATCGCTTTTTTGAAAAAGGGAACGTCTGCAATCGTCGCTGAGCCTGACGTAATGATAATTTTTTTCTCTCTGGCCACCGTCCGTTCAGGCACCTCGACCACTGGGCCTACAAAATGCAGCTTCTCCCGAATCGAGTCCGATGTAGGGAACAGCCAGTGTTCCTGCTGATCCACAATCGCGATTCGATCTGCCATATGCAGATAACCAAGCGTCTCCTGTTCATCCTCCATCCAATTGGTGATGAAGCAGGTAGGGATGCCCAAACTTCGGGCGAGTGGTAATACAAGTAGCTCTTCATCCACCACGATGCCGCCCGGTTGTATGCGGCGTATTAAGTCCAGCAACTTCAGGATTCGCTCGGCACTACTGCCAGCAGACGGCAGTTCGAGATCAATCAGAGGGCCTGAATACGCCCTCTGTATATATTGAAATCCGGAGGAATAAGACGCAATAATGACCTCATGATTTAACTGAATAAGCCGCTGGGCAACAAGCAAATCGCGCTTCGCATGTCCAAATCCGTTTCCACGTGAGACAACGAGTATCTTCATTGATTTTTCCCCTTTCCCTGGCTTTCCCCTATTATCCGGCGGACGCGGCCATTCCCTGCTTCCTCAGCAAAGCCACCTGCGCACCGTACATATCCCGAAATACGCCATCTTCCTCCAGCAGTCTGAGCGGTGCACCTTCTTGCACAATCTGTCCGTCCGCCATCACATAAACCCTGTCACAATGCATAACGGTGCTGACTCGATGCGCAATCAGCAGAGCTGCTTTACCCTGAGCTGCAAATTGTTTGACACTCCGAACGACACTTTCCTCCATCACCGGGTCCATTGCAGCCGTAGGTTCATCCAGGATGAGCATGGTCCGGGTATTAGCCATCGCCCGTGCAACTGCCACACGTTGCCATTGCCCGCCCGACAGCTCCGTTCCGTCTGTATATCCTGCACCCAGTCGTTTGCCTCCACTTCGCTCGGTGATATCCTGTACAAGCTGCTGCGCGGCTTCACTCCACTCCCGATGAAGCCCAACATTTTGCTGAATACTCAGCGGGAATCGGGCAAAGTCAGCATAAGCAACAGAGATTGTCCGCAGTCTGTCCGTATGCAAGCTCGGTTTTCCATCCACCCAAATCTGACCTTCGGAAGGCTCAAGCAAACCACAGATCAGATTACATAGCGTTGTTTTACCAGCCCCGTTCTCCCCAACCAGCCCGACAAGCTCTCCCGTTCGAAAATGCATCGTGACATCTGTCAGCACAGGCTTGCTGCTATTGGGATAGGAGAATCCAACACCGTTCAGTTCAATCTCTTTGTCTGCTTCCACAGAAGAAGTTTCTGCTTGATCTGCCGTATCAGCAGCCAGAAAACGCGTGAGATTGGATGCAGCGAGTAATTCACTCGTAAACATGCGAAGCTCCAGTACAAATGCATTGGCTTTGCCAAGCAATTCATCAATCAGTTGAAAGGCGATGATTAAACCGCCGATGGAAGAACTCGCTGTCAGAATGGATACCATATAGGCCGCAGAGATGAGAAGAAGCTGACCGATCTGCATCACTCCTGATGTCTTTTGAGAGGTAAGGAGAAAGGATTGATTGGTCTTGCTGATGTCAGCAAATGTATCTTTCCATAGACTCACGATATAAGGGGAGTACCCAAACAACTTACGTTCTTTGCCCAGTTGAAAATCCATGACGGTGCTACGGTAATAATTTTCACGGATACGCTGTCCCGACAGCTGATTCTCCACGTTAAACATCTGACGGCCCAGCTTGTATTGTTTGAATACAACAAAAGCAAAGGTCACCATCATCACCAGACACCCGATTTTCGTAACAAACCATAGCGCTGTACCCAAGCTGATCAGGGTTACTGCGGCACTAAGAACATCCAGGGCAAGTGTGAGAACGCGATGGCCACGATCCAGACCGTTCGCTGCCTTCTCCGCAGATTCGGAGAACGAAGCATCGAGAAGTTTCTGGTAGGGCACTTTATTGTATTGATCAATGTACAACTCTTTGGCGGCTCGCCCCAAGTGAACACGTAGTCCCTCCAGTGCAATGCCGTATAATGAATCCATGACTTTCTCTCCAATGGTTGCCGCCGCGAACCAGGCCATCAGCATAATCATGCGATCGAGATCCACCCCGGTAATCACCTGCTGAACGGCATATCCGAAAAGAAAAATGCGAATGGCCGGCAATATCCCTTTGAACAGGGTCACAGAGAGAGCAAATGCAATCCACGGTAACAGCTTTCGTTTATTCTTTACCTTGGTCAACCACATTAGGCTACGTCCCCTCCTTCCTCTTCCTTCATCGTCTCCATAAAAGAAGAAGAGGCTTTCCACATCGCCTGATAAGCTTGGCTTCTTTCGAGCAGTCCGTCATGTGTCCCATAGTCCCGAATTTCCCCCTGATCCATCAGGAGAACCGTATCGGCAAAAGCACATCCTACCAGGCGGTGGACAACGAATAATACGGTGTACCCCTCCAACCGATTAATAATGGACTCCAGAATGCTTAATTCATTACTCGGATCAAGTTTGGACGTCGGTTCATCCATAATAATGACTGAGCCTGCCCGATAAATAGCCCGGAACATACTTCTGGCTAACGCCAGCCGCTGCCACTGGCCCTCCGACAGATCTGATCCCCCGACTTCCGGCCATAACTCCGTTTGCTGTCCTTGGGGCAGCATGTTCACAAATTGGGCATTGGTTAACTTCAACGCTTCCATCATGTCATCCGTATGCTCCTTGCGAGTGATATCCCCCAGATACACATTCTCGGCAGCGGATAGCTTATAACGTCCGTAGTCTTGCAGGCAGAAGCCCCCTACATCCTCAGCCACTACAGAACCCCGATCCGGCTTCAACAGCCCCGCAAGCATCAGCATCAAGGTGCTTTTGCCTGAGCCGTTGGCACCAACAATGGCCACCTTGGCTCCGCGTTCCACATCAAAGTTGATGTTTTTCAGCACATCATGATCTCCGTCATAACTGAACGTTAATTGGCGAACGGATATCGCATAGACAGAATGGATATCGTTATTTGTGCAGTCAACTGTGCCTGTGACTGTGATTGTATCCATCCCCGCATTTGGGCTTGAATCTGCACTTCTGACAACAGATGTGTCTGCCACTTTCTCCGTAACCGGACTTGCTGCTCTGTCTGGCTCTTCCTCTACGGGCTGCTGAATCAGTTCCGCCAAAAACATTTTCCGTCCCAGCCAGTGCTTGCCTTGGGTGAGAACCAGACCCAGCAACTGTTCCAGATGCAGGCCTCCAATAAGTAGTGCTGCGACTTCTCCCGGATGTAAAGTACCTTGCCACAGTTTCCATAACCCCACCATTAATACAATGGTTGTCACAACCCCACTGCCAAGTTGACCTGCCAGTCTGTAAAATCCCGTCTTGACTATTTGTCTGATCGTTAACTGCGCGATTCGAATCTGTTCGGTCTGCCACTTGCCTTTCACCCAACCGGATATGCCAAAAACACGCATTTCTTTGGCAGATTTAAACGTGGTCAGCATGTCCAGAAACGTTCCTTCCAGCCTCGTTGTTTCCGAGATACTTTGCAGAAAATCCGATTCAGTAGCTGCTGCCTTTTTCATGAGCCACACATTAAGCACGGTTCCAGCCAGAATCAGCAGAGGTGCCCACCATGCCACCACCAGTAGAATCCATGTCAGGGAGAACCCCGTTATAATGACTTGGAGCAAGGCTGTTAGTCCATCCAGTCCGCCGTGGTAGATCGAGCTGACCGAATCCGAAGTGCTTGAAATTCGGTTTCGCGTTGCCGCTCGAAGCAGTTCATTTTCTGTTCTGCGATTCACGTTATCAAATAACCGGATCGATAGATTGTGATAGACGTGATCTTTTACTTTTCTAAGAAAATAGGGCTGAATCACGTTGAGCAAAATCGCAATCGTGCCAGCCCCAGCAATAATGCCTATGTAAGCTAACGAAGAGTTACGGTCCCCGCTAGCCAGTTGATTCACTGAATGCTTGATCGCCCATACCATGAAGCCAGGCCATACGCCGAGTGCAAAAATAAGTGCTAACAATACCCATATGGCCCGATCCCCTGCCCGGACAATCATCCATATCTGGGCAAATCCGGCATGTATACGGCTCATAATATTCTCCTTCCCGAGGCAGAATCTACGAAAGCGATCGGTGTATGAATCTGTGACAATACGGAAGTCTCAATGTAATAACCTGGTTCCGTCCGAACGGAAGGACATAATAAAACAAATTTCCAAGAGGCTTCGGCATCATGGTCAATGAGCAGACAGATCGTGTCTGTCGTATCGAATTGCTTCTGTCCTGTTGTGTGGTCATAAGTCACAGCGGCTTCATGATGACTGTGCTGGATATGATGCCTGGAGCAGATCTCTGCAGCACCTTCTGCATTCCAGGGTAAGACCAGAAACGGATATGCTCTGTCCAGTCCGCCTTCATCCTCGGCATTGGCAATATCATAATAATCAGCAATCCATCTGGTGTTTGCCAAAAGATTGTACGGGTCGCTTATGCTAACACGAACCTTCTTCTGGATGGTATGTACAACCGTCATAGGGATGTCATGACGAACCTCTTCCAGATGCGGAGGAGGCCAGTGATCATTCAGACTACGAACATATTGAATCAGATGATCCCCGAACCCCAGCTTGCCATCATATTGCGAGAGTGCCCACTGGTAGATTAATTTGTCCTCTTCATGGAAAACCAGATCAATATTCGTACTGAAGAAGTGATCTACTTCAACCAAAATAATCGCCGAGACCAGATTAATCAGATACGGTTTCAGGCCCTCCTTCACTTCTCCATATTCGCCTTCGTGAGCAAGCAGCCATTCTTTAACGAGATAATGAATACCACCTCGCGCGAAGAAAGATACCGTCAGGTTAAAGTCATCCCACAGATGAAGCGGCGGTGCACCAAAGGCCAAATGTACGGAGGTGGACGTTGCTTTGCTCAGACTGGCTCCAAATCTCCCGATCTGCGGGGGAGGCATGGTGGATAACGGATACAGCTTTAATTCCACAACCTCGGCAATGTCAAAATTCTGTATTAACGGTGCAATATATTCCCGAATGGCTCCACATTGTAAAGCCAGGTGATTTTCATATTCAGCCATAACTTCATCCGCTTTTTTATCGGCAGATGCACCTAATATGCGCTTGACCAACTTCACTTCTGGCCCGGTCTGGACAGCCAACATATCTTTCAGAAGCAAACTGCCCCAATATCGATAAACATTAGAACGCAGACCGCGATTACGAATAAGATTCAAGAGCGCAGGTGGATAGTTCCGTTTCTGGGGAACTGTCCACAACTTATCTTGTCTTAATTCATTAATGGCTCTGCATAACTCCAATAACAGCGGATATTGCCCAACTCGTACACGAAGTGTCGGCATCGCATTCCGGCTTCCCTTCTTCCCTGGTACTACATGTCAACGCAAGCCTTATCCGCCTTGCGCTGACACATGCAGGTTATGGTTATGATGGCGTGACTACGTGAGAAAAAACAATCGATTCTCTTCAATGCTGCTTCTCCATTGCTTCGGCACGGCGCTTTCTGGAAAAATAGCTGCCACAGGGCAGGCCAGATCACACAGGCCACAATCGGTACATACCGATGGATTAATATAATATTGCTTGGCATCAGGAGATGTCTGAATGGCTTCTTCGGGGCAAGCCACGATACATTTAGCCAAAACCTCTCCTTCGCATGTGGCGGTAATTACCCATGACATATACTTGTCCCCCTCATATGAAAACCTATAATCGCTGCAATGCTGAGTTCTGCATGCAGGTTATTCCAATACTGGGTGGCTGTTCGAGCCACAAAGTCCACATCACTCATACCAATAATACCGGCAGATTCATCCCTATCCCTCGCCACCTCATAACCGGCAAAGATCACAACGCTGCTAGCAGCATGCGGCAGCTGAGATAGATGCTGCCTTGCACCTTCATGAATGACAACAGATATCCATCCCTTCTCCCGCATACTTATAAGCTGGCTGAACGGGTTTTCCGCAATGATGATATCTACACCAAAGGCACGGGATAACACTTCACCATGTGAAGTACCCATGGCTTCAGGATGAACCACAACCTTCATTTCAGATGATGACCCATGTGAATGAGCTAAGGTCGGGTGACGTTCGTCGGGATTTTGATCCGGGTTCTGATGGAGCATAGGATCTTCCGGTATGTCCAGCCGTCCCAAAATATCATCTCGCCTTACAGGAGGATCGGACAAGTGATTGCGGTCACCTGCAGTAACAACGAAGTCATGTCCCAGACTGATAATACGATGAGCCAGAAAGCCGTTCATCTGGTCACGAACCAGCACAACATCGCCTTCTTTGATCTCCTCCAGCAATGGATGAACAGCAACGCGTTGCCCCTGAACAAGAAGAGGATACATACAGTTGCCATCGATCACGATTGGGATAGACTTTCCTTGCTGCAATGCGTGAATCAGGAAATCCTGTCTGCGGGTACTAAGCATTCGTTCAGAACTCCCATTTTGGATAATGCCGTTACAAAATCCCGGATATCGTCCTCGACATGATCTTCTTCGCTAATATTAAATTTCAGTTTGATCTGCTGACCCATCTCCTCAAGAGATTGCGCAGAATTTGCAAGCATATTCCACACCGCTTTACTGACATCGTCCTCCAAGACAAACACCTCGCCAGAATCCGAAAGAATGAATATTCCCTCTACATTCTCATCAAAAAAAACATCATCGGCTATTTGAAACCACTGGCTCATTGGTTTTACCTCCTGCCATTTTGAAATAAGCGACCATTTTTCTACGAATACCACGTCTGATGCCTGAACAATCCTGCGAATCGGTTCCATCAACATCACCTGTGGCTCCCCAATGGAATGCACGGCAACCCCCGCCGCAAGATTCCCTGAACGTACACTTCATGCACTCTGGCAACGTGTGTACCGTCCTGTTCCGCGAGCGTTCAAACACCTCCGACGTCTCCCATATTTCCCGAAGTGATTTCTCCCGAATCGATCCAGCGTGAAACATCGGAGAATGCATCAGCTTGCAGGGGAAAACGTTACCCTTCGCATCAATTGAAAACTCACTCGTGCCGTGACCGCAATGCCGTCTACGCTCATATTGCCTTACGTTTAAGGCATGGCAGTCTTCATGGGCATCTCCCATCTCAATATCCAACATCCGATCTGCGATACGGCGGCGTTCACCAAAGTTCAATCCTTGCATGCGGTCATCTCCGCGGCCAAGCGTTGCTAGCGGTACAATATTCAAGCGTACCGAACGCTCCGTCGCGAACTCCAGCATGGGATCAACCGAATCCCGGTTATGCTTGGTCACCGTTTGGTTAATCTTCAATTTAATTCCGGCTTCCAGGATCAAATCGATGGCTTTACGCGCTCGTTCCCACGTATTTATACCACGGTTGGCTTCATGCTCCTCTTTATCGAGTGAGTCAAAGCTGATCGTAAACAAATCCACCAGTTTGGCAATTTCGTTGACCTTTTCACGGCTGTTAATCAACGTGCCGTTACTGATTACATTGACTCGTAATCCGATTTCCTTACTGTAGGCCATAAGCTCCATAATATCTTTGCGGATAAATGCCTCACCGCCCGTAAATACGATAGTACTGGTGCCCAGTTCCTTGATCTGTCTGATCATGTCTTTGGCTTCTTCGGTATTCATATCCCCATTCATCGAGCGCTCCGGGCTGCTGTCCGCGTAACAATAAATACAACTCAGATTACATTTGTAGGTGGTAACAAAATAAACAGCGGTAGGCGGTACCTTGCCTATTCCCTGCTTCTGCATCACATCCAGCAAGTGATACTCGGCAGGTCTTTCTCCTTGATAGGCCACACGGTACATCAGCATTTTTCGAGCAACCTGTTTCACCTGCTGAGGGTTCAGACCGGATTCAATCAATTCTGATGCCGACTTCCCGTCATATATCAATTCCGACGCAATCTCATACTCGCTTGGTGAGTACACAACCCAACAGTTGAGTTGAACGTTATGTACGACATAATGACCATCCTCGTAGTACACTGCGACATCCGGAATATGCAATCGTTCCTCTATTTGCATGAACAAGCCTCCAGTAATCAAGATAAGAGGCCGATAAACAGGCCTCTTTGTGTGTTCATGAAGAATAAATGATTAACATCCGTAACCGCCGCCCACTGAAAATGCACAGCCACAGCCGCAGCCTGCTGCAACAGCAATCGCTGCAGATTCCAATTTGCGGAAAGTTGGTTTTTTGTAATTCGTCATATTTTCTCACCTCCTCTCATATAACAACCAAAAGTAAGCGCTTGCAAAAATAAAACGAAAAAGATGTATTACAAGAGGAAGCTGTAAGAGAAAACAAAGAAGCTGAACGAATCCATCGTTAAAAAAATGGGGTGAAGGCTTGTCTAGCACAAAAATTGTACTTTCAAGTCTAGTTGAAAAAGAAAGGAGGAGATCAAGAGGTTTCTAAGAAGTGAATGTGAACAGTATGTTCCTTCACATTGGGTTTCATCATCGATATGTTTGTAGAATTCATGTGTGTGACATGTCTATGTGTAAGTATCCGCTGGATTAAATGTAATTCATTTCATTTAATTGAATTTTTTTCTAGGATACTTCCATTTTTTTGTTGTGTCAACTACTTTTTGAATATTTTGTGAACAATTCATTCCTGTTGTACAGCTTGATTCATTGCAATGTCCTGAAGGGCCTGTTCAAAACGCGCAGCGATATTTTGAACCGCATACCTTCTCACGGATTCTCTGCATGTTTCAGGTAAAGGAAGCGACAGGTCACCTTGCATAATGCCGTCCAAAATAGCCGTCAATTGTTCCAGATTATCAGGCTCATACAGCCAGCCATTGCTGTCATTCACAATCTCGCCTGGCCCATACTTGCAGTTGCTGGAGATCACCGGAATTCCCCTGGAGAGCGCTTCAATCAGAACCAGCCCAAACGGTTCCGTATCGGATGACAGGATTAATGAAGTAGCACTGTGCACCGTATCCCACGGCTTTTGCTGCCATCCATGCCAAACGATATGATCTTGCAGCTCCAATTGGCGGGAAAGTTCTACTAACGATTCATATTGATTACCGTCACCAATGATGTGTAATTCAAAGCATTCCTTATGCAAAGGAGAAAACGCCCTCAAAATCTGATCCACATTTTTCACCTTCGCCAGTCTTCCAACAACCAGAAACACGGGATGTGATGCTCTGTTCACATATGGAATGTGATCAAACTTCACGGGATTATAGACTAACTTATTTTGTTTTTCGGGAAAAACAAATTGCAAATCTCTCCAATTTCCTTCGCTGATCGCCAGATGGCCATCCGCAGCCCGTAAATCTTCGAAGAATTGATAGTAAAAATCCAGATTAAAATGAAGCCAGCTAACCACCGGCACTTGCATATCTAACCGTTTCACCGCCATCGTTGAAGCTTTCACGCCAATAGCTCCCGTCGAGACGATAATATCTGCTCTCGGAAGATCTTTCATGACGTCCGCCAATGCAGCAGAATACATATTGAACAAGATATGCTTCGGGATAAAATCGTTGATCTTGGCAGACAAAGTGATCGTGTTTATTCCCTCTTCCCAGGCATCATCTTCCGATTCCCTTCTTAAAATCACGGTCATATCATGCCTCTGTTTGAGTTCATGATAGATTAACGAGAGGACGGTTTCCATTCCACCTCGGCCACTGAGCACAATATCCACGACAAATATAATGTTCAATACGGGATGCCTCCTTCAGTGCAGAACATTCATAAGCAAAATTCATGCCATTTTTCTAACATTTTCCACCAAATAGTAACACTTCTCCGCTTTAAAGTAAATTGAATTTTCAAACCTTTTACTGGTGCGTAAAAAGCAGCCATCGATAACGCTGTCGAGAGCACTCGATCGCCACTCATCGCTGCTGCTGTTACTTTTGCTTCTGATCTTCTTTACCGAGAATAACGGGCAATTCAATCTGTAAGGTAAAGGTGTCCTCTTGCTGAGATATCTTCAATGTTCCATCATGTTGTTCGATAATCTTCTGACAGCTGACCAGTCCAATCTCGTTGCTGTCCTTGGTTTTGTCGACTGGTCTAATCCGGTTCCCAGCAGTCATGATTAAGCTTTGCTGCCTGATGGACAATTCGATATCAACGGGATAAGATGTATCCGCATATTTCTTTATATTGGAAAAAACATTATCAAACACTCGGCGAATAGCTACAAGATTCATCTCTAGCAGAAAAGGTTGCTCCGTATGTTTGGGCTGGATGCGAACATCAAACTCTTCCATTACGGCGAGCTGCTCATCCAGCAGCTGATCCATTAACTCCCGCCCATCATAGATTTCGAATTCTACTTCCTCTCCCTCTGATGCAGAAGATACGGTGAAGTACTCAAACAGTTTGTCCGATAAAATTTTGATCTGATAAGCCTTCTCCCGGCTATTGTGAATATACTGGTGCAAATCCTCTGGTGTCTTGTACTTGCCCAGTTCAATAATGTCCATATATCCAAGCAGAATCGTCAGTGGTGTACGCAAATCATGAGATATCGCAGTAATCAACTCTCGGTTCGCAGTCCTTACCTTCTCCTCACTGTCAAGCCGTTCCACAAAGGATTTCCTCATCTCATCAATACTGGAAGCCAAGGAGGATAACTCATCTTTACCAGATACCGTAATTCTGTAATCCAGATTGCCTCCTTCCAGTATTTTAATCTCACGCTCCAGCTTGCCAATGTAGGATATTTTCTGATTTATGATGAGCAGGAAAGCAAGAATGAACGCAATCAAAGCGATGAACACCGTCAAGATCAGAAGCAGGTTATAGTATTGATATTCATAGAAACCAACCAGATAAATCTGTGCAGTCTGATCCGCAAACTGAACCGTTGTAATCGGTGTTCTGGATGGTAAAAACTGAGTTATTAGCTCTTTGTTTATCGCAGGATCCGCTTCCGTGTTGGAGGCATAAATCAATTTATCTTGTTCAAATATGAATAGCTCCAAGTACCGCTCCCCGCGAATCCATTCCTTGAGCCTTTCATGATCCTTCGTGGACAAGTGCTCACTGCTCACCATGGTCTGGAATCGTTTCAACGCATCCTGCTGCCTGTTTTCGATAAACGTCGATTTGCCGAGATAACTGTCCAGTGCCGTTTCACCAACGACCTGTAAAACGATGAATGTACCTACAGCAACGAACAGCGAGAGAATAATCGCAAGCACCAGCTTGAGCTTCAGTTTTTTTCCGATGAGCAGTTTATTCAATTTTGTACCCCTTCCCCCAAACCGTCTTCACATATTTAGGTTGCTGCGGGTCATCTTCCAGCTTGTTTCTCAGATTACGAATATGAACCATCACGGTGTTATTGCAGGTATAAAAATAAGGCTGCTGCCACACGCTCTCATAGATATTTTCGGCTGAAAAAACCTTTCTGCGTTTCGATGCCAGCAGCATCAAAATTTGATACTCAATGTCGGTTAGAGAAATTTCCTTCTCTCCTATATATACAGATTTAGAATCCTGGTGGATGGTCAGATCCTTCACCACAATGTGCTCGGACTCCTCAATCTTCTCCTTGCCCCGATACACATAATATCGGCGAAGCAAGGCTTTGACCCTTGACACGAGTTCGGTGTAGGAAAACGGTTTGGACAAAAAGTCATCGCTCCCTGACGAGAAGGCCAATTGTTTATCCGAATCCTGTGTTTTCGCTGTAAGGAACAGGATCGGTGCACTTGTTTTTTCGCGAATCTCCAGACATGCCTTGAGTCCCGACTTGTTAGGCATCATCATATCCAGAATGATCAGATCGGTCTCTTCCGTCACTTTATCAATCGCATCTTGCCCGTCTACGGCTTCAATGACTTCATAATTTTCACTCTCTAATAAAATCTTGACGATTTCACGAATCTCACTGTTGTCATCTGCAATCAAAATCTGCTTGTTGTTATTCATTCGAAATCCCTCCGTTCATCCCAGTATAGTTTGCGAATCTCACCAGAGCCAGCAGATCAGGATTGTCTTAAGAATTCTTCAGAAGTTAAGTAGGTATCTCTTCATGATTTCGTTTTATAATGTTAATAGTCAAAGTCATTACAAAAAGGAGTCCTCAGCTATGCCGCAAACTTCAAAACGTATTGCCATGAAAGTATTGCTTGGTCTGATCGCTGTTGTGTCCACAGGTCTACTGATCTATTATGCACCAGCTATCATTAAAATCATGTCGTCCATGGACAATTTCAGAGCTTATATTCATTCAACGGGACATTGGGGCCCGATCATGTTTATTTTATTTCAAATTCTACAGATTGTCGTTGCACCTATTCCTGGAGAGATCGTACAGATAGCCGGGGGATATATTTACGGTACTGCACTCGGTTCCTTCTATACAACGGTCGGCCTGATCTTAGGGTCAGCCATCGCCTTCTATTTCACTCGTTTTATCGGCCGTGATTTTGTATCGCGCCTGCTGCAGAAACAAAATGGGAAATGGATTTCTTTCATGCATGATGAGCGCAAGTTTGCTATCTTTTTATTTATCTTTTTTGTAATTCCGGGGTTACCAAAGGATATGCTGGTATTCGTTGCCGCGCTGACCTCCATTAGCTCCTTGCGTTTCTTCATCATTCTGCTGGTAGCACGAGTGCCATGGATTATTGGATCGGCTATGGTAGGTTCAACGATTCAAACACAGCAGTATACGATCGCCATCATCATATCGGTTATTGCTGTTGTCGGTTTTGTACTCGGATATATCTACAAAGACAAGTTAATGAACCTGTTCTCCAAAGCGGATAAAACGAATAACACCACCGAGATCATTGAAACAAAAGAAACGAAAGAGACAAGAGAAGCAAAAGAAGTCAGCACAACGATCAAAACCAAAGCTGCACCTGCTATCGTGAAGCCGAGAGACTTGGCAACGAAAAAGGGATAACCTGTATTTCATATTTATTATCCAACATTTTTGTACCATTCAAAATACGAAATAAGGAGCAGATGCCTTTCATCTGTCTCTATCATCATTGGAGGAACACTTATGCAAACAATCGAAACGAGTCGCCTGATTTTACGGAATTTTTCCCCGGAAGACGCTGCTGGATTATTGGAGTATACGGCGAATCCACGAGTGAATTGCTTTATGGATCACAAGCTTACTACGCTGGAAGACGCAGCTGCAGAGGTCGAAAAGCGAAGCAAAGATGACTCCCATATTGCCGTGTGCCTGAAAGACAGCAACGAGATTATTGGAGAGCTGTTTGGCATGACAGAAGGTCATGATCCAGATTCAGAATCAGAATCAAGTTCGGAATCGGGTTCAAAATCAGATTCGGATACGTATAGTGTCGGCTGGAATTTCAATGGAAGGTTCGAAGGAAAAGGATATGCCAGTGAGAGTGCTCGTGCTTTCATGCAATATCTCTTTATGGAACAGGGAATTCGGAGAATTTATGCTTATGTGGAAGACGATAACTACCGTTCCCAGAAGCTGTGTGAGAAGCTGGGCATGCGTCGGGAAGGTCTGTTCCTGGAGTTCATTTCTTTTGTAAAAAATGAAGACGGCACGCCGAAATACGAGAACACGTATCAATATGCGATATTAAAAAAAGAATGGCTGGCACAACAGGCTGCTGCCGAATAGTAGAATCAGTCCTTTCATCGCGTGAGTTGATTCATTGAGCGGATCATTCCTGTATGGGCAACAGCACCATTCAGCCATAAAAATAAGCGGCAGCCTCTCCCCGGTGTTATTTCGGGACAGGCCGCCGCTTCTTTATGTTTACCCTGGGTCCAACAATGTGCTCAGCACTTTCTCCGCCATGGCCTTCCCTTGAGAGATACAATCGGGTACGCCAATCCCTCGATATCCTCCGCCGCCAACGTAAACACCGGGCATAACGTTCGCAAGCATCTGCTCCACCTCAGCGATGCGTTTCAGATGCCCGACTTGATATTGGGGCATGGAGAGCGGTAATCGGTTAATCTCTGTAAAAACAGGCTGCGCGGATATACCCATCGTCTCCTGTAATTCTCGGCGTACTTCTGCAATGATCTCTTCATCATCCAGCTGGTGACTTGCCGGATCACGACCGTATTTCCCTACATATGCTCGCAAAAGAATGTGGCCTTCCGGCGCTGTATGCGACCACTTGCTTGACGTCCAGGTGCAAGCCGTAATTTTGCGTTCTTCCTTACGTGGCACGACAAAGCCGGATGCATTCAGATCCACACCCACATCCTGCTTGCGATAAGCCAGCACAACGTTCATTACCGAAGCATACGGGATGGAACGCAGCCGTTCTGCAATCGGCTCATGCTCATGTGCCAGGATGTCCGCTGCTGCATATGCTGGAGTTGCGAGCACTACCGCATCCGCCGCAAGCATCGTTCCATTGCTAAAATGAACCGTGTAACGCCCACGATCTTTCTCTTCCACGGTTCCTTTATTCTTTTCTTTGGTTTGCTCTTGTTCCTGCTCTGTCTTCGTCACACGAGAGATTTCCGTATTTCGAATCACATGTGCTCTGGATGACAAGGCTTGCTCAAGCTGTGTTACAACACCTTCCAGTCCGCACCGTGCACTCATAAACATACTTCTTACAGCCGTACCCGCTGGCTGTGATGTAGTTTGTGATGCGGGATGAGAAACGGAGCGGGCTACCGACTGGGTTGTAGGTTGAACTGTAGGCTTAGCTCCTTGCTTTGGAGCACGGCTTTTTCTCATACCCAGCATACCCACAATCAGGCTGCGATGTTTCTGCTCCGTTTCCTGTAACATCGGGAACGTTGCCTTCACACTCAGTCCGTCTGCGTTGCCTGCGTATATCCCTGCTAGCAGCGGCTCAGCGATCTGTTCCAGCACTTCATCGCCAAGTCGTCTACGCAGCAGTTGCCCCAGCGATTCATCTTCTTCGCCTGATTTACGTGGCAGAATAAGATCCGCCGCTGCACGTACTTTGCCACGAAAAGTTAACAAACGGGTCGTCACAAACGGCTTCCACTTCGTCGGCACGCCCAGCATAAAACCATCCGGAATCGGATGTAGTTTATTCCGGTAGGCAATATAGCTATGCGACACCCCTGACCGGGTACCGACGAGTTCTTCACCCATGCCGAGCTCCTGCATAAGCTCAATGATGGATGTTTTCCGTGCGAGAAAAGAATCGGGGCCCCGTTCGATCACAAATCCATCCCTTTTACCGGTGTGCACATGTCCGCCGAATCGATCTGTTTTTTCTATAATAGTAAGTTCAGCTGCAACTTCGTTCGCTCTGCACAACTGCTCAATGTAATATGCTGCGCTTAATCCTGTGATTCCGCCGCCAGCGATGACGACTTGTTTAATGCGTTGCTTCTCCATTTTACACTTCCCGCCATAGTTACTTACTTTATCGCAGCGCCGCCGGAATATAGGCACACGCCGGATCACTAGCCATATAATCTCCTGTCATCGCATATGCTCTTGCCCTCGAACCGCCGCACAACGTTTTGTACTCGCACACTCCACATTTCCCTTTTAACTTCGACTTATCCCGCAGGGTCTGCATCACAGTTGAATTGCGGTACACCTCCATCAGAGACTCGTCCTTCACATTACCGCACACCACAGGCAAGAACCCGCTAGGATAGACATCCCCCGTATGACTAATGAACACAAAACCATCTCCATCATTGACCCCTTGAGGTGCACGTCCCAGCATATCTTTGCGTTTGGCGAAAACCGAGGCCCCATCTGCAGGATAACCTGCTGTCCGTTGCTGCATCATGACCCGTCTGTAGTGTGGCGCCTCCGTGGATTTCACGCCGTAAGGCATCTCATCAGCAAGTTGCACCATCCATTTCATGACCTGTTCATGCTCTTCCCCCGTGATCATATCTTTCTCCTGAGCTCTGCCTGTCGGAATGAGGAAAAACAGACTCCACAGCACAACGCCCATCTCTTTCACCTTACGGCTAATCGCCTCCAGATCGTGAAGGTTATAACGGGATACGGTGGTGTTAATTTGAATCGGAATGTCTGCTTGCTGCAAAAACGTGATACCTCTCATCGTCATCTCATACGAACCTCTGGTTCCGCGAAAATGATCATGAATCTCGGCCGTTGACCCGTCCAAACTGAATGCCCAGCGGGATAAACCGACTTCTTTGGCTCGCGTAATCGCCGCTTGTGTGACCTTAGGGGTTGCGCTAGGTGTCATGGACACGGGCAGCCCTTTCTCCCGGATCGCATAGTCCGCCAGTTCAAACAGATCTGGCCGCATTAACGGATCACCACCTGTGAAAACAAATAACGGTTGCTCCTCCAGAGCAGCGATATCGTCAATCAGCCTTTTCCCCTGCTCAGTGGTCAGTTGACGCGGATCAGCCCGATACTGGGCCTCTGCACGACAATGCAAACATTTCAGTGCGCACGCCCGGGTCACCTCCCAGATCACGATGAACGGATATTGGGCATAATCCCGTGGTTTCATCTGCGGCCTTAACCGCTGGTTTGGTGCCTGGAACTGAGGCATCGTCATCCATTCTCCCCCTATCTACATGCCATTAAGTGTAGAGCAGATGTCAGGTCAGGAAAGTGAGAAGAATCACAAAACGGACACTCCGATGACATGTAAGAGATTAGTTCAACTTACATCGTTTATTTTCAAAAGAATAAAAAAGCGACCTCTCCCGAATCCTGCTCGGAAAAGATCGCCGTATCAAGGCACTACGTTTGGTTGAATCCTGCTCCCCATTTACGAGGCATTGTCTATGTCTACGTCTTTGTCACGCCTAAATGTCTATTTCTTTGTAACCCTATGAAAATATCTATCTTATTATGGAGATTAGCTTCCCCAGTATTGCTTCGCAATCTGCTGGCCCTGATGAATCTTCGCCCATTGCTGGGCTTCGCTCAGTTCGTTACCGCCATCACAGGAGGCAAAGCCGCATTGGTGAGACAGCAATAGTCTGTCCTTATCGATGATTTTGGATGCTCCATCCAGTAAACGAATCACACGTTCTTCATCGTCGAGTGTACTCGTTTTGGAGGACAACAATCCCAGTACAATTTCCGTATCCGGTCTGTCTTTGAACACTTCCAGCGCTTCGATAGAACCGGCACGGTCATCATCCCACTCCAGGAAGAAACGATCATACTTCAATTGCTTCAGGAACAGATTTGCAATCTTCGCATATGATCCGCCACCCATATTACGGGAGTCATAGTTGCCGCGGCAGTTATGTGTCCACATTTTCAGACCCAGGCTATGACCGAAGTCAATGACCGTATTGTTGATATCAATAAAATCCGTGGCGAGGCCCTGTACTTCCTCTTGATTAATATGCTCTCCGGTAAACGGCGAGTTCGGATTGTCGTCTGCAAACAGCTCCCACAGACAGTCATCCATCTGCAAAATCGTACCGCCCGCATCTGCAAACTCCTGCACAAATTCCGTATAAGCACTCACCAGACCCGCTTTCAGTTCCTTCGTATTCTGGTACACTGCATCCTTCCCTCCGATGTTGTCCGACCAGGACAATTCACCGAAAATATGGGAGGGCGACGGAATGCATAGTTTAGTCTGCTGTCCACCCGCTTGTTCTTGCAACTGTTTGAACAGTTGAATGAAGTGATGATTCTTGCCGCTTAGTTCACCTGTGATACGTAGTCCGATATCTTTGCGTGTTTCATATTTGGAAGTGCCGTCCACGTCCCGGAAAAAGTAACCATGATCCGCGATATAACGCTCCACTCCGCCAAACCCCCACACAAAATCGAGATGCCACATCGATTTGGAGAACTCGCCGTCTGTGATGACAGATAGATCATTCTCGATCTCTTTCTGTACCACTTGATTAATCGCTTTGGTCTCACATTGCTGGTATCCTTGAAAGTTTTCATAGAATGGATACTGGATATCATCCCGGTGTTCAATCTGTGTTTTATATGTCAGCAGCTCATCCGGCCGCAATAAACTTCCCACGATCTGGAACTTGTCAGTCATGTAAATAACCCCCTCGTTGTATATGATCATCATATCACGCGGAGCGGGGTTAGAAGAGATACCAATAAAGCATGACTAGTTATAGCTTCAGGCTATACCAAATAGAAATTGATTTATTTGAAACAAACTTATTTAAAAATAAGTACAAACTATCGTTTCCAGTCTTTTCGACACAAACATGCTAATTTCATTCTATATATCCAGCAAGAAATTCAAATGCGTGCGGATATGCAGATATCCTTGCTTTCAAATCATAGGGAATAAAAACTCCTTCTTTGAAGCAATGATCCAAAACTGATTCGAAATAATTATCAATCTCTAAAATTCTCTCTTTATCATATTTGTTATATTTTCTTATTTTTTTAGATCTATAAAGTTCTCGATTAAGGTATCGTCTTTCATCCCATCTTCAGTTTCAAAAAATTAATACTCTCACCAATTAAGTCTCTGGCATTTGCTAAAACGGCTTCTACGTGTGAAGAATCATGTATGGTATAATTGCGTAGCAATGGAAAGGAAACACAAGTAGACCGCCCCCCTTGCAAAGGTCGCGGTCTACTTGGTCGTGTATCCTCTTGTTTGAAGCCCACCGCCCTTAAAAGCGGCTATTGTGCAAAGAGTCGTGTTACAGCACGGCTCTCTTTGCATTATAAGCTGTTTATAAGCTTAGTATAACATGCAAAATTCAAATTTCACACCGTTCTGCGGCGCAGTTCGTAAAAATACTGCACGGCAGAATGCTTCATTTTAATCGAATCCGACATGTTCAGAATCCGCTTTTTCCCCACCCGCCTGTCGATCAACGCCAGAATATTGAGCAGAATGTCATTGCTCTCCAGATTGTCCTCGATTGAAGTGGCCAGAAACGTTGTGGCTACCGACGTAAAATTCGATTTGCTCAACGCGGCTTGAGCCGCTAACAGTTCCTTAGCATGAGATGTACTTTTTCTACCTCGCACCATGATCTCCAGGCGTTCTTCCGGGACAGCGCCTTTGGTTTCTTTGCGGATGGCTTCAATCTCTTCCATACTTACAGGAATGACGATATTCGGATCATTCTTAATCTCCTGATCGCTCTGATACCACCGAATGGGTGTGGTCGTATCCGCCATATTGAGGATATTCTTCTGATCCACGGTCAGATAACCACTCCCTGATTTATCCGGTGAATAGCGGTAACTGGTTGCCCGGTACGCTACTGTTCCGGCCAGTGCGGGGCTAAGGAAACTCTCTAATTGTTGTTTTAACTTACTCCAGGACATATATCCTCCTATTCTCAGCAAAGCTTCGGCAGAACATTTACCTAAAGTATAGCACAGCACAACAATACGCCCCTCTAATAGCTAAAGAACAAAGGAATAGTTCACCTTTCAAGGCAGCTGGTTGTTTGGTTCTCCATAGACGTGTGATAGAATTTGGTAATCATTGCAATCTACTCTATCATCGCCGATCACTCTAGAACCTGATTACCTATCATTAGAGATCGTATTCACTAAGGAGAGGGAGATATTAATGACAAAGAAGCAAACTACATTACCTGCTAATCTGGAGCAGCTTTTTAAGAATCAAGATATTCATGCGATAAAAGAAGTTTTTGAACATTGCGAATGGGATGCAATCGGGGGTTATAGCAAAGGCACCGCGCTTAGCTTTCGGCATATTCCAGATGAGATTATTCACTGGCTGGCGGAGCAAGGGGCCGATCTGAATGCCCGTGACAAATACCAGCGTACACCCTTGCATGCTCATGCCTCACATTGGTCGGGGAACGTAACACTTCTCCTTGAACGCGGTGCCGATCTGAATGCAGTAGATTATTCCAATGAAACCCCTTTGCATGCAGCAGTGAATTCATATAGAACACAGGTGGTTCAAGCGCTGATAAGCCGCGGGGCTGAGGTCAACGTGGCAAATAAACAGGGAAATACCCCACTAGCAAAAGGATTAGTCAATTGCCGGAATAGCGATATTGTGAACATGTCAGAGATTTCCTCCATGCTACTGAATGCCGGAGCAACGATCACCCCGGCAATGAAGGAGTCGGTGAAACGAGTTGGCAAGGATTTTGAATTCGTCCGCGAAAATTATAATAAAGACAAGGTTGATGAAGTGTCGGACGCACTGGACAAGTTGTACCGACAATTTGATGTTGAACCTGTGGCCAATCGGATCATGCATGATGGAACAAGCCCCATCCATGTAAAGGCAGATCATTGGTCCGAGCAGCATCAAGAGCTGTGGGCTTATCTCATTCCTCCGCAGGGTCACGCCCCGACGGTTCAGGGCGAGGTCATTCGTATTACAGGGCGCATCTCTGATGAAGTATTGCGCAACGGTGGTGGAAACTGGGATGCAGATTATCGGAAGATGCTGGCTACCCTGGTTCAGCACTTAGGCGCAGGTACTCCACTAAACCCAACTCTCTTACAAGAGGTACACGACTTGGCACACAGGCTACGCAATGGATCGGATTATGATGCACCTGCCCGATTAAGTGAGCTAGCTGTGTTATGGGTGCTGGATAATCCTTATCCGGTCGCATTGGTACAGCCGGAATATAAACGTTGAATTCAATAAGAATCAACCCTATCTTGAAGTTTTCATCTCAACTACTCACACTTTTTCTTTTGTTGATGCTATCATGAAGATATTCAGATATTTATAGCGAATTTTGTAGATTGGGGTCGACTTCATGATCAGGGATATTCTGCGAGTCAGTTCTCGTACGATCTTGCTTCACATCACTTTTGTTATTTGTATCGGTATGGCTATAAGCTACGTCATCATGTCTTCACCAGAATCCCCTCCCGTTCGAAGCGAACAAGGCATGCTCGATTTAACTCAGGATCATATTCGTACGAATCCTGTAAAGTTAGAGGGAGAATGGACATTTTACTGGCATGCGTTGCTTTCGCCTGAGGATATACGAAATCGTATCGAAATGGGTGGACAGTCTGATCGATATATCAATATCCCTGGATCATGGTTAGGCTACCGATTAGATGGTCAAGAACTGACAGGAGAAGGCTTTGCCACTTTTCGTCTGCTCATTAAGCTTAGCGAGCAGGACAGCAATGAGCGACTTGCGCTGCGGCTCCCTACCATTTTCCATGCATATAAACTATGGGTAAATGGAGAACTGCTGACAGCAGCCGGTACGGTTAGTCAGGATAAAAGTGACATGACACCGCAATTGGCAACAAGACTGGTGTTCTTCCAGCCCAAGAGCGACACGGTAGAACTGGTGATACAAGTATCAAATTTCTATCATAATCGTGGCGGTATCACCAAGGAAATAGAATTAGGTGGCAGTAACGTATTAACGGTCCAGACTAAACTGAATGTTGCCACAGACATGTTTATAACGGCAAGTCTGCTCGTCATTGGCATATATAATCTGATGTTGTTCTTGCTCCGCCGTCAGGACAGAGCACCGTTATACTTTGGTCTGTTTACCCTGTTGTTTGGCATCCGATCCATGCTGAATGGCGAGCTGATGTTCACACAATTTTTCCCTGATTTCCCGTGGGAATTGCAGTTCAAAATGGAGTATCTGACTCTTTCTCTTGGCGGCTATATCATTACCAAGTATTTTGAATGTATTTTCCCGAATTATGTCTCGCGATGGTTCCGTCTTGGCAGCCGGATCGCAACTGGCTTACTCTGCCTGGTTGTTGTCGTAACCCCTGCACTGATCTATACCAGAATGTTAATGTTGATTGGTGCGGTCGTTGTTCTTCATATGGCCTATCTGATGGTTGGGTTAGCCAAAGCAGCTATGCAGCATATGGAGGGGGCTCTGATTTTCCTGCTCGTATCCGTGGTTGCTTTGGTTACGGTGATTAACGACTTTTTATATTACAATGAGTGGTCGCCAATCGGAAATACATCACCGGTGGGTCTGTTAATATTTACGATTGCACAGCTGATTCTGCTTTCTTCCAGATTCACAAGGGCCGCAACAAACGAGGTACGGATTGCCCGTGAGCTGCAAGAAGCGAATGACAGGCTAACGGATATGAATACCAATCTGGAGCAACTCGTGAAGGAACGAACACATGCATTATCCACAGCTCATGAAGACCTGCATACATCGTATGAGCAGTTACTCCGCTCAGAACATGGAAGAAAGAAGCTGCTTGCCTATATCACGCATGATTTACGCTTGCCTCTGTCCAGCATGCTTGGTTATGTCGAGGCTGTAAAAGACATGGTGAAGCCGGAACGCAACGAACAGTACCTGAAGTATATCCGTGATAACACGATACGGATTAATCATATGATCGGGGAGTTGTCCTACCTGTCACATCTTGAGACGGGACAAGTTGAATACCAAATGGAGCCGGTTCATGCAGCCGAATTCTTACGTGGTTTTTTTGAACAATATGAGCTGGTTGTGCTTGATGCAGGATTGGATTTCACACTGGACATCGGAAAAGGGGACGATCAACGCGCTGACTCTCCGATCATTGAGATCGATGAGCAAAGATTAGAGCAGGCGTTGTTTAATCTCGTATCCAACGCGATGAAGTTCACCTCTACTGGTGGAAGGATACGTCTTGCTCTAGCCGTGGACGAGACAGAAGATCACCCCTGTGTGATCATTAGTGTACAAGACTCTGGCATGGGTATTCCCCCGGATCAACTCGAGCAAATCTTTGATCGCAATTACAGATATGATCGGCCGAGCACAGACATGAAAGTAGAGGGCAGCGGACTCGGACTCGCGATTTGCAGGGAAATTGTGCAAGCGCATGGAGGGATCGTTCAAGCGGATAGCGATGGCCAGACGGGATCGATATTTTATATATCGCTGCCACTGTATTCAAAAAGCAGGAAGGTGACAGCATGAAGGACACGTACAAAATTATGATCGTCGATGACGATCCCCATATATGCGAGATTGTTCAGGCGTATTGTGAACGAGAAGGTTTTAGTTCCTCATATAGCCACACCGGGACAGAAGCCATGCAGCTGCTGACATCGTTTAACCCGGATTTGATTGTGCTGGATGTGATGCTTGCGAATGAAAGCGGCATTGACTGGTGCAGGAACGCACGGGTCTATACCGATGCTCCGATCTTGTTTTTGAGCAGTCGTGAGGAAGATGAGGTAAAGATCAGTGCATTGACCGATGGCGGCGACGATTATGTGACCAAACCGTTCAGTCCGGGCGTGCTCATGGCCAAAATCAAGGCCCACCTTCGCAGAGTATCGACAAGCAGACGGGAACAACTGTTGGAGTTACCAGGAATGACACTGGATTTCTATGCACAGTCCGTCAACATAGGCAATAAACCGATCTTTTTATCCAAAAAAGAATTTAGTCTCCTCTCCTATATGGCACAACATGTGAATCGGGTCATCTCTGTCGATACGTTGTTCAATCTCGTCTGGGGCATGGAAAGTCTGGAGGATACGAGAACAGTTGCTGTACATATCAGTAATCTGCGAAAAAAAATCGAGGATGATCCTCTCCATCCAGAGAGAATTATTACGATTCGGGGAGCCGGCTACATGTTGACCTCGTCATAACCATTTCCGTAGCTTTAACTCAGCGATTTGCTGGCCCGGCACCAAACTTTAGCCGCATGTTGTCGTGATAAGCGCAGGACGTGTACTGGAATACCTGGTCGATGTGATTGACCCTTCCGGTAACGTCTTTTTATTTTGCAGAAAATAAAAAAAGAGTTATCCTTTAATGCAGTTATTTCTGCATATAAAAAGAAGCCCAAGCGGTCATCCCGCTTGAGCGATTTGAAAATGGATAACTCTCCATTCCGACGTATTCTCCTGTTATGAGACACCGGAAGTGCCGCCTTCAATTACAATTTCCGGCAACAAAGGTATACTATGGGCGATTTCAAATACTTTTTTCTTCCGCCTCCGCCTTCTCTATCTGTTCCTTCCTTACGAACTCATCGAGTAACTCACGTACTCTAGCGGTAGTTTTGGCGTTCATCAAGTTACCTCTCAGCTCACTTGCACCGCGGAATCCACGGACATAGATTTTGAAAAAACGCGCCAGCGGGCTGAACGAACGTGGTTCCAGCTCAGAATACCGATCATGCAGATCCAGATGCAACCGCAGCAGGTGAAGGAACTCCTCTGTGGTATGCTCCCTCGGCTCCTTCTCAAAAGCAAACGGATTCTGGAATATACCCCGTCCAATCATAATGCCATCCACACCGTACTGCTCTGCCAGTTTCAGGCCGGCTTCACGGCCTAGGATATCCCCGTTGATGGTTAGCAGCGTATTCGGTGCGATCTCATCCCGCAGTTTTTTGATCTCGGGAATCAACTCCCAGTGGGCATCCACCTTGCTCATTTCTTCTCTTGTGCGCAGGTGAATGGACAGATTCACGATGTCCTGCTGCAAAATATGAGTTAACCAGTCGCGCCACTCATCGACCTCGGTGAAACCCAACCTTGTTTTCACGCTGACCGGTAAGCCTCCGGCTTTCGCCGCTTGAATAATCTCCGCGGCAAGCGCAGGTCGGCAGATCAAGCCACTTCCTTTGCCGTTTTCCGCTACATTGGCTACAGGACAGCCCATATTAATATCGATGCCTTTGAACCCTTCCTTCGCCATGCCGATGCTCATCTCGCGAAAGAACTCCGGTTTGTCTCCCCAAATATGAGCTACAATGGGTTGTTCATCTTCAGTAAACGTTAACCGTCCACGCACACTTTTGTTCCCCTCCGGGTGGCAGTAACTTTCCGAATTCGCAAACTCGGTAAAAAATATATCCGGTCTTCCCGCCTCACTGACGACATGCCGAAATACCACATCCGTCACATCCTCCATCGGCGCAAGTATGAAAAATGGTCGTGGCAATTCACGCCAAAAATTGTCTTTCGTCATATCCAAAACCTCTCTATGCATACTAGGGAAATGATTTATCCCGAAAATAGCCAAACATCTGTAGAACAATTATATCATACCCCTGAAAGAAGCATACTTCTCCTGTAAAACGGAATATATTTGACATTAATTTATATCAGAGATATTATAGATATGTTTAATCTTTAATTAAAAAGTGATTGGTAGCCACTTATAAAGGAGATTAATGAAAATGGATATACTAACGAGTCAATACGAAATGATTAAACGAACAAGAGAGTCCCTCTTCCGGATGTGTGAGACGATGTCCCCTGCAGCTTATTTGCAAACCGCCAACGCATTAGGCGGAGAATCCATCCGTAACCTGCATGTTCATGTCACAGATTGTTATCGCGTATGGTTAGGCGTCCGTGGTCTCGGACGAACCATTCCAAAGTTAAAGCCAGAATCCATCAGAGATGTACAAGAAATGCGTGCATTATTTGCAAAGACAGATTTGCTGGTTGATGAATTTCTCCATCATTTCAGAGACAACTGGGACATCGATATTCAAGCTAGTTGGATGAGTGAAACCGCTGAATTAAGCGAATTATGGCTATTTACACATTGCACAACCCATGAATTTCATCATCGAGGGCAGATTACGAAAATCGCAAGACTCCTCGGAACCATTCCTCCCAAAATGAATTTGTCCAAAATAAAATAATCTCATGTGGTTTCCTGATCTTCACCTTGCTGATCCCCAAAGGCTCGGCTACAATTAATCTCGGCAGGCGCTGGATTGGGCCAATTGTATACAATGGAGGTCTACATCACATATGGAAATTTCACTGGATATGATCAAAGACAAGGTTGAATGTCTTCAAGCTTATGATTTTCAGGAACTGGAACGAGCAATTGATGACCGCATCAGCATGAACAAAGCTCTACTTTTGCGCGTAAAGCTGGTTCATCACCAAGTTACGTTCGATCCTGTTCGTAATAAAATGCTCTATAGTGCCGTCGTACATTTTGCTATGGCTTGATGGGTTCATGCGAAGTTCGTGCGGGATTACGCGATATCGAATGGAGCACAACGAGCAGGTTATCCAAGAGAAACCTGCTCGTTGTATTTATGAATTTTATATTTTATATATAAAGCTCCATCCGTCACAGGATTAGCACACAACTAACCACTTATCACGGATTCAGTGAGTAAGGGAGAATACATCATAAGTGCATTGTTTTCCGTGATAAATTCATCCTTAATTAACTCGCCCTCTGGATTAAAAACACGCCGATGTAAAACATTATTCCTTACATAACCTCCCCAATGCTGCTGCTGGATGCGGTGCTTTTTTTCATAGATCTCATAAGAATACATCGCTTTCTCTTCTGCACGCTATTCCCCTCGTAACACATGATCTTTCAACTCCAGATGAAGCTGGTAGGATATTGACGTAGGATTGGAGATCATCAGATCCAGGTAGTTGTACGCACACGTTGCCCCACTGCCAAACGGCTGCGTACGATTAGAGTCCGGGAAAACATCATAACTATGCCGATGACGCTCCACAACAGTGAGCGGTGTGTGAAGTGTCATCCAATAAATAAGATTTGAGAGCTGACAAAGCCCTCCGCCAACCCCTGGTTTGAAGCCGCCATAAAATAATATCATCCCCGGAACATAACCTTTGCGCACTGTCGTTTTGCCGATCAGCTTCCAATAAGACATCATTTCACCCGGTCGCAGGATAAGTCCATGGAGTCGCCCGATCGCGATCGACAGATTAATTTCTTTGTTATGCTGAAGCCACATATCAACGTCCTTCAGCTTTCGAAGGGTGGGTGTTTCATGATGAAACACAACATGTGGAAGCTTTTCAGCTGAGAAGGTTTTTGCAAATGAAGTACCGTCAACCAGCCACCTCGCATACCTTCGCCAAGTATAATATGTTTTCCCTAACATCAACCGCAGCTTGGATCTCGGAATGGGTTTGTTCATGGATTGCATCAGTCCTCCTTTGACCATATTATGACGTTTCCATTGTGCATTGGGTTACGACAGGCTTACAGTTTGCTTACTAAAATGAAAGAAATCCCCCCGTTGAATCCCGTATAAAAAAAGCAGAACAATAGGCTCATAAAGCCCATGTTCTGCTTTTGCATTAGATTAGATCCGATTTTTGCAACAAGCGCTGCAGCATAGTCGCAACCTCGGCACGGGTCATCTTGCCCTGTGGTACCAGCAAAGATTGGCTTCGGCCTTGCACAAGTCCTGCCTTCACACTGTCCACTGCACCACTGCGTGCCCAAGGGGATACCGCTGTTACATCATCGAAGCCCTGAAGTGTTGATTCGGGCGATTCGTTGTTCAGTTTGACTCGGAGTCCGGTAATCTGCATCGCTTTCTCCAGAATCACCATCGCTTGTTCCCGGGTGATGGTGTCATCTGGACGGAAGGTACCATCGTCAAAACCATTAATTAAACCATAGGCATGTGCTGCATGAATAGTCCCACTATACCAGTGTCCGGATTGGACATCTGAGAAAGCTGTATTTCCACTCTCCACTCGAAGTCCTAAACCACGAATAACCATTGTTGCGAACTCGGCACGGGTAACTGCTTGATCTGGATTGAAAGTGCCATTGCTGAATCCTTCCACAATCATCCGTGAGCCCATATCATTGACTGCATTTTGGCCCCAGTGATGCACAACATCACTGAATTCCAGTGGATGCCATACCACAGCATAGGTGCTGTTGGTCAAGCTGTTGATCTGAGCTTCATATCGTCCGTTATTGTTCCGAACTTTGGTCGGTACGTGACGTACAGACCCATCTGGCTCCACAACAACACCTGTCGTGATTTTGTTTGGATCAACGCCGTCTGGAATAACAATCGATCTTTCGACGTAAGCATCAAATTTTTTGATTTCGACAGATTTCTCTCCGTAGGAGGCGTTAACCACAAAGTTCAGTGGCGGAGCCACAAGCGTTAGCTCATTTTGCGCTGTTGCCCGCTCCACAATGTTCTGTTCTGCAGCTGTTGGGGATGCAATTTCAACTTGCACCTTGAGCGCTTGCAAATCAGCGGTTCCTCCAACCTGATTAGCTAATTCCGCAATACGAATCTGACTGGCAGGAACCATGTATGAAGCCTGATCCGTTTTGAATTCCAGGACAGCTTCATACTCCTCCATGGTCCGAATCATTTCACCCGTTAACTCGCCTACAAAAATATCGTACGAACGATTGATCGGGATAGTGACTACCGCATTTCGCCCTTCCTCTGCTAATCTGTCATTGAGTTTTTTCTGATCAACTACAATGGTCAGAGCCGTTTGCTGGTCTCGCTTGGTTACCGTCGCTTGTCCAGCATTCTCCACCTTGCCGTTCACCAGAATGTCTACCCCCGTCGTTGCTGGCTGTACTGGTGTCGTAGACGGCCCAGTTGCAGTCGCTGTAGGTGGTGTGCCCGGCGAATTGTTAGACGGTACAGAGGTAGCTAATGGAACAACCGCATTGGATGGGGCTGATTCTGCACTTTTACCTGCTCCGTTCATTGCTTTCACTGTAAAGGAATAACTTGTTCCATTACTTAATCCGGTAATAGTGATTGGGCTGGCATTACCTGTGACTTTCCTGTCTCCTGGCGATACGGTTACTTCATAACCCGTGATTGGGCTACCACCGTCATCCGTCGGTGCTGTAAATTTCAAGACAGCTTGTCCGTTACCCGGAGTTGCGATTACATCCGTTGGTACACCTGGCATATCCGAAGGAATGGCACGAACCAAATTAGAAGCTTCACTCAACCCTCCCACATTCTCTGCTTTTACCACAAAGTAGTAGGGGGTACCATTAACCAAATCAGGGATTGTGTAGGGTGACGAAGCATTGGCAGTCACTTCCACCCTATTATTCGGATCAGCATCCGTTGCCATATAAACTCGATATTGCGTGGCATCAGGTTCCATATCCCATTTTAGCGTGACTTTGCGGTCCCCACTCTCTGCTGTCAGATGGCGAGGATTAGCTGGTACATTCGGTAAGTTTACCGCTTGTGTGACGTTGAAAGTCACAGGCGGCATATGATCCGACTTCAAAGTAACCGTAGCCGTATATGTTCCTGCTGACAATCCGTCTTTGGCATGCAGATTGAAACTTGTCTTATCACCAGCTTCCAATTCAACCATGGGCTGCGTGATGGTAAAAGCGTCTGGATCATTACCGCCAAGAGATGCCGACAGATTAACTAATTTGCCTGTTCCGGTATGTTGAACAGGCACTGTAATCATCTCCTGAGAACCCGAATCATAACCGAGCAACACCGATTGTAATGTCTGATCTTCAATTCCAGCAATCGTATAGGTCGGAGCGGCCGTGACCGTAAGGATCATGGTTCCTTTTTTGCTACTATCTTCTGTAGAGGTCGCGGAAATGATATATTCACCCGGCTCTGCATCGGCGGCTACCGTAACATAACCCGTATCATTTACGCCAACCTTACTTGTGGTGTCGTTACTGCTCCACGTCACACTCACATCGGCATCGCCTGTAACATCCACGTTGGCTGCCAGTTGTCTGCTCTCTCCCTGCATGAGACTCGCCGTAACTGGGGTTACAACTACACTGTTCACGGCTGGAACATACGTTACCTTGATTGTTGCTGTTGCCGTTTGGGAAGAATCGTACACTGAGGTTGCCGTAATCGTATAGTCTCCTGGTGCGGCATCCATGGCCACGCTTACGTAACCTGCATTACTCACCGTTACCTTGCCGCTGGAGTCACTGCTTGTCCAATTCACCGTTTCATCTGCTCCACCAACGGCAGTTACAGTCGCGGCAAGTTGCTTGCCTCTTCCTTGTACCACACGGGCACTGTCCGGCTGAATACTGATTCCCTGAACGGCTGGCGCATACGTCACTGTCACAGTGGATGTACCTGCTTTGCTGTTATCTTCCACCGAGGTTGCCGTAATGATGTAATTGCCTGGCACCGCATCGGAAGCGACCGTTACATTGCCTGTATTGCTAACCAGCACCTTACCATTAAGGTCGCTACTGCTCCATGTTACCTCCGTCGAAGCTCCGCCAACGACGTCCACGCTGGCTCCCAGCTGCAAGCTATCTCCTTGAACAATGCTTGCAGGATCAGGAGTAACGGTAACCCCGTTGACGGCGGGTGCATATGTCACGGTAATGGTTGCTGTAGCTGATTTACTACTGTCTACAGTTGAGATTGCTGTAATAGAGTAGAGTCCAGGTACGGCATCGGATGCAGCAGTAACCTCACCTGTATTACTCACTGCAACCTTGTTATCTGCGTCACTGCTGACCCATGTCACCGTTGTTGCAGCCCCGCCCACCGCGTTGACCGTTGCCGCAAGTTGTCTGCTCTCTCCCTGCATCATGCTATCGTTATCCGGGGTAACAGTAATGCTAGTCACTGCAGGTGCATATGCCACCGTAATGACCGCTGATCCTTTTTTGCTGGTATCAAACGTGGAGGTCGCCGTAATCGTGTAATCCCCCGGCGGCGTATCCGCTGCAACGGTCACATTGCCCGTCCCGTTTACGGTAACCTTATTGTTCGTATCACTGCTGCTCCACGTCACTGTTGTTCGTGCTCCCCCTACGGATGCCACAGTAGCCGTAAGCTGTGTACTCCCCCCTTGTATCAGGCTGGCCGTGCCGGGGTTCACAGTAACACTGTTTACAGCGGGTGCATAAGTCACCGTCACCGTAGCGGTTCCTTTTTTGCTGTTATCATATGTGGAAGTTGCCGTAATCAAGTAATCACCTGGCGTTGCATCCCGAGCAACCCTCACTACTCCCCCATAATCCACAGTTACCTTGTTCGTTGCGTCGCTACTGCTCCACGTCACCGTTGTTGCAGCTTCACCCACTGCATCCACCACAGCCGTCAGCTGTCTGTTCACACCCTGCTGCATACTGGTTGTAACCGGGCTAACGGTAACACCGTTAACACTAGGCGGGGGTGGTGGTATATACCCCGCAGCCCTTACATTCGTCACGGATCGATCATTCTCACTCCATACGGCATAGAGCGCTCCGTTCATTGGCACAACAGAAGGTGTAACTGCCGTTCTGCTTGCCGATGCATTTAAACCACCATTTCTCCCACTTTCAGCCAGTGTCCATCCGTTACCATCATATTTTTTCACACGGATTTTGAAAATAGGTACCGTGCCGACTACACTTCCACTATTTTCGGACCACACAGCATATAATTGGTTGTTTAATGTTACCAACTTGACAGTGTTGCTGCGTGCTCCCGGAGTCACGCTTATTCCATTGTTACCGTCGCCGTCAATACTCGACCAGACACCACCTTCAAACTTTTTCACATGAACTTGCTCGTCCGTTCGATCTATCGGTTCTGTCCATGCCATGTACAAGATATCATTCATGACCGCAAGAGAGGGATTAATTGGGAACTTTGTGGAAGATCTATTTAACCCCACCCCTCCGTCGGCCACCACCCAGTTTGATCCGTCATACCTTAGAGCACGTAATTGATAACTGGGACCGCTCATCATCTCATACCACGCTGCGTATAAATCATCTCCCATCACAGTCATTACTGGGGTCCCAGCCCCACTGGAAGGGTTGATGTTCAGTCCCCCCGTTCCTCCACCATCTATGCTTGTCCACGTGGTACCGTTATACTTTTTGGCACGCATTTTAGCGTCTTCTGTCCACATTGCGTATAACTCACCTTTATAAGGAGTCAACTTGGGACCCAAAGCATTTGCTGCAGGATTCACGTTGATTCCAGTAGTGGACCCGCCTTCTGCATTCGTCCACATGGTGCCGTCGTATTTTTTAACTCGGACCTGATCCTTATAAGATGCGTTCTTTTCCATCCAGGTCAAGTACAAAGCGTTGTTATACACTGCCAGATCAGGATTTCCAACATCTCTGTTAATATCGGCATTTAGACCGTATACTGGCTGGTTCCCATCAATACTCACCCAGCCAGACCCATTAAATTTTTTAACCCTAATCTGGTAGATGGCAGGAGTTGTCTGAATCCGCTCACGCCACGCGACGTAAATCTCCCCATTCCACTCCACTATTGCAGGTGTTTCAGCAGGCATCGCTTGATTTACATTAAGCCCGTTTGCTCCGCTCCCGTCGATGATCGACCAGCCACTGGCCGCTGCCAGAGTCTTGTCACCGCCAACTATTAAAGATGGTATCAAGAGAATCATGGCTAAAAACAAATGTGCCATTCTTCGAATAGTGCTGTATTTCTCCCCTGTTGTACTCTCTGAAAATACCACGTCTCGATCCCTCCATCGTATCGTTCTGTTATTGCATCTATACATTCAGCTCAGCATATCTGAAGATACCTTAAAAAAACCTTAAAATAATGACACAAATCGACTTTTTCTAACAAAAATCTGAGACAGATGAATTCTTTTTTGTTTATTCGTACGTTTATTTAACAAAAAACAAAACGAGCCCTATCGCTCATACGATAGGACTCATACTTATTACTTACATATTTCTGCTTACTGGCATATTGCTGCGATTAAAGGCTACTCAGGGCTGCACATCGGGAATACGGAAAGCAACACTCGTTCCATGCCCCGGCTCACTTGTAATCTCGAGCGCGGTGCCATATTCAAATCTTAACCGCTTGTCAATATTTCGCAATCCAACACCTTGCTCGCTGTTTGGTTTAATTTGCTCAAGCAACTGTTGCTGTTGCTCGCGAGAAATTCCGATTCCATCATCGGTTACGGTGAATAACCAATATCCTTCTGCACACACCGCTGTCAATTTGACCTTGCCTCCTTTGATCTGACCACCAATGCCATGGCGAATTGCATTTTCCACTAACGGTTGCAACAGTAGGGGCGGCATTGCCACATGATAAGCAGCCTCAGGTATGTCATAATCGAAACTGATGCGTTCCCCGAATCTGGCTTTCTCGATCTCTACATACGTTTGGATCAGGCTGAACTCCTCTTCGAACGCGATCCGTTCATCCGTATTACTGAACCGGAAGCTCCCCCGCAAGTAATCAGCCAGGGAAACAATCATGTTCCGTGCCCGTTCCACATCTGTATAGCTGGAGGACACAATGCTGTTGAGAACGTTATATAGAAAATGTGGCTTGATCTGTGATTGAAGAAAAGCAACCTCCATATCTACTGCTCGTCCCAGTGACTCTTTCATGGCGAGCAGGCTGCCAATTCGTGCTTTCAATTCCTCAAGATCAAACGGTTTGGGCAGATAATCATTGGCTCCAACCTGGAAGGCCGCCACTTTGTCTTGCGGCTGAAATGCGGCAGTGACCATCAGTACAGGTAACTCCAACAAGGAATAACGCTTGCGGATTTCCTGGCAGACTTCGTATCCAGACATGCCCGGCATCATCAGATCGAGAATAACCAGATCGATCCTCCCCGGTTGCTCAATCTCATGAAGAGCCTCCACTCCGTTCTTGACAGCAATGACACGATAGTCGAGTGATTGCAAGGCATCCAGCAGAACCTTCAGATTCACGTACTGATCATCAACAATTAACACGGTGCGTTTCCCTTCGGCATTGGTAACATAAGGGGTTTGGAACGAATAATCGGTCTTCATAGGTTGTACGTAAGATACAGCCCTATTGTCCAAGGTCCAGGTGGATTTACCATTTGGATCTGCCACTGGCAGTGTGAAGGTGAAGCTTGTCCCCACTCCCGGCGTCGAACTCACAAGAAGCGTTCCACCTTGCAATTCAACCAGTTGCTTCGCAATGGACAGACCCAGACCTGTGCCCCGCCGCCCTGTGTTATCAATGGATTTGAACGGTTCGAATATATGCGGTAGATCTTCCGGATGAATACCCACTCCTGTATCCCGGACTTCAAACTGAAGCATACCGCTGTGCTCTCTCCCGTTAACCACAATCGTCCCGCTGTCCGTATGCTTGATGGAATTATCCAGCAAATTTCCGACGATCTGGCTCAATCGTGCTTCATCACCATATGCATGAGGGAGACCTGTCGGCACCTGATTGAGGAGTTCTACTTCTTTTTCCATACATAGATATGCATAGAAACGGACCTGCATCTCCACAACTGAACGCACATCGACAGCCGCCGGCTCGATTCGAAGTTCACCCTGCTTCAACTTGGACAAATCCAGAATATCGTAGACAAGCTGAGACAGTTTTCTCGTAATATCAATCATTAATTGAAGTTTTTCTCGTTGCTCAATCCCCGGGGGATTCGTCACATCTTCAAGCATGGATCTGGATATATTCATTACGCCGTGAAGAGGTGTCTTGAATTCATGTGAAGTCCGTGCCAGAAAGTCGTCCTTATGTTTGTCCGCTTCCAATAGCTGACCCGAGAGCTCTTCGATTCTCTTGAAGGCGTTGGAGAAGCGGAGTGACATCATCAACGCAAGCATGAGCAGTACAAGAAATGGCTCGACGGGTGCAATAGAATAGATCGGTACGCCAAAGTAAACGTTCAAATTCTGATTCAGCACCATTGCGTTCAAGGCCATGGCTGCTACAGCGAGGTACCAGCTGCCAGCCACCTTGTTCAGAACAGCGTAGACAAACACATACGTGGCATACAGCAAAGCAAATGTGACATATAAAGACGTCAGAAGGCGGAATGGACCTGTGGTGATCTGCGCTGCAAAGCCCATATGCAGAAGCAACAAGGTTGCACCTGCGACCAGCCCTCCTTTGGTAAGCCATTTGTAGCTGTAAGGGCGAAATGCGGTATACACATACAGGAAAAATCCTGCACCAACCCCAACGGTCAGCACCATCTGAATGCGGAAGTATAGCCAGAATGGAACCGGACCAATGGCATCAAACAGCACTCTCTCTCCACTGACACTTGTAAATGCCGCGATAAATACACAGACAAGTCCAAATACAACAAGAGAATGATCATTCCTGCGCTGGGAAAACAATCCGATGAAATACAGGCCCATGATCAGGAACGCTGTGATCACGATCCAGTCATGAGCTGTCGCGAGGTCCCGTATACTCGAAATCTGATCCGCCTTACCCAATTGAATCGACTCACCGATCCCGCTGTTGACCCGAAATTCATGATTGGCGACTTCTACGAGAAGATCATTCCATCCTGGCTTTAACGTAAAGTAGCTGACATACGGCTTATTAAGTGCCCAATAATTGTCCTTCAGATCAGGCATCCCGCTGGAGCCTACGACTTGTCCATTGACAATCAGCCTGTTGGAGATAAGGATAGATGCTGTCTTCAATCCGTATACGGTACTGTCCGCAGTAACGAGCAGCCTCAGTCTATAGGTTGCTGTTCCCAGCGTATCCATTTGTTTGGACCATGCTCCCGGAACCTGAATGAACGTGGCGGGTTGATCGCTTTTCCCCTCTGTTCCGAGCGGATGGCTAAAGAGTAAACGATGCGGATAAAATGCCCATTGTCCGTCGAGACGAATCACACCGTCTCTTTCAAAACTCCAGTTCCTCAAATCCATGATTCCGTTTGTGGCAATCGGCATCGCTTTTTTATTTATTGTAAAATAAGTCAGCAGCAACCCGTAGGTGGCAAACAACATCGCTATAGTAATCAGTACTGCAATAAGTTTTCGACTCATCAAACGCTGCGCTCCGATCTATCCATCGTTTGCTGAAGCAACAGTATCGTTTCTTCCTCCAGTTCCGTACCCATCTGTACACGAACAGCATGTTCCAACTGTACACATACACGATGTGCCTCGCTTCGATTCCCGAGTTCCAGATGAATCCGAATTAACGCTCGGCCGTCGATTTCGGAATCAGGAACCAGCGTCAGTACACGCTGCAAGCTATCTGCTGCAAGCGAGAGTTCATCTTGGCATCGATAATGCATATACCATCTGCGAAGTGCGCGCACATACTGCGATTTGATCTCCAATTGTCTGGCAGTTGCCCATCCAAAATCACAAGCTTCCATATAGTCACCTGTATACATCTGATTCATCTGATCGTAGTCCCTCTCATTCAATAGCTCTTCGGATAGTGTTTGATTAAGTATATTTTCAAATGAAGAGACATCCACTAACATTTCATCCCGTTCTGCGGTGAACCCCTGGTTCCCTTTGCTAATATGGATCGGTACCCCGTGCTCCACCAGGCTTTTGCGAAGATAGGACAGACAGGTGTACAGATACGATTTGGCTTTTACGAGATCGTACCCCGGCCACAATGCCTCGATAATAACGGGAGCGTTAACACGTTTCCCTTCATGGTGGATCAGGAATGCGCAAAGCTCCCGTTCCTTTTTCGTTTTCCACACGACTTCCTTGTTAAATTCACCAGGCCATATAATGTGAAAACCTCCAAGACACTGTACAAGCGGCATGGATCCTTTGTTATGTTCCTGCAGATTGGCAGGTTCCTGCATATGTTTTGTGATGCGTGCCAGCGTACTCTGCAACCGGCTAGTCGTAAAAGGCTTTAACAGATAATCCGTTGATTCAATCTCGAATGCTTCTACCGCAAATTCTGCATAGGCTGTCGTAAATACGATGGGCATCTCAGGAAACATCGTTCGGATGTGACGAGCCGCTTGTGTCCCCTTCATACCCGGCATTTGAATATCTAAAAATACGGCATCTACCGTTAATTTTTCCAAGTCATCTAGAGCCTGAATGGGGTTCAAGTATCTTCCCACAATTTCCACATTCCCAATCTGACCAAGCAATATTTCAAGCAGATCGAGTGCAGCTTCTTCATCGTCAATCAACATGACACGTATCATCGGCTTCAATCTCCTTTTCCGTTCATGTTAAAGTTGGCGCTTTTTATTATAATACATATCGGGTATTCGACTTGATCATTTTAGATGGAACAGGCATTAAATCGTCCTACTATTGAAAAAGAAAAATAACCCGAACTCAGGTAGGTTCAGGCCGTTCATTTTTGTGAACAGAATATTCATTAATTTACAATCTTTCAGAATTCCGTAGCACCGATAACGTAAAAATCGTATGATACGCCTGCCAATGCTTCAAGCCATGCTCATCGCTCCAGTCACCGTCTTCACGTTGCGGTTTCTAGATCATTCAACAACTTATTCAGTAAATCTTTGGGCACCGCTTGGGCAACTCTGGTGTTGGGCGTGTTCGCAAACTTACACCTTCGGCTTCAACTGTTTAATTACAGCCATGATCAATATGATCATACCTACGCCAAAACCAGATATAGATAACGGAGCAAGTAAAAATCGCATCGATTCACCCTGCATCACAAAGCTGGCAAGCATGACAACCATACAGATTACCGTGAAGATCGCCACTGTCAGAGTGCCCATAAAATCATGTAGTGAATGATTCTCCTCACGAGCAATCATAATTTTATTGTCCTTCAGAATAGGAAGTTCCAACAACTTCGGAATGTAGTCCGCAATCTGCTCTTTGACCTTCGATAAACGCTCTTTGACCACTTGTCCTTTGTCCATATGGGTTGCGTAAGATTGACTGGTTGCGGATAAAGAGTACGTATCATCTACAGATGACAGCGTCCCATCCAACGTAATGATGGCTCTGAATGCTCCGGCAATCGTAGGTTTTAATGACATCCCCATCTCCGTGATCATGGACATCATTCGTTTCATCATGACACTTGTCGGGTCTGGTGAGAAAGACGCTTCAGACAAAAGTCGGCCCAGACGCTGTTCAATCAACTTTTCATCCAGCAGATGCCCATCCTCACAGACTCGTGTCAAACCATACGCCATCTCTTTCGTATCTCGATTGCTGTATCCCATCAGGAAGCTTAACATCCCGCCTCGTTCTTCATCCGTTAAGTAACCCACCGAACCGAAGTCGATCAGTGCAACCTCTCCATCAGCGGTCAGCATCAGATTTCCGGGGTGCGGGTCTGCATGAAAGATACCTATCATCAGAATCTGATCCAAAAATGCGTGCATCACTCTCTCCGAAACGTCGCTTGTCACCGTTTTTGTGAAGCTGGTTCCTTCGATATATTCCATGGTTAAGATCTGCTTTGTCGAATACTCCGAATAGATTTCGGGGACACGGATACGAATGTTGTGTTCTTCGAATGCTTTGCGGATCAGATTCGTATTCAAGGCTTCAATATCAAAATCCGTTTCCTCGATCAAATTCTGTTTGAACCCTTCAGCAAGCTGAATTAATCCCAGTCTTTTGATTTTGACAGAGCGCTCGGATAGCCATGATACAAACTGGATTAAAATATCCAAATCGATCGTCATTTTCTGCTTTACATCAGGTCTTAAAATTTTTACAACAACCATCTCTCCCGCCAATTTCAGCTTCGCCAGATGGACTTGTCCAATCGAAGCGGCTGCTATGGGTTCCATGCCAAAGGATTCATACGTTTCATCCATATTGCCAATCTTGTTGTCGATAATCGCTTTCAGCTCCTGTGGGCTTAGCGGTTTCACCTGATCATGTAAACTGGAGAAAGCTTGGATGTAGTTTACAGGTAACATGTCCTTTTTGGTCGATAACACTTGGGCAAACTTGACAAATACACCACCCATGTTATCCAGTACCTCAGCAATAACATATGGCAGTTTGGCATGATCCTGCTGAATCAAATGAGCCAAACCTTTGCGTGAAATAATCCAGAACATATGCATCATCCGTCGCAACGCACGGACTTTATTCAAGATATACAGGAGCGGATTGGTCGCCTGCAATATTTTAAAATTAAACAAGTTAAGAAGCATATAGGCATAACAAGCAATGAATATAACAAGCAACGGATAATAGATAAACATGACTCTAAGAATCTCGGTATCTGGTGGTGCTGTCTTTTGATTAAAATATGTAAAAGAAAGGACGAGCGTTACGATCGATGTACTGAATAATACCGCCAAGCTCAGCTTCAGTTGATTGCTTTTCAGAGTATTGATATTCCCGATGATAAAGTAAACCAGAAACGCCGCTACCAAAATACTGCTCAGATAAAATTGCTCCAACACCTGAAGTAACATGCTCACCACAAGAGCACTGGCTAACGAGATCAGCACTTTATGTTTCCTGTTGAAGAACGATGTCAGCAACATGAATACAATGAAACACACGAGCAATGTAACAAAAAAGAACATCTTATATCCCACCTGTTATGTAATGGTAGTGACTCCCCCTCACTATAACATACCTGGTCATACATAAAGACCTGAGACTTTTGTGATTACAAACAGGAAGTCCTAAAGCTTCTTCAAAGCTTGTTGAATATCTCTTCTCTCCCTCTCTATAAGTTAAAAGGAGGAATTTAGAAACTATTGCTGAATAATATCTGGTAGAAATGTAAGGGGAATTGCACTTATTAATATACATAAAGTAAAATGCCAAGGAGAACTTACCATGCAGAATTTGATCTTTACGAAGAATTATAAAAACAATGACACCCTTCGGGAAAGTTTTTTCGAGCTCGCTGCGAGTACATTCGATATCCATTTTGAAAATTGGTACCAACAGGGTTGCTGGGGCGAAGGATACATTCCTTTCTCGTTTGTAGATGGAGATCAGGTTGTTGCTAATGCATCTGTGAATATCCTAGAAATGGTCATCCACGGAGAGAAGAAAAAAGCAATTCAAATTGGCACGGTGATGACACATCCCGACTACCGCGGAAAGGGTCTATCTGCTCGTTTAATGAACAACATTTTGGAGGAATACGAAAACAAGTACGATCTCATGTACCTTTTTGCCAATGAATCCGTTCTTGATTTCTATCCCAAGTTTGGGTTCAAAGCTGTAGAGGAACATTTATTTTCAATGGACTTTCATTTTAAAGCTAACCCAGTAGAATCTGCGAACCTGCGGAAACTAGATGTAACTATTGCAGAGGATGCTCGCCTTATTCAGCAATTCGCATCGCAAAGACTGCCTGTTTCCAAGCGGTTTGCAACCGACCACACTCCTGGCATATTCATGTTTTATTGCTTGAATGTGTTTACTAATGATATTTATTATTTGGAAAACGAAAAGGTCATCGTTATTTATCAGAAAGAAAACAGCAATATCGACCTCTTCGATGTTGTCAGCTTAAATGAAATCAATATGAGAGATATTCTGAATAAAATCGCTGACTCGGATACGGAAAAAATCACGTTTCATTTCACTCCAGATGTTACAGATATCGAATTAAAAAGTACGCTGACCGATGAGGGCTTATTTGTAAGAACACCTGGTGATCATATCTATCCTGTACGCGTTAAACATCCAGTTACATCTATCGCTTAGTGGGATATTTAAATGATGATTATCTTCATCATAACTAGCTACTCTTTAACTGAAAACAGACCAAAAAGGAGCAGGTTTCCCCTGCTCCTTTGTTATGTGAAACTTCATTCTGTTATTGAACGTAACACTTTAGGACGATAAACTAGTGTGTGGGCCCAGCCATCTATGCTAAATCATTGGTCTCCAGAGAAAGACTCATGCGGGCCGTTAATATAATTGGATTGTTTGAACATAGAAAGAGACTCTTAACTCTAACTCTAAGCTCTGAGCTCTAAGCGATAGCGATATAATGAATGTTAGATAAGCAGTGCAGCAAGATCTTAGAATTATCATCATGAAGGGGGAGGCATTCGTGGCATTTATTCCGTTAAACTGTCCCAATTGCAACGGAAGAATTGAATACAAGGAGGGGCAGGTTTTAAAGTGTCCGTACTGTGAGACAGAGCTTTTGTTGAAGCAAAATCATGTCTACTATGTAGACCAAACCATTAATCATTACCACGGAACGCCTCCTAAGGCAGCACCAAAGCCGAACGTCTCCGTAAGGCTATTACTAATACTGATGTTAGTCCTGTCGGGTGCCATCGGTGTTTACCTTTACTCCAGTACGAGTTCCACGCTTCAGAAGACAGAAGCCAATCTGCCTGTACGCAAGATGCCTGAGAGCGAGGTTCTGCTATCCTTTTTGCGAGATATCTTTGATAAAGGATCTGCCATGCCGACAGAAGAGGAACTCGCTCGTGTCCGCTATCTGACCGTAGATTATCTGGATAGTGACCAATGGCAGTTTACCTATAGCTTCTCCGATCCCTTCAGCGATGAAAAGGCTGAGAAGATCACTTATGTTACTCAGGACAAGAAATTGAACACACAGGAGATTGACCAGCGAGATTTTGAAGCCTTTACGAGACTGACGGCACTCGATCTGACGGGAACCTATGAAATTGCCCAGACGGATCAAACCACATTTGCTCATATGTCCGGCTTAAAAAGTTATGGTGGTGCTTTTAACGAATCCTTTAATTCGTTTTCCGGCTACTTTGGTGACAAATCTAAAATTACGCATCTTACTACCCAGCTTCGTAGCAATCAGGAATTAGCCTTACTGCTTGAGTTTCCTAACCTGAACTCTTTATCGATTACTTATGTCGATGAGTCCATAACGGATTTTCACCTGTTAAACAAACTGCCGCTCAAGTCCCTGTCGCTCACATTTGTCAATGAACTGGGATGGTTGTCGTCCATGACCGGGCTGACATCCTTATCCATCAACTACAGTGAAACCACAGACTTGCAACCGTTATATGCGTTAACCCAGCTTCAAGAACTTCAGCTTTCCTATTTAAACAACGTGAAATCCATAGACTTTGTGCAAAATATGCCTGCTCTACAGAAGCTGGACATCGAGAGTTTAAACTTTTCCAGTCTGGAACCGTTAGCGGCTAAAACCTCGATTACCAAACTGCGCTTGGCTTCCTTAAGCAAGCTTAGTTCAACAAAGGCCATAAATAGTCTATCCTCATTGCGGGAATTAACGTTGTCCGGTTATTACGAGAATGCAGAAGCGCTGACATTACCCAATGCAGGAAGGGTAGAAATCCCTGGCTCCTTCCTCTCCGGGCTGAAGGCACCTGCCACAACCAATCTGACAATCCGTGGCGGAAGCGGGGAGTTAAATCTGGTTGCCCTAGGCAAATTTCCAAAGCTGGAACAACTCTCCCTCTGGGAAATCAGTGAAATCACTCAACTCAGCTCGCTGAACAGTTTATCTCGCTTACAAAAACTAAACATTAATGATTCATCATTGTACAGTGAAAGTGATGCCTTATTTCGTTTAAAGCAGGTAAAATCGCTGGTGTGCTCGGAGTGCAGGCTGAATTTCGAACAAAAGGCAGGAGCGGAGAACAAGGTGCTTGAATATTTAACCCTGGAGGAACCCTATTTCAATATAAACAATGACTCCGTCAGTGAAATTGACCAGATGATGCCTTACTTTTCCAAACTGTCTGCGCTGCGTTCTTTCACCCTGCAAGACAGCAACCTGGCTTCACTTGAATTTATGAGCAACTGGCGAGCTATGGAAGAACTTCATCTCGAGAACAATGCCATTTCCACTGTGGAAACCTTAAGCAAGCTGCCCAATCTGAAAAAAGTATATCTATCCGGCAATTCGGTGCAGAACACGTCCGTGCTTGGAACGGACGTAAAGGTATATTAGCCAAGTGAACAGATATAAATGGAATTTTTTAAACTCCTGTGATTAAAAAAACTAAAGAGGGGCGAAGGCCTCTCTTTTTTTGTTTTTTCTCCTAATATATCTTCATGATTCATCATTACAATATCACAAAAAGCCGACTGCACTGAGTTTCAGAGCAATCGGCTTTTGATTTAACTTTTCATGTTTCTGTTGAAATTCATTTAGAGTTCAGTCCACTTAGCATATAACTTGGTATGTTGTGTTGTCGGTTTACTCCCGAAAACAAAGGCACTGGTCAAAGTTTGACTTCTATACCAACCGTCGAATACAAACCCTGACCGTACTGGAGGTTCAGGTTCTTCAATTAGATCGGTACCTTTGATGCTGTAGGTACTCACTTCTGAACCACCATTTGATTCGAACGTCACTGTGTATTCATTCCCCCATTTTACGGCGATCCAGAAGTCTTCCGTCACTGGCGTTGAGAAATCGTAGTAGGGTAAATTAACAGAGTTTTTGGTCCACCCGTAAACGAGATATCCAGGGTATGATGGGATTTCAGATGCATCAGGTGGAGTGACCGTATCCCCCTCTGCCACAGTTTTTCTGATTAATTGCTCTGGTCCATTAGCAGCAACTCTGAAAGTTACCCTATACAGAGCCTTCCACTTTGCATACAACGTGATGTTTGACGTCACCGGTGTTGCAAAATCATACACGGTGGTCAACCCTTCATCGCTATACCAACCACCAAACACATAACCTTCTCGCACGGGTTCGGCAGGAGTTGCAACTAAACTTCCTTCCACCACCGTCTTCGGATCGACTACCGGTGTCCCACCCTTAAGGTCGAAGTTTACTGTGAATAAAGATGTCCATTTCGCATACAACGTAACGTTTGTCGTCACCGGCGATGCAAAATTGTAGGCATCCGTTAAACCTTCATCGCTATACCAACCACTGAATACATAGCCTGTCCGCGTCGGGGAAGTAGGTGTCGTTGCCTTGGCATTGTATTCCATCGTCTGGGTATTGACTGCCGACCCGCCTTTACTGTCGAAGCTTACCGTGAACATAGGCGCCCACTTCGCGTACAACGTAATAGGGCTTACGACTTGATTTCCGAAGTTGTATGCGTTCGTCAAGGTCGTATCGGTATACCAACCTTTAAATACGTAATCCTCCTTCGTTGGCGTTGAAGGAACCTTTGCCGCTTCTTTATAATTCACGGATTGACTGCTCACCTTCGTGCCGTCACTCATGAAATCTACTTCAAAGGAGTTTATTTTAAACATGGCGTGCAATTCGAAGCTCTCACTGACCGGTTTCGTAAAATCATATGCCCGGCTTACGGCTCCTTTTGGGCTCCAATACAGGAATGTATACCCTTCTCTTGGTTTTGGAGCAAATTCCTCTGCCACGCCTCCTTCTTTCACTCGCTGATCCGTTATCACACCGTTATCATAGAAACGCACTTGATACTCCATTTTCTGAGCAATGGTCCATTTTGCATACAGTGTGATATTACCTTTTACTGTTTCAGTTGTGAAATTATAACCTTTAGTCAAGCCTGCATCGCTAAACCAACCTCCGAACACATATCCCTCTCGTGTTGGCGATTTTGGTGCTACGGCTTTCTCTCCCCCGTAAACCGTCTGGTCAGGGACTACTGAGCCTTCATTACTGTCGAAGCTAATCGTGTAACTGCTCATCCATTTTGCATACAGCGTAGTCGGACTCACCACTGGCATCGCAAAATTGTAAGGCTTCGTCAACGCACTGTCGTTGTACCAACCTCCGAATGTATAATCTTTCCGGGTTGGAGGCGCTGGTTCACTTGCCGCTCCGCCATAATCCAACATTTGATCAAGAATGTCCTCCGCTCCGCCATTACTATTGAAGCTGACGGTGTATTGTTCGATGTCCCACTTCGCCGTATACTCAACATCCTGCGCAGGCATCGTTGCTTGAGGGACAGGCGACCATCCTTTGAATTGATGGCCTTGCCAGATCGGATCACCAATATGAATTGCAGTCGTTGATCCATAAGGTACGTTGTCGACTACCTTTTTAGGTGTGCTTTGATCTTTATAGTCCATTGTCAGCTTATACATATTACGCTTGTAGTACACTCTTAGAATCGTTGTACCGTTGCCCGCAATGTTGGCTTCCAGCACAGTACCCGGAAACGCTGTGTCTACAGTGAATCCTTCGTAAGACTTGATGGATTCGACAGGCAGCACTGCCATTGTATCCGTTGTACCGTAATGCGTTTCCGTATCTGCAACCGTGTACGTCGGTTGTCCAATATCTTGCTTCAGGTATACGACTTTGTAAGGCATATCATCCTTGGCTGTCCACTTTGCCGTAAAGGTCGTAGATTCTGTCGGCATCGTAGTTGGCATATAAGGTGACCATCCTGCAAACTTATATCCCTGTCTTGATGGTACCGGAATTCGACTCACGATATTCGTATAGATCAAGTCGGTGATTTGCTTTTCTAAAGCACCCTCATAACCTAAGTTGAACGTCACCGTCTTACTGATTGGCTTAAAGTAAACGTTCAAAATCGTTGAACCGTCTCCCTTAATAATCCCTTGTGTCGTACCCTCCATATAACCACGATCCTTGTATCGGTCAGAGGTGATACGAGCAAGTTCATTCGTTGTGCCTGACTGCATTTCCCAATCTGCAAGCGTAGGCGATTTACCACCATTTGGATCCATCAAATAATAATTAACTCTATACGGTGTATTCGTGTTCACCTTCCAATGCGCATACAGATAAGATAAACCGGCAGGCATCCGATTCGGGATGTCTACTTTGGCACCACCAATTCTAGCTGTATACCATCCATCGAACGTATATCCTGGATTTACGGGAATTTTGTGTTTCACAGTGAGTACCTCATTAAAGGCGGCAGTTACGATCTCGGAAGGTTCTCCATTCAATGGGTTGAATTCGATCGAAAGGTCACCATCTTTATTCTTGATCCAGTTTAATGGAATGGTACGCTTGATCGGAGCAGACTTGAATGATAGAGGTGCTTCCTTCCAAGTAATTACCAACATCCCTGTACTTGATTGTCTTCTCCAGTCTTTCACACTAATCTGTTTCTTCTCCGGGTTATAGATGAAATCGCCGCTAACTTGAATATCGAAATGGGAAATATCAAATATTTCCTGAATATCCATACCTGTTTTCAGATCGAAACCTTTCATCTTGAGCCATGACTTCGGCAAATCGATAATGCTGGCCCCGCCAGGCCCTCCCCTAAAGATCAAACCAAGCTCATCATCTTGTGGGTAGGCAAAGTCCTCAATGCTTTCTTGCATGCCCACTGTATATAGCGGCCATGTATTCTTATAGAGTGGAAGGTTACCTTCAAGCGCCCCATCACCCAATTGAGCACCTATTTCGACTTCCAAATAAATTCCAATTTCGATTAACAAGGCACCTAACGTTTTGCTAGTCTGCACCCCGCTCACATTCTTCAACTGATAGAAGAAGAACCCCCATAGATTCACGTACACCCCGGGTTCGACGGCGAGCCCGACGCTATTCCAATCAACGCTGCCAATCCCTGCTTTGAGCTCCATATGAATACCGGCCCGCAAGCCTATTGTGCCCATGACATAGAAGGTAAACTGGTAGTCGCCGTCTCCCGGTAAGCTTACCGTATTACTTGATCCGCTGAAACTTAATACGCGTAAAGTCACCGAGTAACGCTTGGCGCTTTTATAATAGAAATCCGCTCCAATGGATAGATTCACTTGAGCGCTGACGACAAACTCTGCTTCGAATTTGACTTCGATGATTCCGTAAGCCACACGCTTGCTTTTTTCAATGAGAGTCTTCTTAAATAGCGTTACCCATTCTATCTCATCTTCCAGCATCTCTTGATACTGTTCCTTCAGTTTCTCTTGATCCAGAGAATCGTCGTCATCATCTGAACCATCCATGATGGCTTTGATCTCGGTTGCGATATTGCGTACTTGACTCAATTTGCCGGATTTCTTGGCATCCGACCAATTGCGTATTGCCTCTTTTAACTCATCACTATCAACAAAACCCATCTCTGCAGTAATATTAATGCCTGTATAGCTATAGGTATCGAGATTCGCGGTAACCACATAATCATCAATGCTGTACCAGTAAGGAATCCCCCAAGCTGTCAGCCAGTGACCTTGCATCTCGCCGTTAATGCCAAGATCCAGTCCCATCTCTTGAACAAAAGCACCCGTCATATGGATAACGAGATTATTATTTTTATTAGCAACTACGACAATATCGGCACTCACCGTCAACGTTGCGCTCACCCCGGAGCTCCGGCCGTTAATATGCTTTAACTGTGTGTCTAACAACGCATCAACTCGCAGATTTTCTACACTTACCATACTGACTTTGCCTGAAGAGGACTGAGCTTTAATCTGCTGGATTCCCTTTAGTTCTTCCGTTTCCATTGCTAAATTGGAAAGATAATCTGCAGCTTTATTGACAAATCCACTGGCGGTCGCTTGCTGTTCGATCTGCTTTTCAAGTTGCTTAATTTGTTTGTCCGATAACAGATCATCGCCGCTAATGGCCTGCTTCTGATAGATGTTGAAAGCATTCTCGATGTCTTTAATCGTAATATCCTTATAAGTGATAATATCCATCTCTGCTACAGGTGTTATTGATATAATGCGCCCATAATGAGTAACCCCGGAACCTTCTGCGGCGAATTCACCTTCATAAAATCCGATAAAATCGCCCACATCCACAGTGGTTAGCTCGTTTAATCCAAAAGGTTTGTACAGGCTGTCACTATAATTCATATCGGTGTGTTTGATTGTAATCGAGTTGTTGTCTGGATCACCGTCTGTATCCGCCGCTGCGCTAACCGGCAATACATCTGGTCTGAACACCACTTGATCGGCATTGGCTCGTCCGTAAGTATAGGTCGATCCATTCACTGCTGTAATTTGGATGTAGGCCACATCTCCATTATCCGCATCAGTCGTATTGACTGTACGCTTATCCGGGCGAATGCCTTGATAGATTGCAACGGTATCACCAACCTGAATCGTGGTACTGCCGTCATACTTAAACGTACCTCCGCTTGCATTCGCTTTTCCAAGCGAATTCCCGCTACCGCCTACTGTTGTAGTGATTACTGGAATTGCGGGTGAACCCACCTCTGCACCGTTCAGCATCATATCCGTGACTTCTTGGAAATCCAGATAGATCATATTCGCATTGAGCGGAACGTTCATGGCTTCTTGCTTGGCAACACTAAACACATAGATGCTTGTGGTTACGTCTTTGCCCTGGAAGGACAAGTTCTCATTCGTCAACGTCAGCTGATACGTATTACCTTCAACAAACTTGCCGTCTGCAGCAGCGGAAGCGACCGTGAAAAGACCGTTGTCTCCCGTAACTTTAACTCCTGCAAAATCGGGATTTGCCGTGTCAATGAATGTCAGTCCATCTTTGACATCCGTTGCCGACAAACTGCCGGAAGCATCTTGCAGCGTGATAGTAAAGTCCGGCTCGACATTCAAAACAGAGTAACTCGGCGTGCGCTGTACAGCATTTTCCACGCTATCTGTGTACTTGGCATACAGTTTGGTATCGGCAGTTACCGTGCTTCCTTCCGCAAAGATGGACGATAGATCACTTTCGGTAAACCAGCCTTGGAAGATGTAACCTTCCTTGATCGGAACAGGCAGGTTCGTTAGCTTTTCGTTGCCGCGAACCTTCTGCGCTTTAACTGCCGTACCTCCGTTGCTTTCGAAAGTAAGTGTATATGTCTTGTTATCGCTGCTTCCACCGCCATTGTTGCCTCCAGGCGTTTCACCACTACCTCCCGATGTTCCACCACCGCCACCATTGATGCTTCCAGGGCTTGGCGTCACCGTCGGTGTTGGTTGTGGAGTCGGCGTTGGTGTCGGGGTAACCGTCGACGGATTCTGACTTTTCCATGCCTCCACAACCTCATTGTTCCGCATGAACAGAACCGCTGCTTCCGCGCGAGACGCTTGCACACGCGGATTAAAATTGCCTTTTTCGTCACCCGTGAACACGCCCGCCTGCCATAGCTTCACAACCGCTTCTGCTGCCCAAGGCGAAATGTTAGCGAGATCGCCGGGTTTTGTCTTGATTGGATTGCCCGTTTGATACGGAATCTGTTCACTTTCCAAATAACGCAACGTCATCGTTGCCATTTGTTCCCGGGATACGGTGGCATCCGGCGAATAATTACCTGCGCCTGTACCATCGGTAATTCCTTTCTTCACCGCCCATTCGATATAAGGCGCGTACCAAGTACCCTTCTGTACATCAGCAAAGCTCGAAGTGGTATACGCCCCTGTATCCACGCCGGCCATCCGCCCGAGCGCCGTCACATACATGGCGCGAGTCATCGTTCCTTTTGGCGAAAAGGTACTGTCAGTCGTACCGCTAAATATCCCCTTCTCCTGCATCTGCATGACCGCATCGTGGAACCAATCTGTTGGACTCACATCTTGGAAGTTAGCGGCTGGGGTGACTGTTGTCTCCCGCGTCGGTAGTTCAGCCGCTGCTGCAGACTGCTCTGGAAATACAGGAATAGCAGTCATGACCAAGCTAATGACCAGCAACCACACCAGCATCCGCGAGCTTACCTTCCACCCTTGTCTTATTGCTTTTTTCACTTTCATTCATCCCTTCTATGTATAGATCAGACTAAAAAACGACCAGCCGAAGGAAAAAAGCTTCATAAACACCCGCTTATTCTGGCTGAACCAGTTGTTTCATGGTACGGCTTCCCTTTAGTTTCACTTGTAACCGTAGGAACAGGGTGTTCTTGAAATTTGCCTGGATCGAGTGCTCGCAGGCGAATGGCGACACCGACACTGACGAATCATGTCGTTTTTTCTTCCGTATTTTAGCATGCTAACTAGGGACATTTGTGGATTCTAAAGAAAACTTTAAGTTTCATCTGGATCAGCAAAGAATCTGAAGTAATAGGATTATGGATCGTTATGTCGAGGGGGCTTCAATCTCCAAATAATGGATGATCGAGCAGATTGCAAGAGAGGAGATATGAGACCATAAAAAAATAGCGACGTAAGGACACACCTCCCTTACGCCCTATTTCAGTGGATTCTATCTTAGGTTTTCAAAAAAACGACCTATAGCTACCCAACAAATAAAGAGGGATCAGCGCCCCTCTCCAAGTTACTTACCTGCCAAACATGTTTATATCATCCAATGCTGAATTAGCATGCCCTCTAACAAATGAACTCTCATCTTCTAATGCATCATGGATAAGTGGCATAATCAACTGTTTATTCACTGCTCCATGTATTCTTGCGATATGGCCAAAACAAAGAATGGCTATTCCTCTTATACTTTCATTTTTATGCTGAGTATATCGAACCATCAGTTCTTCTACAAACTCTCCATCATCCGCATGAAATGCTAGAGATAACAAGCCATTTACGATTGTGTCAGGGTTATCGGAGTTGATTAGGTTTATAATCTCTTGATTCTTCTCTATGTTGTTGCTGTAACGTTCTACTCTTTCGTGAACTATATCATCTAGTTCCTTTTCACAGGAGTCGATCTCATGCCATATTTGTTGAACAGATTCATTGTTTGCGGTTATAAGCTTATCAAATGCATGAATTAATCTTTTCTTGGTTTGAACTTCTTGATCCGTTTGTTTAAAGATTCTTTCTCTATCTCGATACATGATGTAGTGTTTTTTGAAATTCTCTCGGGCCTCCGCAAGTGAGTAGTCTTGATTGGGTCCGCCCCAAACTTCATCTGCATGCGGATCATCTTGCCCATCGTCTTCCCAGTCACATAAACAACAAATCTCCCAACCTCGTTTTTCCTTCAGTGTGGGATAGCCACAACAAGGACAATTAAATCTGTTCATATTAGCTACTCCTTTTCATCTCACGCCTATCCAAATATGCCTGGCATTAAAATTAAAAAACGTATCTGATGTTCCGTTCAAATATCTATATTGAATCTTCCTGAAGTTCGTAAAGTTAATACTACTCAATTTTTATTATATATCACCTATCACCATAATTACCCATATAAAATAGAGCCCTTCCGTCATATTGAAAGGGCTCTGAAACCATAACATCTCGTTTAATCTTTCTCACTAACATGGCTACACTATACATATGCGCGCGTGGACACTTAATACAAGTTACAGGATTAGCATGTGCTCAATCAGGGGCGGCTGACATCAGCTGCCCTTATTTTTCACCAGTAATATCGGTTCACTGCTGAACGATTTTTGCTGATGCTCAATAAAACTACATATCACCAATATCAGTAACTAGCGGTTCATAAACGTCCAAAAATTAACATACTATGTATAAAGATTGCCCTAATGACACTAGAAACCTACCACTAACTAACATTTGAACACCTTCAGGCTTCTGAACCGCTCAAAACTTTATTATACAAAATAGCTGCATTTCCTAAGAGTATTGTAACTCCCTTATAGCTCAACATCGGCCGCGTAGATCTACACTTGCCCCTTCAACAGTTTACTTCCTCTTAGCAGGTCTCCATTTGAAACCACAGTTCATACAGCCGTTAACAATTTCACTTCTCCCAGCGAACCCGACTAATATACTAACAGGTAAGGACAAACTAATGGATATCCAACAAATAATACCAATGATCATTAGTATGCTTTCAAAACCTCCACCACTACCAACTCTCACATACATCGTAAGAAGATAAGTCCCAATAAAACCGACTAACACTAGTATGAGAGGAAATAACCCCATCCATCCCAGTGTTTTAAACATGTTTGCAAAACTGTATCCCCTTTTATTGGCTACAATTTGCTGTGACTTGCACTTACGACAAATAATTGCATTTACGCTCTTTGTACTGTTTGCTTGGGGACTAGTCGTCCTAGATTGACCGCTAACAGCCCTATTAGATTGTACAGTTCTATTATCACGTTGCACTTCGTTTGATTCCCTCCTAATTGAATGTTTGTAGGCATGTAGAACTATTCAACAAAAACTTCCAAACCCCTTTATCTTTCGAGCATAACTTTTTAAATACATATATAATACATCCAATCTTGGGAACATTCTACGATCAGTGATACGCACTTAAATGGACAAAATACTACTATCTAAAGGCAATAAAACTCTACTCAGAACAGAGATTGAAACCTACTAGAAACAAAAAAACGGCATCTCTGCCGTTTGTGTTTAAAGTGTTGATGCAGACAGCGGCGGCTTCTCTGTTCGCGGCGGTTTTCATACGATGAGAAGACACATGCACAGTATGCCTGTTAATGCGGCTCATTTCTAGCAATATTAGATGTGATTTTACCTGAAAGCCTTTAACATTAAAAATAATTGATTATTAAAATGTACTTCATTCGTATATATTTTTGTAATTAAACCAATGCACTTGTCTATGATTTCCCCAGTGAACTTTTGGGACATGATGGCTTTATTCGAATAGATCCTTACTGTCTTCCAGTCATGAATAATTTGGTCCAATAACGGGTCAAGCGTATGTTTTGCATGGATATGATCAACGTTGTACTTATAGAGCGTATTTAACCTGTATTTCTCAGAACATTTTCTATAAATCGTACTGCTCAGTGTTTCTATAATCGTTTCATTTTTTATAATAAGCTCGTAATTTTCTGCGAGCAACAGTATATTATTCAAACTTTCCGTTATTTCATTTTGATACCTGCACATATTTTCTACGAATGTATTGACGGTTGTGTGTGCTGAATTCTTATTGTTCAAGATCTCATGATTACCGGGGGGCACTAGCGCATATTCCCAAAAGTAGTCTGGCATCTTTACGTGCTCCGAAGTCAAGCATGACCATTTAAATTCTGAAAAGGGCAGAGAATATTGCCTGTATTCTGTAATATCATCAACCGTATATATTTCCTCGTTCGTAAGATTGAAGCCATAGACAAAAACAGGGTGCAGTCCATGTTTTTTGTTATAGTAAAAGTCTCTCCCGCGTTGATAAAATAAATCAATAAATATGGAAATCGGATGACCACTAGAAATAGAGTTTATGATCTCATCTTGTAACGTATCTAGTGCAGGGGATTTTTTACGAATCGAGATCCCCATATCCTCAAGGATCTGATCCCCCTCCTCAAGATCCAATACCTCTAACTTGAAATATCCTCTTGTTTTTATTTTTTGTTTATCAAATCTATAAATAGTAATGACATTATTCAAAATGGGCAACTCATTTTTTTTGAAATATCTAGAAAGTGTTAACATCAAATTGTAGCCGCAATTAAAATAAGGAAAATTATGATGAGGAAACATTTTTGTCATGCCGTCGAAGGGCTCAAAGGTGTCCAGGGAAATAATTTCTTCCATACAATATTTCTCCTATACTAGGACGTGTCTTGAAACCTACTGAAGTGCATCTTTTACCGCCTTCAGAGTTTTCAGACACGTCCAAAATTATTGTTGATATTACGGCTATATTACCTCTTAACAAGGTTCATCATACGGTATTGCCGCGTTCCAGCCTTCATCTCTTCATATTTCTTCGAGCCGGGCAATGCGATGAAATCATTAATATCTCCAATATTCGTGCTCGCTTTGGCGTTGCTCGCAATCCCTTGTGTGCCAGTACGCTGCTTCGCACTCTCATCACATGATAGAAGAACATTCGCAGTCACATCCTGATTGCGGATTACAGACAGGCCTGCTTTCTCTAACAGCCTGACGTTCTGCGCTACCTGATCTCCCAGCATCAGCTCCGTATACAGAAATACGCCCCCAACTCTCATGATCCGGTACACCTCTTCATAGAATCGTGATCGGTTCGGATAGGCATGTGCGGATTCTATATTTAACACCACGTCGAAGCTCTCGTCTGCAAACGGTATATTCTCCGCATCGCCGACGAGATACAAAGATTCACCGCCTCGGGATTTGGCATTGCAATAGGCAATATTCGCCGGGCAGATGTCGAGACCGACAATAGACAAGGGCTTGAAATATTTAGACAGAGCTGCTATGTTCCCTCCCCTGCCGCATCCGATATCGATCACCTGCCGTTCTCGAATCACCGTCCTGCCCACTGTCTCCAGCAGCAGCTTGACCGAGTTTCTATTCCATGCATCGTCAGGCTCGATCACCGCATGTTGCTCATTCCCGTGCGGGACGTAACCATAATTTAAGAAGGTGGCGAATCGGCCTATACCGGACAGCGCAAGGGAGTCCGAAAGCTCGCTATAATCCCGAATTTCAGCCTCTTTCCGGTTCCATTCGGAAGGGTGGACAAACTGCTCACGCCGGTCGAGCATCGATACATAACGGTCATCGTTCGTATATACCGCATCGCAGCTGCAGCATTGCAGCCATGCCTCCGACTGGACCAGCACGCCCTTACAACTGGAACATACCAACCTTGCATGCAGATGCTGTAGCATGACTATCACCCAGCCGACGTATGCATTTGATTCAACGCGTACACATTATAGTAATTGGGGATATTCAAATCTTCGTAGTAATCGATCACGGCATCGAAGCCGTTGGTTTGGAAGATGTTCTCGAGCCTGCTGATCTGCTCTCCGTCCAGCCCGTGTACCTCCATTACAATTTGCCTGATTTTGCCCCAATCTTCCGGCTCTATGCCTTCCAGCACCTCGAACTCACTTTTTTCCACGTCGATTTTGAGCAGATCAATTTGGTTCAGATCGTAAAAGCGGATCATTTCGGAGATCGTAGTTAGCTTGCAACGATAGATTTGTTCATTCAGAAGCTTCGGCGACATCAGTTGATCCACAAATCGGTTTAGCATGCGCGGGTCTTCGAAATGATCCCGGTAATGGTTGATTAACCCGTATCGGAGATCCTGATCGTGGTTCTCCCGGTATCTGATCTGTACAGAATCCGTGGACATCGTGGGGAAATAGGCAAACTCCGCTTCCTTAATCTCATTGGAAAGCCCGATGTTAACCGTTGTTACGCGATGTAGCGAGCTCGTATTCATCTCCAAGAGCTTAAACGTCGGAGGCAGTGGCTCAAAGGCATATACCCTGCAGTTGCTCTTGCTGCTGACATACAGGGTGAACATGCCGATATTAGCCCCAACGTCCATGACCGTGCCATGATCCGGGAGCGTAATCCCGTGCTTGAAATACATCTCCTTCTGAAAAATCTCGTTGTAGAGGAACTCGGTCTCGCCTTCATTGTTTTGATAGATTTCTATCCCGTTGTGTAGCCGCTTTTTGGCAGTAGCCTCTGTCTGCGGCGAAAAACTCTTGTGCTCCATCCTGCTCATCCACTTCATCCTCCCAACCATTTGTTTTTGGCATTTCTCTAACTGCTGGCGCTCTCATAGTGTCTCACGGCCAGCTTCCAGAACAGCCTGACCACTAGAAGCGATATCACAGGAGCTACGAAAATCCATATCCCAAGGAAGAAGTCCAAGCGGTCGATCAAATAAACCGACGGCATGTTGGTAATAAACAAGATAGGCACGACATACAGTCCTATCCTCTGCAGCCATTTGGGGTATATGTACATTGGCATATTGTTGAAATCCCAACATTTGTCAATTATATCAAAGATCGAACCGGACTTCACCGTCCAGAAAGCAAGAATTTGCGGAAGCAGGAGCACCGAGTAGGTCACGATCGTGCTACTCAAGATCACGCCGATATATCCGGCCACGTTGATGAAGCTTGGCTCGATGCCAAGCCGCCGCCAAGCCACTACGATCATCGTGATCCCGGCGATCAGGTTCGGAATCGGAAACGCGTAGTTAACGTTTCGGAATGAAATCATGAACTGCAGCGATAGCGGCTTTGTCATATACAAATCCAGCGTTCCGTTGCGGATATGGCCGGAAAATCTATAAAAGTTATCCATAAACAATCCGGTATAGATTGCGATCATAATCGTATAGGTCCCGGTGAAGATCATCATCTGGTCCGGAGAAATTCCATTAATTTCGATCCCCAGCTGGAAAACGAAGATGACATAGATCAGCTTGGAAAACAGAAATACGGTCTCCATGATCAAACCGGAGTAGAAATTCGCTTTGTATTCCATATAACCGACCAAACTGTTCTTTGCGAAAATAAAAAACATACGTACGTGCTTCCGAATCTCGCTCAAGCGGATACTCACAGATCTAACCTCCAACGGCTACATATTTCTTCATCCCGGAATCCCAAGCCAACTTGGAAATGACCAAAAGCACCGTTACCCAAACGGCCTGTAAGAGGAGCCCGCTCACGATCTCATGAACCGCCAAGCTCCCGAGGATGATCTTAACCGGGAAGAATACGACATACTGGAACGGTAAATAGCTGGAGATTGTGGCGAACGTATCTCCGAAAATATTAAGCGGAAAGATGGCGCCGCTGAGCAGATAGACGCCTTGGTTGAACGCGATATACACGCCCCAAACCTCAGTAATGATGAACGCGAGCGCACTAATCGAATAAAAAAGCAGGAAGTTGATGAGCATTCCGAACAAAATACTAACCAGGAACATAACGATCTGCCCCACTCTAAGCGGAAACCCCCAAATCTGAATAAACACGGTCATCAGTATGACGAATAAGACAAGGACGACCCCGGTCTGAACCGTTTTCTCACCGAAGAAACTGCATATCCGATAACTGAAATAATGAATGGGCTGAGCGATAAATTTGCTTAATCCGCCCGTCTTGATGTCATTCGCGATCTCCCCTTCGAAGCCGGCAGAAACCAGCTTGGAGACGACGCCGGACAACACGGAATAAATGATGATCTGTGAATACGTATAGCCGTTAATAATCTCTTGCGGCGAACTGCGGAACACAGCTGTCCAGAGGAAGCATTGGACGAGTATGATAAAGCCGCCGCTGATAATGCCCATCAGGAAATCGGTCCGGTACTCCATCGCGTTCTGAAGCGCAAGGATGTACGTCCTTTTATACTTCTGCAAGGCTTTCATGTCTGCCTCCATCTTTCTGATATAAGCTTTCGATGCCTCGCTCCACAGGTATATCTTCAACGGTGAAATCGAGGATCGGGAACCGGTCCAGTATCATTTTGGAAAGCCGCTGGAGGTCATGCTTATCGATTTCCATGACGGCATTCATGCCGTCATGTTGAGTAATCGTGCCATATTCGCTTAGCGCTTGCCTCGGCACTTCGTCCGTAAATTGCAGCTTGATAATCTTTTTGGCATGCAACAGTTCGTTCACACGCCGAAGATCGCCGTCGTATACGATCTTCCCTTGATTGATGATAATTGCTCGTTTGCATAGATCCTCAATATCCGCCATGTAGTGGCTTGTTAGAATGACCGTTGCCTTCGTCTGCTCGTTATAATCTTTCAGAAACTCCCGAATGCGTTTCTGCGAGATCAGATCAAGTCCGATTGTAGGCTCATCCAGGAAAATCACCTTAGGCCGGTGAATGAGCGACGCAATAAGTTCCATCTTCATCCGTTCCCCCAGCGAGAGTCTCCGCACCTGAATATTAAGCAGATCTTTAACGTCAAGCATCTCCGTAAGCTCACCCAGAACAAGGTTGTAGGGCTTATCCTCAACCTCATAAATGCATTTGTTCAAGTACAACGATTCGTTCGCCGGTAAATCCCACCACAACTGTGATTTCTGCCCCATCACGATTGAGAACTGCATCTTGAATTCTTTTTTTCGTTCCCAAGGGACATAGCCTAATACCGTCGCTTGCCCGCTGGTCGGATATAAGATGCCGGACAGCATCTTAAGCGTAGTCGTTTTGCCGGAACCGTTCGGGCCTAAAAATCCGACCATCTCACCCTGCTCGATTACAAGTGATATTTCGCTAACCGCGTCTTTGATCAGTGATTTCCGCCTCACTAAATTTTTGAGCGATTTTTTGAGCCCCAGTTCTTTCTCGTAATACTTGAAGCTTTTGGATAACCCCTCCATCTGGATAATACTCACTTGTGCACCTCATTTATGTGAATTTAGAATCGTTATACACCGTGCAAATGCAAAACACTGCACTTGGAACAAGCCGGTGTCAGTCGTTCGTCCATCATTTCCCTTATCCTTCTGTAGGTCATGCTATGCCATAATTCCTGTACAGACGTATCATGTAATTTGCCGATCTCGAACTCCTTGAAAAATTTGCATGCGATAATTGTTCCATCGGGCGTAATGTCCATCCGGTTCGAGAGAGCCAGGCACTTCTTGTTCATCGTGCCTTTACCCCTCACCTCTTTGCCGAGCACGAAATCTTCAATCTGGTCATGATCCAGATTCGGCTGGTAGCGTAAACGCATTTTCCAGACCCGATTATTCACCCGGTCCAACTCGCTCATCAAAGCAGGGATACGCTCCGGATCGAGCTTGTAGTTAAAGGCGTGCCAGCTTCGTTCGCCCCTGTGCTCGCTCGCCGGAAGGAAGTCGAACTTCTCGTCAAAGTAATTGTCCATTCCCTGCGTGCATTCGTCCGAGATGTACCACGGGAAGCAGACCATGACCATATCTACACCGACGCCCTCCAGAAAGTCCAGCAGATCGTAAAGCTTGTCAGTCATACCATCGTTAACGACGGTATGGATCGTAATTTTGCCCCTGAACCGGTTTTCCCTGCGCAGCTCGACCAGCTTCCGGATCGCATCTATCGCCTTGCCGAATACCCCTTTGCCGCGAAGCGCATCATTCTCTTCTTTGAATCCATCAAGCGCAATGAGCAGCTCCAGGTTGTCGGAGATTCTCAGCAAGGCATCCAGCTTTCGCTCGATCAGCACCGCGTTCGTGCAGATCGTCGTCTCACGAGGATGGGCTTCAAGCAAATCGGCCAAACGGTCGAAATGGCTGTATACCAGCGGCTCGCCGCCCCAGATATAGAGTCTCGACTTGGCTGGTTCCGTCTCAAGGATCAGCTTCTCCAGCAGCCCGTAGTCGAGTTGTTCGCGTTGCTGCTCCGGTGTCATGAAGTGATGGTAGCCGGTGTCGTTCCATTGATAGCAATGTTTGCAGCGCAAGTTGCATTGGTTCGTCAGTTTAATCCCGACCGACTCTGGCAACGGTGTCGCGTAACCCGCTATTTTCTCCATGTTCCGCTTGGTTTCCACCGTATTCTTGATCGTACGTTTCAATATTTGCAAATCCTTTGGGGAATGTTTAATCTCTGATTTTGGATTCATATCAACACACCCTTCTTAAACTTATTAGGTTATTCACATGAATCAATAGATATAATACCTTGAACAAGCCGTACAAATCGGAAGCATATTTTTTTTCATATACGCGCGATAATCTTTATATTTTTCACTACTCCAGATATCCAGCAAACTCTCTTCGTTCACGTTGCCGAAGGTCAAATCATAGAAGGCATGGCAGGGCGAAACGTCGCCCCTTGCCGTAATCTCCGCATAAGTCCATGGAAGGGAGCACCGATTACGTTTATCAGCCATCTGATGAAATTGCCCCGAGAAATAGTTGTGCAAATTCACTTCATCTATCGTCTTCGGATAGGTAATCACATCGATACTGTTTTTCAAGCAATAATCTTTAACATTATTGAGCTGTCTCGTCAATTCGGGAATATCGATCTGGCTGAACGAACTGATGTCTTTCCAGACCATCCCCTTGGCATACGGAGCTTCATGCACACCAAATTCCTCACGAAGAACCTCCACATATTGGGCATACTGCTCTTCGGTGGCATAGAGCTGCACTTCCATGCTGATATGGTCCAACATCGACAAGTCGATATGCTTAAAGAAAAATTCCTCGACGTACATATAGGTCAAGGGTGTAATGATAAAGGATACACCCATCTTCGGAAATTGCTTGCCTTTGCTTTGCCGGAGCTCATAGAGCTTCTCGATTCCTTTGATTACTTTCTTGAATACGCCTCTGCCCCTCTGCCTGTCGTTGGTTTCCTCAGGGCCGTCGAGCGACACCCAGATCTTATTAGGCGGAGTCTCGACTAACATCTCGGCATGCTTCTCAAGCAGTGTGCCGTTCGTGGGGAAGTCCGCTATGCTTCCATAATGATTGATCATAGCGAGAATGTCGCTCAGCCAAGGGTACATCAGCGGCTCGCCGCCGAAGAAATCGTAATACGGCTTGCCTGGGCTGCATTCGATGATGATCTTTTTGATCAGCTCCGGGTCCAGCTGCGCTAATGTTTTTTTGCTTTTGTAGGGCCCTTCGAGTCCCCATTCATAACACATCTTGCATCGCAAATTGCACTCCTCTAGCAACTGCAAGACAATCCATCTCGGATAGCTTACCGTATCCTTATCCTTGGCAACACTCAATTGATTTAAGCTCATCGCATAACCCCTTCTGCCATTGAAGTCTTACCTCTTCGTTAACGCAACCCTTGAACAATAGTGATCCACATAATTCGTCCGTTCACCAGGTCTGTTTACGATAGCTTGATGCATCTCCTTAAGGATATCTACAGAAAAATCCATCTCTCGCCACTTCTCGTAGCGTATTCCGAATCCAAGCGACTCCCACAATTCCAGATTGCTAAGCTCATGACTGCCGAACGGCTCCAGAAGAATAAGAGGGGTTTCGGATGCAAGCGAGTCGATCAATGTGCCCGCTCCCGGCTTGGCCACGATAGCCATCGCCTCGGAAGCGACGTCAAATAACCAATGATGATCAGCCTCAGCGGTGTATGAATTCGTATCTTCTCCCGCTATTTCAATATATGGCGGAAATTCGTGCAGCCCGTTCGCGCTCTTCACCCAAGAACACCATTCCGGATCGTTCATCCAATATCGGTGATCGGGATCGGGCTTCGCTTCCTTCCAGTCGTAAGCTACAATATCAAGCCCATAGTTATGGCCGGCAAGCTCTGGAATTGTACTTTGATAAGTGCCCATCCCCCAGCCGCCGCCATGAACAACAAGCCGCCGCTTCCTTGATTCGAAGGGCAGTGGCGTACCAGAAAGAACCGGGATTTCGCATCGAATCGCCATCTTATCGGTGTCATAGAGACAAGCATTGTAATAATGTTCGTCATACCGGGGATGAAACTTCTTCAGGCTCTTCCAGGACGGGGCCAGATCTGAATCGACATAGAGCAGGTCTACATGAATTGGATTCGGCAGCATCTTCTCCCTATACAAATCCAAAATATAGACCCAGTGTCCGGATAACGATATGAATTCGTAGCGTTCTTCCGCTTTCCACGCCTCCAGCAACAGCTCGACCTGGGCGTAATCTATACTACCCCGGATATCCATCGGCATTCGGGCCGAAAAATTGGCAAGTGCGAAATTATTGTGGTAAGCCGTCCTGCTGTCTGCAATATGCTCCCTCTTGTCAAGCTCTAAATAGCTTTCGAACACGAGTACTTCCGTCGCGATATCCCTTTTCTCGAAATCACTTGCAGCTAACAGGCCGGGAATATAGAATCCCAGACCGAAACCCGAGCATAGAATCGTTACTTTCCGTTTCCCCATTAACTCTCTACCTCCATCCATGGTTTCAAGCACTTCGGAATGCATCAGCGGGCGATCTTGAAGGATAACGACAACAGAACCTCCTTAAGCTTCGCGGACAATCGTTCGTTATCCCCTGTCCCTTCGATCAGCGAATAATACAATCTGCCCTTCACCTGCTTATTCCGGATCCCCTTGCACTCGCTGACGACTTTGTTAATAAGGAGCGTATTCGCGCTTAACGGTAAAATACCGAACCCTCGATCAGGCTTATATAGAATACCCTCGCGGTCCAGCGATTCCAGCAATTGATCGAAAGATACATCGCAAGCAAACTGTAAATTCGCATGCGTCATGTTACCGGCCGTATCATGCTTCTTCAGGTAGCGGTCAACGTAATGCTTGATCAGACTCATCGATCTTCTTGCATTCACCTCAACAATCGGAACGATGCGGCCGTCTGTCAACAGCATCGAATCGACGCATACGTCGCCGTGATAACCCGACCGGTAAAGCTCGCGAGCCGCCCGTTTCATTACATCAAAATACTTCGCTTCCTGCAGCATATGAAGCAACCTGTCGTCTGCTGTATAGGAACCTTGGTAAGCGAAATTGTGATTGACCACCTGCTGCACTGAGATATGTCGGTACGTACCGTCGGGATCGATGTGGAATTGGCAAGAAAAATCCAATTCCTTGCGGAGAAACGGCTCAATAATAAACCGAACCGTTTTTCCCTTGCTGCACTGATCGGCGACATAAGATGTGACTCGCTGCAAAATCGCTTCCGACTCGATCAGCAAATTTCCTTTCCCGGATACCCCAAACTCATCTTTGATCAAAAAGGGGCCTTGATTCAGCAGAGCCAAGCCGCTTGAGAGCAGCTCTTCGTGGGAATAGACCGTCTGGCTGTCACATTGAAGCTCAAAGCGACGGTTCAATTCGGTTGAATACAGCTTAGAGTTGACCGTCTGAACCGTATCGACAGCTGGACAATCCTGTTCCAGACCGAAACGCGCAGCAGCACGGTCCGCCCCCGGAATGACCGCAAAGGGCGACAACCGGGCGCCGTTCAGCCAGTCTGGATCCATGCCACCCCAATGATCCGTTGAGGTGAGCAGGTCGAATATATTGGCGGTTCTGCCTACGCTTCCTCCATCAGGACTCTCAAGATCGGTTGAATTGGACAGAAATTTGAATCCGATCTCATGCAAATACGCTTTATGAGAAGCATTCATTCGATATCGGGTAATGAGCCTATCCTGCGCCTCGCAAAATGGGAAGAGTAGCTCATCCATGGCCATCACGATATTCTCCATTTCAGGATCGTGAAACGACGGCAGCTTGGCTAGATTAGGGTCGCGCCAGAAGCGTTCCGCATCAAATGTCCCGATAATGAGCTCGAACTTGCGTCTATCGTTCATACAGGCGTTGTCTTCTGCAGCTCCGAGATATAATTGCAGAAGACGGTTACCGATTCCATGCAATCGAATTCGAATTGTTCGAAATCAATTTCAATGCCAAAGCGCTCCTCCACCTTCAATAAGAAAGTAATTAGCTGTAAAGAGTCCAATCCCCCGTCTTCCATGATGTTGGAATGCCCGTTCAAGCTGACTTCCAGCTGGGCTTCGTCCTTGACTTCGCTTATCATCGCTATGATCTGTTCTTGCATAGGTACCTCCCGTTTAATGGATATATTGACCCTGGTAATAATGGATCGTTCTAGCGAGTGCATCATGCAAACTGATCGCCGGTTCCCAGTCCATGATCGTCCTTGAAATGGTAATATCCGGCTTCCTTCTCCTTGGATCGTCTTCCGGCAGCGGGAGAAACTCTAACTGCGCGTTGGACTTCATTAGCTCCTTCAATATTTGGGCGACTTCAAGTATGGTGACTTCCTCCGGATTCCCCAAATTGACTGGCTGTTCATACGTGGTACTCAGCAGTCTTACAATCCCTTCCAGTAAATCGTCGATATACTGAAAGCTTCTCGTCTGTCTGCCGTCACCATAAATCGTAAGATTTTGCTTGGACATGATTTCATTAATGAAATTGGTAATGACGCGTCCGTCATTTAAATCCATCTTCGGACCGAATGTATTGAAGATCCGAATGACCCTTACCGGTATACCGTATTTCCTGTTCATCCAGTAGGTGATCGCCTCTGCATACCGCTTCGCTTCGTTGTAGCAGCTTCTTGCTCCAACCGAATTCACGTTGCCATAGTAGCTCTCCGGCTGAGGGTGAACCGTTGGGTTACCGTAGATTTCGCTTGTTGAAGCCAAGAAGAAAGCAGCCTGCTTTTCTTTGGCCAGATACAGTAGATGCATCGTCCCTTCGCTGTTGACCCTCATCGTTTCGATCGGATAGGACAAATATTTGGGCGGACTGGCAGGACTGGCAAAATGCATCACCCAATCGACAGGGCCTTCAATTGCGAGCGGATAAATGACATCATGCTCAATAAACCTGAAATTTGGCGACCGTAAGAGATTGTCTATATTGACAGTAGACCCGGTAAGAAAATTATCGACGCCGATAACGGTATGGCCTTCCCGCAGCAGCCTCTCGGCAAGGTTGGAACCGATGAAGCCTGCGACTCCTGTTAATACAATGATTATTATGATCCCCCCCTTTACTTAAGGTTTGTGAAACCACTATTAATTCAATCGCTGTTCCATCTTGATGATTAGATAATTAAAGATCGAAAATCACAAAATAACCAATTTCTATATTCATATACATATATTATTTAAAAAACATGCGTTCAGCACCCAATAAATTCATATATCTTACCTAACAAATTATAGGTATTAAACCATTATATGAACGGTGGGTTGCTCCCAAACTATACAGGTACGCGTCTATGCATGAATCACAAGATGTCGGATCAAATACCAGGAGAGATTCTTGAGGTGAGTGGATCGCCTGAAAGACAAGAAGGCAATAGGCTGTCAGCAAACGGAATCTTTAAGACAAGAGTAGCGGTTTGGATTACTCAATACGCTGTATCGCAACGATTATAATCCCGGCATCACTCCCTCCATAAATATGCCCTGATCACCACGTGCTTCGGGCTAAGGCTTCTATTCGGGTGAAAGGAAAAGATATCCATATCTGACATCATCTGCCGCCTCAACATTACTGAATGCCTACCTTCTTCAGCCATTGTTCAAGGAATATGGATTCTTCATTTTCTATATTCGTAATCAACGTTTGTAAGTTTTCGGAAATACTTGTATCCCTTGTCAAATTATATTTAATCGCTAGATTCACAAGTATCTTTGCTTTAAGTTCAATGGCTGTGAATTCATCTATATGCTCTTGAGTTAGTTCAATTAAATGCCGATTATCGTACAAGTACTTGAGTCTTAGCGTCATTATCTTCTTATGATCATAAAGTAAATGAAAGGGTCTTATATCAAGCATAGCCTTATGTTCCGTTGTCTCTTTCGCATAATTTAATAGAGTTGTATATATTTGCATGCCGAAGTCAAGATTATCCCTGTCGCCCCCATAGTTGAACATCTCCCAATACTCCGGCGTTTGGTTAGTGAAATAATTCCTTATAGAATTCACCAGGGTATCTGCATTGAATTTATCCTGATATTGATCATTGAATGTATACAGATAAACCATTTCTTTTAGATAATCATGATTCGTTGTTAGATGATTCATTTCGAACGCAAGATTGAAATCAGTAAATGATATCTCAGCCTGACTATACACGCCGTTCTTGAAAAAATCGGAAACATACAATATCTCTCTATCCACATCATAGCCGTAAACAAATATGTCATGATGCAATTGAAGTTTATTGTAGCGATCGCTTAGGGGCACGTAGAAATAATTGATCATCGTGTGCACATAGTTAGTAGCATTAATATTTTCTATAATAAAATGAATAACAGAGTCCCATTTAGTTGTTACCGTATCTCTATGTATCTTTTGAGTAGTAATCCATTTGCACGCATCCGAAGGCCGCAGCTCATAAGTCAGAGGGAAATAAAAATCTCCCCAATGGTGCTTATAATCTTTGTTAATAAATAATTGGATATAATTGCTATATATCCATGGGTGTGCGCACTCGTAATGGGTAAGTATGGACAAGAGATGAGCATGCTGCGTATAGGTTGTAATCATTGGATAACTGACCGGCAATATTTCTCTGCCTAATGTTTGAGTTGAATTTTTCAACTTTTCGTTCACCCCTGGTTATTTGGTTAAAAGGCTTAAGGATTCCGAATCAGTATATCTCATTTAGCAATAAGCGCTTCGTACTTGCCCTGTCCAGCTTTCCTGTTTTTGTTTTTGGAATGTTATCGATAATCCTCCATTGTCTAGGCACTTTATACGATGACAAATGCAAGTTGCAATGTCGTGTCAGTGCATCTATATCAAGCAGGCATTCATTAAAAACTTTCAGAAATGCGATGGGTATTTCGCCTAACAGATCATCTTGTACACCAACAACCATGACCTCCTCCACTTCTTTCAAGCCGTACAAAAATTCCTCGATTTCTTCCGGATAGATATTGATGCCGCCGGATATAATGATATTCTTCTTTCGGCCTGTGAGTATAAGACACCCTGATTCATTCCAATATCCCAAATCTCCTGTCTTTAACCAACCCTCAACAATGGTAGCGTTCGTTAACTCCGGGTTTTTGTAATAACCGAGCATCACATTCGGGCCCTTGACCCAAATTTCCCCAATCGCTTCTCCTTCAACCTCTTTCTCTTCTTCGTCAACAAGACGAATAGAAACGTCATTGATGGGTGATCCACAGGATAAGCCGCGCTCTCCCCGTTCCATCATGCTCACTCGCGGAGAAGCTTCGGTCAATCCATAAGTTTGAATAATGTCCGCGTGAGGAAATACAGTCTGAAGCTGGTCGCCTAATTTCGCGGGAATCGCCGCACCGCTAATTACAATAAATTCAATGGAATCAAAGGCACTCCCGTTCTTGGTCTGATGGAAATCGGAAACAAAGTGCATCAATTGCGTAGGCACCGCTGAGAATGCCGTGACCGCTTTATTCTGAAACAGTTTAAACGCTGTGCGCGGCAGCAAGGGCAAGTTGATAAGTTTAATTCGGGTTCCATATAACATGCAAGAAATCAATTGCGTGACAATCGTAGAACTGAAATGAACGGGCATCGTTACCAGAAACGAATCTTGATCCGTATACCCCACCTTTCCGCCATGTGCCAACGCATTCGTTAATACATTCCAATGGGATAACATAACGATTTTAGATTTTCCGGTTGTGCCCGATGTAGGAAGGAGAATCGCACATTGATTGGGATCGGACTGATTGGTTAACGAGATCGATTCGAACGAAGGTATGGGTTCTTGCGATAAATCCTGAGCGGTAACCCAAGGAATGTCGCAATTTAAATGCGCAGGCTGTGCAGATTTGCTGATAACCAATTTGGCGTCACTGGCACTTAAAATATTTTCAATTTCAGTATTGGATGCCGAATAAGGAACCGGTACTAGCACATAACCGCAGAATTGAATGCCAAGCGCCGCAAAAATGAACAAGGACTCATTATTTGTGTATAATGCAAGATGACTTCCGGACTCAAACTCAAAATTCTTGTGTATATATGAAGCAATCAAGTAAGCTTCTGTCATCATCTCTGCGTAAGTCCATTGCTGCTTTAGATCTTCAAGGATAATATGATCTTGGCGATCAGAGGCCTCCAGAAATAGACGCTGAATGATAGTCATCATAGCGTTTTCTCAGTCAAATAATTAAGGATTAATCCAGCCGTGGAGAAATTCTCAAATAACAGATCTTCATCAGGGATCGAGATGTTAAACTTCGATTCCACTAAAACAATCAGCTTGATGAAGCCTACTGAATCGATCCCTTGGTCCAACAAACGGGTATCGTAGTCTTCTGGATACTCGATGTCCAGTTCAGCAAAAATTTCATCTTTCAAGATCAATTCTATTGATTTAGACATCATGTTTCCCCCGTTAGATAATCTTTAGAAAAAGGCTGATCAAAGAGGATCGTATATGTGATGAGCAAATGAAAGTGATTGTGAAGAAGAATACATTCATAACAATGGACAAGGTGAATTTGCACTGAAAGAGTTGTTTACAGAGTTTGTTTGCAGAGATGCTGCAATTCATGCTGGAGGCGGAATATGACACGGTGCAGGACATACAAAGCTTGACGCGAAGTGTAGAGCGACGGAAATACTTGAGGGTTACCATCGTCAACATCGCAAAGCCTAAAGAAAAAAAGCATTTTCCCAAGCAATGAAGCGTTGCTGAAAATGCTTTACAAAACTACGAGGAATGTCACTCGTAAATGGACAGGGCGTGTACAAAACTGGGACTACGTCCCCCATCATCTCTCCATTTGATTCCTCGACGAGATCGAACTATATTGCGTAAAGCTTTACTAGGATAGCGTTTACATTAGTAGTTTTACAGCACCAAGTGCCTGATATATTTAATATAATTACATATATGACAATTGTCAACAATTTTGAAAAGCACGTTGAAGCCAAGGAGATACACAGAGGGTTTTACGAGTCGCTTCCTACGTCAACAGAGGCAACAAGCCGTTTCCTGTTTCAGCAGGGACGGCTTTTTCTTTTGTGTAACTGTGCTTACATAAGGATATTCGTGAAATTCTCAGGCTGATATAACAAGTCTTAACCTAGATTAAGAGATAATATCAGGTTTCTGTCATAGTAGCAAAAAAACGCGCAGAATAAGGCTTTCTCATCGCCGCATATATTGATTGATCTGCTGTTATCGCCGTTTCAAATCAACGATCCATGTACAGAAAATACGAATTATTCTCCATCTATCCAGAAATTTGAATATTATAGTACAATCGCAAGGCAGATATGCAAAACATCCTCTATTATCAGGAATTCTATTGTAGCAAGTCCTACATTCTCTTTTTCATTCTTCTCGTCCCCTTTTTTTTATTCGATTCATTGGTGCCGCGGATTGACCGATCCAAAAATATGATATGGCGTTATCCCATTTGCAAATAGGCTATCAATCAGTCCGACCAATTCTTCTGACGATAGATCTTTGCCGTTGCGTATCCAAATGCGAAACATAGATATTAATGTTGATATGTAAAACTCAATGATATATGGTGCTAAAGCATCATCTGATGGATAATCCACAATCAATTGTTCAAAGGGAATTTCTCTTTTCAGGCGTTCCACAAAATGCACAGAGCCATAGTCACCCAAGAGAGCTTTCAGAATTGAAATTTCCTCTGCATTTTCCAAGCACTGAAGTGCATCTTGGAAAGTATGTGTAGAAAACTCTCTGCCTGCCATTTCCTCGTTAATGGAATTTAAAATACGTTCTTCAACACAGTCCAACAAATCATATATATCTGTAAAGTATTGATAAAATGTACTGCGGTTATATCCTGATTGGTTAGCGATCTCTTGAATGGAGATTTTTTCGATTGGTTTCCGGCTATATAAATCGCAGAATACATTTACAAATGACTGCCTTGTTTTGTCCGTAATTTCAGGTTGCTTATGCATGATTCGCCTCCATTTTCTGTGCAATCTGTTCATCCAATCATACGACAGATATTAAAAATCTGATGGTTGATGACCATATAAAGAATTCATACAATAACATCATACAACATGTTGTTGGATTAATAACAAGGAGTCAAAAAATAAATATTTACAGGAGATAATATGCGAATTTTATTTTTCGGTAGAGGTGTAATATCGACCCAATATGCTTGGGCTTTTGAAAAGGCAGGGCATACAGTAGAGTTTTACGTTAGAAAAGGGAGAAAAGAAACCTTCGGAAGCCATATAGAGCTTGAAATGTGGGATGCACGAAGAGGGAAACAGCTAATACAAGAAAACTGGAACGTCAACCTGCATGAGGAGATACGCTCAAATTATGATCTTATTATTGTAAGTGTAACCACGGAACAACTTCCAAAAGCAGCACAATTTCTATCGACTGTTGCTGGAAACACCCCTGTCCTCATTTTCAATAACATTTGGCAAGATTTGAAATCATCGATCTCACCTTTGTCTATGAACAATGTTGTCTTTGGGTTCCCAGAGGCCGGCGGCGGCATTGCTGACAATAGGCTTAGAGGCGGCTTTTTGAAAAGGCTATTTCTTGAAAAACCACGGGCAGGCACTGAACATATTAACAACAAGGTCAAGGAACTATTTGAAAGTGCCCATCTTAGAATTAGTTGGATAAAGGATATGCAAAACTGGCTATGGAATCACTTTGCCATGAATGCGGCTGTAGAAGCCGAGGTGTTGAGACTGGGAAGTTTTCCAGCACTCTTGAATCATCAGGACTCATTCGCCAATGTAGGGAAGAATATGAGGGAAATTGCACCTGTACTTAAAGCAAGAGGTGCTAAAATTGATATAATTTCTCTGCTGCTGACTAAGATTCCACCCCCACTTCTCAGTATGCTTTTTAACAAGGTTATTTTTGCAAAGGGCAGCTTACCACGACTTTTCATTGAATACAACAATACTAAAGCAGGTTTTTCGGCACTTGAAGTTGTGAAAGAAGCAAAAAAATTGGGTATACCTTTACCACGTCTTACTGCAGCTTGGGAAAATAATGAGCCACAAAACGTTATTGGAAACTGATTCACCCGACGAACAGAAGCCACAACCACTGCTTTGTGCTAAATATATTATTTGGGTAAAAACAACAATATCCCGAACTTTAGAAGCTTCGGGCTAAGTAGCTATTTAAACAAATACATAGGACCCCAGAACACTACTCCCTCACCAACATCGCTACCGACTCCACATGCACCGTATGCGGGAACATATCCACCGGCGTTACCTCCACCGTACGGTATCCGCCATCCTCCAGCACTCTTAAATCACGTGCCAAGGTACTCGGATTACAGCTCACGTATACCACGCGTTCCGGCTTCATCTCCAGGATGGTATCGAGCAAACGCGGGTCGCAGCCTTTGCGCGGGGGATCAACGACAATGACGTCGGCTTCGATGCCTTGTTCTTTCCAGCGCGGGATGACGTCCTCGGAGGCACCCACTTCGAACTTGACGTTGCGCATCTCATTCAGCATCGCATTACTGCGCGCATCCTCAATGGCCTCGGGCACAATCTCTACCCCGTACACCTGATCCGCATGCTGCGCTAAGAAAAGAGAGATCGTTCCGATGCCGCAATACGCATCAATAACCGTTTCTTTGCCGCTCAGTCCGGCGTATTCTACCGTTTTTCCATACAGCACTTCGGTCTGTACCGGATTGACCTGATAGAACGAACGCGGAGAGATCGCAAATTGTACATCCCCGATAAAATCATAGATTACATCCCGGCCCCACAGAACACGGGTCTCATCGCCGAAAATAACGTTCGTTTGCTTTTTGTTCACGTTCTGACAGATGCTCGCCACTTGCGGAATCGCTTCGCGGATACTGCCGATCCACTCGTCTTTGTGTTGAATATCACGACCATTCGTCACCAGCACGAGCATCATCTCACCTGTACGGAACGCCTTTTTCACCACGACATGACGCAACAGACCCCGGCCTGTTTCTTCGTTGTATGCACTTATTCCAAGGTGACTGCCGATTTCCTTCACCTTCGCCACAACTTCGTCATTGTGCTCGTGCTGAATAAGGCAGGTCTCCATGTCGATAATCCGGTGGCTTCCTTTGGCATAAAAACCACCCACCAAACCGCCTTCGGTCACCCCAATCGGCACCTGTGCCTTATTCCGATAACGCCACGGCTCGTCCATGCCCATCGTTGGCAGGACACGAATCGCGTGTTCTGTATTTTCTTTGTTCGTGGTATCTTCCACCATCACGTTCAGCTTCCCGATCCGCTGCAAATTATCGATCACAAGCTGACGTTTCCACGCCAGTTGACCAGCGTAGCTCATATGTTGAATCTGGCATCCGCCGCATTGATCGTAGATCGGACATGGTGCGGATACACGGTCCGGACTAGCTTTGACGATCTCCAGCAACTTGGCGTAGCCGTATTGCTTCTTGGTTTTCATGACACGCACGCGCACGGTTTCTCCCGGAAGAGCCCCCTGCACAAACAGTGTGTATCCGTCCGCACGGCCAACACCCTCGCCGTCATGGTTCATGCCAATGATCTCAATGACGGTTTCTTCATTTTTGCTAACAGGCAATCCTTCGATTGGCGCGGATTCACGCGCTCTGCCTTTGGAACGCACACCAGAAAGAGATGCACCGTGTGGCCGCACCTCTTTACCTGACTGACTTGTAGATGGACGAGTTGATTGACTTGGCTGACGGGAAGCTGAAGCTTTCCCTTTTCCCTGAGGGGCAGCCGAATTCCGGCGGTTTTTTCCACGACCGCTGCGGTTCGTATTAGACAACGTATGTTCACTTCTTTCTTATATAGTACACCGCCTGCAATGACAGTGAGCTGAATTTGAGTTAATAAAAGAATTTCCTTATCACGCCAAAAATAACGTTCCAAAATTCTAACGAATCTCAGAAACGTTATTTCATTGTAACATCTACCGATGGAACAGCTGCAGATGATGTTTTAGATTGGTAAACGTTGCTGGCAGTGTACCGCCCAGTTCACCATCGAGATTCAGTTGCACATACCCCGGTGAAGTGATTTCCATGTGATCCGTCTGGAAATGAACGACCTTTTTGTCGTTCAGATGTTCCCCGCGCAGCGCCAACGTAACAAGACGAATCATATCCGCCAGGTTACATTTGCGTACACCGATTACATCAAACATCCCATCATCGATGGTTGCTCCCGGAGCCAGCTTCTCGAAGCCGCCGACGGAGTTGGTATTTGCAATGAGGAATAGCATGAATTCGTCATGAATTTCTTCCTGGCCGTGCGCACGAATGATTAATTCCTGCGGGGACAAGCTCGCCATTTTCTCAATACCCTTCATATAGTAGGCCAGTTGCCCAATCATCGTTTTCAGACGACTCGGCACTTCATAAGTCAGTTCGGTTAACGATCCGCCGCCGGCAATGTTGATAAAATACCTGTCATTCGCCTTGCCCAGATCAAGTGGGCGTGTCTGCTGTTGAATAACCAGATCTACGTAATCTTCCCATTGTCTTGGAATACCCAGCGCACGTGCAAAATCATTAGTCGTTCCCAAAGGAAATACACCCAGCGGAGGACGATTCTCCCGCTCGGCCATCCCATTAATAACCTCATACAACGTGCCATCCCCACCAGCAGCAATAATCATGTCATATCCGCGTTCAATCGCAATTTCCGCTTCCCGGGTTGCATCGCCTTCCCCCGTTGTTGCGTGACACGAAGCCTCTATGCCGCCTTGATCCAAACGCTGTAAAATATCAGCCAGACGTTTCTTCATTTCTTCCCGGCCTGAAGTCGGATTATATATTAATCGAGCACTTTTCATCTGATACGCCACCTATTCCACATTATCCATGAGTCAGAATGACCTCATCTTCTTACGCTGCATCAGTCCACCAAGAGGTACTATTTAACTTAATACAATCATGACTTTCCGTTAATCCTGCCCGAACAATTCGTTCCATATATAACTATGCCAGAGGAATTTCGTCTCATTCCAAAAGCGATTACTTCTATCATATCATCAAATGTAAAGATGTCCTAGCCTATTTGAGCCGTGATTTTTTGCACAAATCATAACTCAAAAAGTCCTTTATCCTAATAAACATGGCATAGCCAACTTGAAACTGATCCAACATCCTTCTTTTTCAAAAGTACCCATTGATCTTCCATTCTGCCCGCTTGAACAGGAATTAATCTTCGTACCTTCTACTGCTATCATTCAATTATGACAAAAATATACGGCAAATTTACAAATCTTAATATAAAAATATAAATCAAATCAATATTTTTCCAGTACCATTGAAGTACAAAACTCATCTATACATAACTTGCTTCACTCTACTACGTTTACAAAGGAGTGTTACGTGATGCACAAAACAAAGAAATTTGTACTTATGCTTATGGTTACCCTGCTCGCCTACTTGCCTATAGGCACCGTTGTTGAAGCTGCTGTCATTAATCATGATCAAGTCGTCGGTTTCCAGGAGGTCACACCCGTAACTGCCACGCAGATTACAGCCAAACGTTTTCAACCGTTCCTGAAGGTTTATCATGGATGTGTGCCTTTTCCTGCCGTTGATGCCCACGGCAACACCAGTGCCGGCTTGGCAACATCCGGATCACACAATGGTGGCTGCGGCTCCAACCTGGGCCAGGTCTACTCCCGTTCTGCTTGGCACAATGGGGTATGGGCAATCATGTACGCATGGTACTTCCCTAAAGACAATCCTTCTCCCGGATTTGGACATCGTCATGACTGGGAAGGCATTGTGGTATGGGTAGATAATCCGGCTGTAGCCAACCCGAAAGTACTCTCCATCGCCTATTCTGGTCATGGTCAGTTTACTAAAGTATCTCCAAACAACAGCAACATGCAGGGCGATCATCCGAAAATCTCCTATAATAGCACCTGGCCGCTCAACCACGAGCTCGGTGTTACCAACGTTGTTGGCGGAACGCAGCCTCTCATCGGTTGGGACGACCTGACTCCAGCAGCACGTAATGCCCTGAATACAACGGACTTTGGCAGTGCCAATGTACCTTTTAACGACAACAACTTTGCGAACAATCTGAATAAAGCCTGGTTTAGATAATTAGTAGATCATTCATTTACACAAAAAAACCACGTCGTTGGACGTGGTTTTACGTTGTACAAAAATAGAAAATTCCATTGATACCTTACATCTTTCAATCTCCAGCTAACTTAATCTTCAACCTTATTACACCGTTCCAGCAAAACGTGAATCTGGCGCTCCAACCACTGACCCAGCAATGGATGGGGCAATAAGGTCTCACCGCTATATGCATATTCCAGATCCTTAAGCCGCCTCGGAATAACATGCTGCGTAAAATAACCTGCACTCAAAAACAGCGGTGCCACAATAACGCGACTTCCACGCTCTTCGCTCCAGTATTTCACCTTGTCATACACACTTTCCGGATTCAGCAACGCATAGTCCGTATGAGCAACTGCGCTAACTTCATGTACATGCTGCGCAAGGGAGGAAATGCCTGCTTCCCAGCGCTGGAGGAATCCATCATGGATGCTGCCATGTCCGACAAGTAAAATCGTCTCCTGCTCAGGTTGCTGTGACAGTGACCGAACTTTATCCCACACCATCACCGCAATATCAGGATCATGATCCATCGGATAACCAAAATGAACCCGGGCTTTTACTTCAAATGGTTCGAGATCCGTTTCACGTTCAGGTGCATCTTTCGCCCCAATCGCATATTCTATCTCATCCACATGGGTACTGCCAGACGATACAAACAGAGGCACAACCAGTATATCGGTCACACCTTGAGCCTCCAGCCGGTTAATACCGTCCTGGATCAAACGCCCATCCACCAATTCCAGAAATCCGGCTTCAACAGGTAACGGATCAGGCAGATTCAACCGGGAAATCGCGTCATCGACGGATTCTACCCAGATCTTCTCCTGTGAACCGTGACTAATGATGAGTACACCCGGCTTCTTCATAACTTAGCGTCCCAGGCGTTCCAGTGTCATTTTATAACCATCGTTACCGTAATTCAGACAACGTTTAACACGCGAAATCGTAGCCGTGCTTGCGCCCGTCTCCGCTTCAATCTGGTTGTAGGTGTTACCTTTGCCAAGCATACGTGCCACTTCCAGCCGCTGAGACATGGATTGAATCTCGTTTACGGTGCAGAGGTCATCAAAAAAGACATAGCACTCTTCAATATCCTTTAGTGTCAAAATGGCCTCAAATAGTTGTTCAATGCTTTTATCATTTAGCTTTTTCAGCTGCATTTTATCATCATCCCCTAGCGGTTACTGTGTACATACATTGTACCTACCCTGAGTTGGTATTTCAAGCGTTAACGATTTCACGCACTACAGAACGAAAACACATGTTACCGCTTACAAACAGTACTATTGTCCTCTCAGGGTGGACATCAAGCATAAATATCCCGTTTTTTGCCCACTTGAGGTTAACATTTCCGATTATTTATCTAGGATTTCAACCTTTCAAATTGTTACAAATTTGTGTCCAAACTTCATTTTTATTCCTAAATACATCTTCTAAACACACTGGCACAATCTGCGCCCAAATCCGCAAATATCCCGTTTTCCGTGACATCTGCCTACGCCGCCTCTCCGCGAATGACATACAGTATATCAAAAGGGAGTTCCACCCTGCTTGTTATTGTCTTATCCCACACGATTGATTTCTCGATGCAACGGAATTCCGAAATCTATGGTGGAACACAATTCCGAAAAATCTAATATAGAAGGAACGTGATCGTTCATGCCACAGCATTATTACCATCGCCAGCCCGGAACAAGGCAGCGTCCGGCTCCTCATGTTCAGCGGCAAGCTCGCACTTCGGCATATGTACCTTATGAAACTGTGCCACGCTCTTTGAATGAAGCTCAGCTTCAGCCGATGTACCCTGGAGTTCATCCGACTTACCCGGGCTTCGCTGAAGTCGAAGCATCCGGTCTTGTACCTTACGGGCAAGGCGGATCTGCCGGAAACCTCTACGCAGGTGCAACTCCGGTTGTTCCAGTCGTTCCTGACCCAGCTCCTGCCTCTTCAGGTAGTTCCGGATTTTCCCTCGCCAATCTGGGTGAATTAAAAGGAATGATTGACCGCTTTGGCGGCATCGACGGTATCATGAACGGCGTTGCCAAAATGCAAAAAGTGGTTGGCGGCATTCAGCAGATGGCACCGATGATGAAGCTCGTGATGGGCATTCTGCCGTTTGGAAAAAATAAAAATAGCAGCAGCGAGGCGGATGCCGACTTCGAAGAATACTCGAAGCCACGCCCGCGCAAGCGCCGCAAAAAAACGACGGGTACGCAGCGGAAACGCAGCTCGTCTCCGGCTCGCCGTAAAACGGCAGCGGCTAAACCGCGTCCCAAAAGACGCAAAAGCTAGTTCCATCCAGGCACTCCCTCTCAGAAGGCGGGTGCCTTAACCTTTTTTTGCGCAACACATAACACATGGCTTCGTCCATGCTCCGCTCCCCTTGGCCCTGCTCTCTGTTTAGAAATGTTACATTCAATAAAATATTTAAGAACTTATGTTCTCACTACTGGAAAATGAGGTATACTAAAGAAATCTAAAGGAGGCAGACCATGGAACTGTTCAAAGACAAGTATTCACCGGCTCTCATTGATCGTACCGGCAATCAGCTGCATCAATTTTATCCTCAGCTACAGACACAGCAATTTCGGGAACTGGTTTTCGCTGAAGGCTGGGAAGCGCTGGAGTTCAAGGCAAGGATTCGCCGAATCACGGAATCTTTGACCCAGGTACTGCCGGCCGATTACGAAGAAGCATTACATATTTTAGAGCAGGCAGCTCCGCAGATGCGGGGTGTTGAATATCTTTTTGTGCCTGACTTTATTGAAGTGAATGGGACTGCACCGGACAAGTACGAGCTGTCCATGAAGTATCTTACGGTATTTACACCGTATTCAAGCTCCGAGTTTGCAGTAAGGCCGTTCATTCAACGTTATCCACTCAAGACGATGAAACATATGATGGAATGGACGGAGAGCAGCGATGAGCATATTCGCAGGCTGGCCAGCGAAGGCAGCCGTCCTCGTTTGCCATGGGGAGCCAAGCTCGGGGAATTCATTGTTGATCCTACACCCGTGCTTCCAATCCTGCATGCGCTACGACAGGACGAATCCCTATATGTACGAAAAAGTGTAGCGAACCATCTGAACGATATTTCCAAAGATCATCCGAATCTTGTTCTTGATCTGGCTAAAACTTGGTACGGTCAACACCCGCATACCGACTGGATTATCCGTCACGCGAGTCGTTCATTGCTCAAAAAAGGTCACCCTGCTGCACTGAGCCTCTTCGGCTACCATAAGCAGGAGGCCGTTCATATTGAAAACCTGAAGCTGGATCGGGATCAGATTGCCACGGGTGAGGATCTTCATTTTTCATTTGATGTGGTCAATACAAGTGGTGAACCACAAATGCTGAGGCTCGAATATGAGATCGGATATATGAAGGCTAATGGCAAACAGGCACCCAAACGTTTTAAGTGCTCTGACAAAATGTATGCAGAAGGCCGCAGCAAGGTCGCTACAAAACAATCGTTCAAACTGATTACCACACGTAAGTATCACCCAGGTCTGCACACGCTCACGATCATTGTAAATGGGCAGGAAACGGAGACCGCTTCTTTTGTGCTTGAGGCAGACTAAAACCTCGGAACGTGGAACTCCATTTAGTTATGCACAAGTTTGTATTAACGAATCACTTATGCACATGTGGATAGAAAATAATGACCGCCAGGCTACCACTCTTGGAGTAACGATCTCTCGTTTGCTCGCGCGGCTCGCCTGACGGCTCTTTTTTTGCTCTTTTCACATTTATGTTTTTTATGTTTTATCTTTATCCGTGTAACCATCCAGCCTACTTAAACCAGCCACGCTTCACAAACCAGGCCACCATACAGCCCCCTAAAACAAACATCAGTAAAAGCACAGCACCGTAGCCATACCTCCATTGAAGTTCCGGCATATGGGCGAAGTTCATTCCATAAATGCCTGCAATTAAGGTTAGCGGCATAAATACCGTCGTGATGACCGTCAGTGTTTTCATAATCTGATTCATCCGGTTCGAATTCAACGAGATATAACTGTCGCGCAGGTCTGCCGTCATCTCCCGATCCGCTTCGATCATATCCGTCAGTTTGAGCAGATGGTCATAAATATCAGTAAAATACGCGGTGTGTTCTCCCGTTCGCTGTACATGCTGCGAATTAATGACCCGGTAGAGAAGATCCCGCATCGGGACAACGGTACGTCTAAGCTTCAAGAGTCGACTACGCAGGTCAAACACCTGATTCATCAATTCTTCCACCGACTCCTGACCACCTCGGTTTTCCAGTTCAGCCAGCTCATCCTCTATGGCAAACAACGACGGAAAGTAATGATCAACCAGTTTGTCCATTACTGTATATGCTGCTGCCACCGGTCCTCTTGCCCAGATTGTACGTTCATGTGCATGTTTCAGCAGCCGATCCCAGGCCTCATCCACTTCTTCCAGTTTCCCATGATGGAAGGACACCAGAAAGTTCTGTCCCAGAAACAGGTCCACCTCTTCTGCCTCGAGCGTGGCTGGATTCAGCGCATGTAATACAAGAAACTGCAAATTCTCATAGTAATCCAGTTTTGGACGCTGTAATACATGCAAACAGTCTTCAATAGCGAGCGGGTGAAAATGAAAATATGTATCCAGCAGCCGGCTTTCTTCCTCCGTAGGCTGGTTGAAATCTGCCCATATCCAGGCATAATCGTTCAAATCCAGCTGCTCCAGCGGCATGTTCACCGTGATTTGATGATCCTGTGTAATGGCAAGTGTGCGAATCATGGTTTAGACCACGTCCTTGTCTCTGATCAAAGTTCTTCATTTCATTGTACAACCTGGACAACAAAAAAAGCCAACCCGGTTGGCTTCTCTCATTTCCCCTATCCACAGGAAGGTTTCTTTTGGTTTATCATTCCACGGATGGCTATCCACATATCCAGCCTGTCCACACCTGCGTGCACAGGCATTTCTTCAACTCGTTGTATAATTATCCACATATCCCGATATTCACATGGTTATAAACAGGTTAGCGCCCTGCTTGCTGTATACGATCCACGAATACTTGGCTCTTCTGTTGACAACAATTTAGAAAATGATCCAGTACAACAGACCTGCAAGGGCTCCGGTAATTGGAATCGTAATGAACCACGTAATAATAATACGTCCAGCCAGTCCCCATTTTACAGCGGAGAAACGTTTCGCCGAACCTACGCCCAGAATCGCGGACGTGATCGCGTGTGTCGTACTTACCGGGAGATGCAGCAATGTTGCTGAGAAAATAACGGATGCAGCAGATAGATCGGCAGCAAAGCCGTTAATCGGTTCGATTTTAAAAATCTTGGTCCCCATCGTTTTGATGATTTTCCATCCACCAATTGATGTTCCCAGGGCCATAGCTGTTGCTGCGGAAATTTTAACCCACAGCGGTACATCGAGATTATCTTGTACTTTGGCTGCGACGAGTGCAAATGTGATAATCCCCATCGCTTTCTGTGCATCGTTCGTACCATGCGTAAATGCCTGCAGGGCAGCTGTGAAAATCTGTACCGTACGGAAGCCTTTATTCACATTGTGCGGACTGCGTTTCGCAAACACATATTTGAGAATCGTCATGACGATATAACCAATGGCAAAGGCAATCAGAGGTGATATCAGCAAACCTACGACGATATCTGAGAATCCGCTCCATTTGACTTTGTCCGAACCGGCTCCGACGAGTACAGCACCTGCGAGCGCTCCGATCAATGCATGTGAAGAGGAGGAAGGAATTCCAAACCACCAGGTCACCAAATTCCAGATGATTGCGGCAATCAAGGTAACAATGACGACCTCAATCCCGTTCTCAAGCTTGGTGGGGTCGGTCACGCTACCCCCAATCGTCTTCGCCACGCCTGTAAACATCATCGCACCGACAAAGTTCATTACCGCTGCCAAAATAATGGCACGGCGCGGCGTCAGTGCACGTGTTGATACCGAGGTCGCAATGGCATTGGCTGTGTCATGAAATCCGTTAATGAAGTCAAACGCCAGTGCAAGGAAGACGACTATACCTAATACCCAAATCGTTGTTTCCATTATTCTCTGGCTCCTTAAGAATTACGCATGATGATGGATTCAAGAACGTTCGCAACATGTTCGCAAGCATCCGTTGTTGTCTCAAGACGTTCGTAAATCTCTTTGCGCTTGATCAATTCAATCGGATCGGATACAGTAGCGAATAGATTCTTGATGCAGTTACGCAATACTTCGTCGCCTTGGTTTTCCAAATCATTCAGACGAATCGTATATTCCCGAATCGCCAGCAATTTTTTCTGGGATAACAAATGAATCGCCTTCTGGATTTCGTAAGCCGATTCGCGCAAAATCTCTGCAAATTGAATGATATATTCGTCTGGTTCCACCAAATTGTACATATAGAAACGGGAAGCTGTTGCTTCAATGCCGTCCAATACGTCATCAAGAGTTGTTGTCAGTTCCATAATATCATCGCGTTCGATCGGCGTGATAAATGTTTTGTTGAGTTCTGTAATGATCGTGTGCACGTAGTCATCACATTTAGACTCGTACTTTTTCATTTCATTAGCAAAAAGAGTTACATCCTGAAGGTTGGAAATATGCTGGGAGAAGTAATCTGCCGCTTGAACAACCGTATCTGCCATGTTCTCCAGTGTTTCAAAAAATATGTCCTTCTTCTTCTTAATCTTCATAGCTCTATCCCCTCTTCGAGAAATTGCGCCGATAACCGATGAAACATGAAATGACAACCTTTGATATCTTATCATATTTGTTTCATGGTTTGTACAAAAGCTGTGATCCTTTTTTATATTCTTCTCATATTAACCTGAAATGAATCGTAATTATTTGGAATTATGGCAAAATCAGACTCGGATTTTACACTGCGTTTACAAAATTGCACAAAAGTCGACACATAACCCAAAGCAATTTTTTATAAAAAGCGCCACTTTACGACAACACATCGTCAACATTCCATCATTATTTTCAGCGATTTCTTTCATTTCATCCTGCACAGATGATTCATCCGACTGTTCTGATATTTGTCTATTGTCTGTTATTGCTCTGCCAGCTTCACATGATCCGTAAATTGTGGATGGTTGGGTACGATGTTAATAAAGGTTTTTCCCGGTACAAGATTCATTTCACGTCCATCCTTCACAAAACGAATAATATCCCCTTTTTTTCTAACCCATTGCCCGCGAATCATCTTGCCCTTCTGAAACAACATTGCCTCACCGCCATAATCCAGATTGACAGATATTCTGCCTACTTCGTCGAGCACCTTATGGTCTGCCCCTGCAACAATAATATTCGCTGCACCAAGCTGATTACCGTTATCTTTATCCTTGTCTGGCTTCCCATTCACCAATCTCATATATCGTCCGCTAACTTCATCATAATCATACGTTACTTTATAACTATTTAATAAATAATGGATTTCAAACCGCTTGGCGTTCTCCCCCGTAGACGTGGCTCCTGCCTCGTCATACTTGTACACAGGAGATTGGAATTCATGACTGTACCCCTTCTTGCCTGCTCCTTCTCTGAGCTTGTCCACAGAGGTATATAGATTGTGAGGAGCTTTACGGTCTTTGGAACGCCAGAAGTAAGGCCCGCCATTCGAAATTTCATCCATATGCTGTTTACGCTGTTTTTGTAAAATCGAATAGGCTTCCGGACTACCTCCGGCATGAATAAGCAGCCCATCATAACTTTCACCCAGTTCGATAAGGTACGGGCGAATGCTGCGTATAGGGCCAACCGTCTCTGCTCCCCCTTCACTCTGGAAAATGGCAATGAAACGAGTAATGCCGCCTTCGGCAAGCACCTCAATAATAATGTCCGCTGCACTCAACCCCGATTGGGGACGTGCTGCTGGAGCATTATTGATCATCACTGCCAGCGGCCGCTGCGTAGACGCTTTCTCCACGGCTAGTCCCGTGAAAGGGGCCGTAAAGCCAGAATTAACAGGTTCCTCCACAGGCTTCTCTTCTTGAACGGGCGCAGGTGTGGGCTCCGGCTGGGGAATTTGGGCGACCTCTTTGTTCTGGCAAGCAGCAAGACTCATGGCAAGAAAGCAGATTGATGCTGCCGATACGGCTTTGCTCCAAAAAAAAGACTTCAATATAGGACCTCCTGAATGATTTGGCTGACTCTCATCTGTTTGTCATGTGATATTTCTCTCATACAGACAACCATCTCTCGTATTTCTTTCCATTTAATCACAACACTTCCGTTTTGTCTGCGCCTAGTAAGCCTTGTCTCTGCTCAAAAATCACTTTTGAATCATGAAATGAGCAAATAAATATGTCCTAAATGTGAACTTCTTAAACCTTACTTAAAATTTGAACTAGATTGTGATTTTAATCACAAACAAAAGCATCATCGGACTATACAATAAAGACATCAAAGGTGATCACTTAGAAAAACAAAAACAACACACACTAGATTCCATAAAAGGAGTGGTTTATATGTTTAGCTTCAATCAATGGCTTAGAGAAAACAAAGTGGCAATGTGGATTTTGACAGTACTTCGGGTGTATATCGGTTATGACTGGATGACTCACGGATGGAGCAAATTGACTGGCGGATTCCAAGCAGGAGGTTTCCTTGCAGGAGCACTTGAAAAAGCAACAGGCGATCATCCAGCCGTTCAAGCTTGGTGGGCAACGTTTCTTGAGAAATTCGCCATTCCGAATGCCGGATTATTCGACTTCGTGATCCCGCTCGGTGAATTCCTGGTAGGTTTGGGACTCCTCCTTGGATGCTTCACAACAGTTGCAGCACTGATGGCGATGGTCATGAACTTCGCGTTCCTCTTCTCGGGTACAGTAAGCACGAATGCTCAACTGGTTCTGCTCCAAATCTTCATCGTTGTCGCTGGTGCAAATGCTGGTAAAATCGGTCTGGATCATTGGGTGCTGCCTTACCTTCGCGGATTGTTCAATAAGGACAGAAGCATTCAGCCAACAGACACGCCAACCATCACACCCACTAAAAAAACAGCTTAATCATTAAAAGTATATAAGATATTCGGCCCCGCTTCCTCCCCTTGAAGCAGGGCTTTTTATTGCATTATTTTCATTCGTTTGTTCAGAACCTGACAACCACAACCTACAATCATCTGCTCTTATTCCCAGCCACTGCCGTCTTCAACCCATTGTGCATCCAAGGCTCTACACTTGCTCACTAGTAGAATCCCATATTATGATGGTTATAAAGTCAACAGAACAGAAGGAGTATCCCTATGCCTACGCAGCGCCGTCTCGAAACTGATGCCGATTTCCAGGAAGCCATGACCTTAAAACATAAAATCAGGGTATTCAAAGATAATCACCAGATCGACTCTGGCGGCATTATCATTCGTTTTGACGAGAAAACCGTTGTTGTTCAGTCCAGTGTCAGTGAACTGGCCTACCATTCACGTACCGAATGTGAGTTATTCGAACTTCGCAAATAGTCCTGTCATGAACACTAAAAAAAGGTTCCACGCAGTCAGCCAGCTGACCGCAGGAACCTTTTTGCTTATTTAAAATCATATTACTGTATTCTTCATTTCATTTGACCATGAATGACTTGCGCCATCTGAATCAGACGTATCTGTTCTTATCTGCTCCAAGTTATATGTCGCCACCAAACTGCCAGCAATTCAAACTTAATGTGCCGCAAGCATACGATTGAAACAAGCGCTTCGCTGTGCGAGACATATCCGCTGTGCCCATCGCGTAGAACAATGGTGCCAGATGTTCCATACCATAGGACGGAACTGCCGTCCGAGCATGAGGAGCTTTTTTTTCATACAGAAACAATTCTCTGGTATGCCACTGTTGCAGACGCTCAGCGAGCCAGTCATCGAACTCTACGGCCCAATCCTGGGGCTCGTCATCCTGTGCCAGCATTCTCAGATTATGCACCGTTCCCCCACTACCGATCATGAGCACATTATCATGTCTGAGCTGCTCCAGCATACGTCCAATATCATATTGTTCTTGCGGAGAACGCAGTGAATCCACCGATACGGCAATAACCGGGATGTTCGCTTCAGGGTACATATGCAGCAGCGGCACCCATACGCCATGATCCAGCCCCCGCCCATGGACAGGTCGATGTGGCAAGTTGCTACGCGAGAATAACGCACAGATCTCATCTGCAATATCGGCCTGACCTGCTGCGGGGTATTGTATGTTATACAACGCTGAAGGGTATCCGTAAAAATCATGCAGGGTCTGATGGGATTCATCCATCGTCACCGAAGGCTCGGGACAATCCCAGTGTGCGGTGAATACAACGATGGCCTTTGGAGCCGGCAGCCTGTCTCCAAGCTCGTTCAAAAATTGAGTGTAGTCACTGCTCTCCAACGCCAGACTGGGAGAACCATGCGCAATGAATAGTGCGGGTAATGTCATTGCTGCCAACCTCCAGACACGGATAGGATGCTTACATCTCTATTTTACCCCGAAGAAGGCGCTTTTCCAAGTTAATACCCGTTACTTTTGACTGATGACTTTTGACTTATCGCTTAGATCATCCAATGTTGCCAGTTCTCTTCGATCTTCTGACGCTCCCCGAGCCATTCTCTCGTACGTGTGATCAGTTGTTCACGCTCTTTACCGGATGAGAAGGTGTGATTGCCCTGGAAAATAATCTCCTTGTCGCAACGTCCTTCCTGACGCATCCAGAAGACCTTCTGATACAGAAACGCATAATCTACAGGGATGACCTCGTCCGAAGTACCGTGCACAACCAGCACATCGCCGCTGAACTTCACCGCTTCCTGGAATGGCTGATGCTCTGCCAGAGAGTTGAAGAATTTGGGAGTGAATCTGTAACCGAGATAATCGGCAGCTCCTGCTTTTACACCGTCATCATACACGTCACGGCCCGTAATCTTCACAATATCGTTAAACGGATAACCCACAGCCGACCACATCACGAGGTTTTTAACCCGTTTGTCCCGTACAGCAGTCAGCAGTGCAACTGCTCCGCCCAAGCTATGTCCTATCAAAGTCACATGGGTAGGGTCTACATCGCTGCAGTTCACAGCATAATCCAGCACAGAACGAGTCTGCAGTACCATAGACTCCAGCCCTTCTGCTCCGTATTCACCGCTACTCTCTCCGCAGCCGATGTAATCGAAACGCAGCACCAGATATCCGTCTTCCGCGAGTTCACGGGCTGTCTTCACAAACAAGCGATCCACTCCAATTCGGCTTCCTACGAAGCCGTGGCAGATTACAGCCAAAGGAACACGTTGCTGACGTGTCTCCTCTTTGATATCTTTTACAACCGGATAGTGAATCGTCGCGGTTAACTCCTCTTCTCCGTGACGGATGCTGATCTGACGTTCCATACCGATTTCCCCTTTCCATGGTGACCTTGATATATAAGTTGAACTAAAGTTTTTACACGGCCCACTCCGATGACAGAATAACCTTACAATCGCTGTTATCCCCAGATTTTTTGTTTCCTTTGTCCAAAGGGGAAAATCCGGTGATAAAGGCGAACGCTTCGCTTTTTCAGGTTTTTTCTGTCCTCTCCGTTAGAGTGTAAAAGAAGAGTTCAAATTATATTGCAGTTCCTCGTTATATATTCAACTTTCACGTTAATTTTGTTTAATCCGATAAGTTTAGTGAGTATTAAGAAGATATTAGTATATTATCATCCCCACACCCGCAAGTCAACGCGAGAAACGATACAATTATTTCGTCCAGAGCTGTTCTGTTTTGACCCCATTTTCCTGTAAAAAAAGAGCCTGACTGTATTCAGCCAAGCCCCACAAGTTCTGTCACATTTCAGTTCAGTTCCTATATTCATTCCATGTGCATGTCTGCTATGTTGCTCCTTACGATCCTACTCATAGCTCCTGCGGAACATCGCATGCGTCTCGATTCGTCCGTTCCACTCATGCTGCTGACCTGCTTCCTCGTTGTCCCAAAAACTTTTGCCCTGCCAATTGTCATCGTTCAGTTCTTCGCCAAATTCCGTATCCTCCCCAGCCTCTTCCAACGGAACCACCTCATCCACGACACCACGGGAATTACTATTGAGCAGCATCTTACGTGTCAGATCTGATTGTTTATCCATGCTAACCACTCTCCTATCCATCATTCATTTCGGTTTGGAAATGCTACTATTGTGATGGATTAGGCAGCCCTTTATTCATGGTTCACAGAATTGTTGCTTCTTCGGATCAAGCCAGGTATATTCAGCCATGCGCAGGGGAAAATAAACCCAAAATCACAGGCATGCCTGTCCCGTAAGCCTGTTACCGAAAGGAATGTACTCATGGCACATCTACTTGGATGGATTCAGCATCATGGAAAGCTGGTGCTCCTATGCACCTGTGTTGTGCTGGCCTGCATCGGACTATGGGTGAACCACAAGCAGTTATTTTATAAGGAATGACTTTGCGAAACGAGAGCCCTTCCCGTATACTAAAATACCGTCAGGGTCTTCGGAGAATGGAAGATCAGAACGTGTGAAGACAGGGGGGAGCAAGCATTGGGGATTTCCTATAAAAAGCTGAAAGAAATACAAAATCGGCAAATCACAGAGATGAGTCGTATGACACCAGATAACGTGCAATTCTATAACCAGATTAGCACCATCGCACGGCAGGCTCCGGCAGACGAAAGAGCACAGGAAGAATGGATTCTTGCTGCAGGAAAAGCCATTGTACAAGCACAAAAGGATAACAAATCAGTTCGCGAACTGTACAGCTCTGATCTTGAACAGGATATTTACGTTCAACTTGGAATAAGTGATACAGATAAAGATAAGCAATCAGAAGCAGACATAGCAATGAAAACCGATACTATTGCGGCAAACACCAGCAAAAGAAACCGTCCCGAAGAAAAGCAAAACACTCCGAAATCACATACCAATTCTTCGGGGAATTTTAACAAAAGTATTAAAGCTAACACAGCTCAAGCTGCTGATCCTTCAGAACCCACCGAACCCGTGAAACGAACACCCAAATGGTACGTTATGATTGCCTGGGCAGCGATATCCGTTGTGTTATTTATTCAGGGGTGTGCAGGTTTGTTCTTCGGCTTAACCGACGGGGATACGGAAGCTTTCGAACATATCAGCCTGTTCTCTCTCATCATTGCCGCTGTAGGTGGAATTGCACTCGTGGAGATGCTGCGCCGATTAGCAGAGCGTCCAGACGATCAGGGAGAGGACAAAAACCTCCTGCCTAAAGTTAATGTTCGGGGCGTTGCCATTTACATCGTTATTGTTGTGCTTGTTCTCTTCGTCGGTTACCCACTCCGGGATAAACTTCCTGTGTTTTACCTAGCACCATGGGTGAGTGCCGTCATTGGTATTGCAGGACTTGCTCTAATCCGGCCTCTCTTTGGGCAGAAAAGGCAGGTATAATCAAAGGATACACACTAAGAGACCGTTGGTCTCTTTTTTTATTGTATGAAGATGGGTTCTCTAATCGTTATACAAGTGCAGACTCTGCTCCAGTTGGAGCTGATTGCCCAGTTTACTGCTTTTGCCTGGCGTTTCCGGATACATTAAAAAACTCCCTTTCCGGGGTGGAAAGGGAGTTGAGGTTAAAGCTATTACTATTTAGAACAATAAACTTGGCACACCTGTATTCTCCTTACACTTACGGAGTTTGTGTACCAGAAGATGATGACTCACTACCGCCAGAAGTCTGACTTTTACTTCCACCAGAAGCACTTGCTCCGGAATCCGTACCAGATGCCGAAGTTCCTGATCCACCTGTTCCTTGGTCAGAATTTGAAACGGCTGCTGGAATAGAGAAGATAAAATCCTCTGATTTATTCGTTGTGTTTTTTGTTGATTCGACAGGAACAGATACCACCCAAATTTTATACGGCCCAGCTGCAAAAGCTACATTGTTAGAATCTGTACCACCACTTCCAAATTCTACTTTTATTGGCTGTGTGCTGCCTACATTCACCGTTTGTATAGCTTTCAAGGGTGGATTGGTAGAATCATTCTTAACAATGTAAATTTCATATTTAGCGATCCCTGTTTCGGTTAAATTGGAAAAGTTCACGGTAACTGAATCAGTTGTAGGCGTTGCACTTGTTATCGTCGCCTTATCAACAGGTGTTGGTGCTTGGTTTTTTGCATTAATCGTAAAATTAGTAGATGTCGCTATATTTGATTCTCTTTTGCTATCAGACTCGGACAAGATGACTATTTTATATGACACTCCATCTTTAATTTCAATGCCATTGCTGTCTTTCAAAGTGGAAGGCAGTACTGCAGGGCTTGAAGTTACCTCAACTGCATTATTTTCTCTAATCGTCGCTTTAGCCGTATTAAGATCAAATGGAGTTGCAGCCGGTACAACCATTAACATGTAACGCTTGATACCTTGCGCCGAATCAGGTTTACTAAAATTCACAGTTACATCAGTCGCATTACCTGCAGCTTGATCTGCTTTTTTAACAACAATATCGCCAAACTTAACTGCTGACACGGTAGAAGTTACTGATAAGCTGATATCTGCATATGCTGATGATAGTACATTCGGAGTGCTGCTACTGTTACTGATAGCAAGAACAAATATACGATAACTCTGATCATTCGTAATATCTGCGCCATCTGTAGTTTTAACATTTTCTAGGTTGAAGTTATAATCTCCACTACCACCAGCTTTATTCACACTCTTGTAATAAGGATTGCGATTTGCTTCTTCCAGGTTGAACCTTCCTGTATTGGCGGACTTAACCACGAATACACGATAATAATTTATATTAGCCTCATTCGAGGGTCTATTAAAGGTCACTTGTAGATCTTTGCCATTCCCGTTATCCGCCACATCAGTTGCACTTACTTTCGTAGGTGCAGTAACCGTTGTATTCGGTGTCAGCGTAATTTGGGCCGAATATGAAGACAATGCGTTTTGGCTCCAGTTCCCGTTGCTATTCACGGACAGGACAAATACACGATAAGCGTTGTAGTTCGCAATTCTATACCCATTTGTATCGACTGCATTGCTCGAGAGTGTTACAGACAAATTACCACCCGTTTTATTTACCTGCGTGTAATTGTTCGATGCATTCGCAGCATTCAGATTGAAGCTTCCTACGTTATTGGCAGGTACAACGAACACGCGATAGTGGGAAACAGTGGATTCGTTAGTTGCTCTGTTAAACGACACGCGAAGATCTGACCCATTCCCGTTGTCCGCAACATCTGTAACAGACAAATTCGATGCCACACCTGCAATATTATTCGAAGTCAGTCTCAGCACACTGGAAGAAGCCGACAACGCATGGGTGTAGTTATTCTGCTGATTGCCTGCTGCCATGACATAGATTCGATAATCCTGCAGGTTCGTAATGTTGTAACCACTGGTATCCCGCATGTTTGAAGGCAGTGTCACCGTAAGGTTATTGCCTGTTTTATTGACGGTGTAGTACAAGCTTGAAGACAGATTGCTGGCAGTGTTCAAGTTAAAGCTGCTGGCTACCGAGTTACGCACAACAAACACACGATAGTTCGCTACCTTCGACTCATCCGATGAGCGATTAAAACTTACCTGAATGTCACGTCCATCTCCATAATCCGAGATATCTCTCACTTGAGTAATAACCGGAGCTGCTGCTGTGTTCACAGCCAAGGTCAGTGAAGATGAAGCCGCGGACAGCTTGCTATCTGTTGTTGTATTCGCACTAACGGACATAATGTACACAACATATGCCGTTCCACTCTTGATCAACTCACCCGACGTATCCCGTGATGAAGAGGTCAGCTGGCTTTTGATTGTAGCAGAGTTTCCTTTGTAAATGATCGTGGAATTTGTGGTAGATACCTTATTTGCAACATTTTGATTAAATGTGGATGCGTCCTTCGCTTTTACAACCAATGCACGGTAATACGTAATATTTGAATTCGTGCTCGGCTGTGTGAAATTAATCTCCAGATCTCTTCCATCGCCATAATCGCTCACATCGGCAATACGCAGACCCGTTACAGCCTGAACGGAAGGTTTCACCTGGTTCAGCTTCAGAGCCTGTGAAGACCAGCCTAATGTGTTTTGGTAGTTATTATTGCTGTTACCCACGGTCAGTACATAAAGACGGTATGTTTCATTACTATTCAGCAAATCACCGTTGACGTCACGTGTCTGAGCGTTTAGGGTCAACTTTGGATTCGTGCCGTTTGGTGTAATGGAAGTGTAGTTTGCCGGAGACACTGCCGAAGCAACCGATTCTTTAAAACTGTTTGTATCCCGACTTTTCACCAGCATTACTCGGTAAGCGGATACTGTTCTTTCTGACGTTGCACGTGTGAAGCTTACCGTCAGGTCACGTCCATCTCCGTTGCTGCCAGATACTGATCCGTAGATATTCCACGCGGAAAACTGCGTATCGTCAATCGGCGTTTCCGGTGTATATGTGGTTTGAACATCGACACGCTGACTACGTGAGTTCCAGTATATTTTTTCCCCGAAGGCTTCGCTCACAAAACGAATCGGCACCATGGTGTTACCCTTGATCGTCGTCGCAGGAACATCCAATACATTCAGTTGACCATTGATATATGCAGCCTTGGAACCAAGTGTTAGTGAAACCTCTTGATCCCCACGGGTTGCTGTAATGGTTTTCGTTCTATTGTTGTACTTCACTTCTGCATCAAGTCCTTCAAAAATCGACCGAAGCGGAACTAGCACACGTCCAGCCTTCATCACAGGGGCTTGAACAGACGGTATCTCTGTACCATTAATATAAATGCTGATTCTTGCAGCCGCATCCATCACAGACGTTGGCAGTGCAGACATAAGCATGGCCGATACGGCCAATGCTGACATCACCTTTTTAACTTGTTTGCCTCCCGCTTTCCTCATAACTCTATCCCCATTCTTCCATAATTAGTTCCACTCTTATAGATTAGCTATGCGATTCAGTAATTCCTGTATTTTCCTATGCACAACTAAGACGTTCCGGTTTGTGAAAAAGTTTCCGGTTTCCCAAAATTATTTTCGCAGAAAAATTAGCCATTCATCTACCCTGTAAAGGTTAAAAATAACAGAAGAATTTGTCACCATTCCGCAACCACTTCCTGCGGCAATTGCTATAATCTTTAAGTAATCGTTAACCGAACATGATATACATGCTATTTATCCATTCTATTTTTAATAGGCAACCTTTATTTCGTCTACTTCGTCTTCATCTAATAACATAGAACTACAGGAGGTTTATATCTATGACATCATCTATGTATTCTTTCAAAAATAAAGGCATTCGCACGCTGCTTACCGCCACGGCGATTGCTATGCTGATGCAAACAGCAGTTGCCCCAGTCGCTGGCATTGCTTCTGCTGCCCCTGCTGCGGACAGCAAAGTAACTTCGGCCAGTTCGGCCGCGATCTACAAATCATTCCAGAACATGTTATACAAAAAAGATGGCCTTCCTGCGGCAGACCGCTATCTGGAGTCCAAGATTAGCCAAGTTACCCCTTATCATGCAACATTGATGGTTCTTCAGCTGGAAAATGCCCGCTTCAAGGCGCTAACCGCCATAACGGATCGCATGCTTGTGCCAAATGTTCAGGATCAGATGCAAAAATTATACAAGTGGAATGACAGCTTCACCCAGCTGATGTCCCGCACCAAGGACACAAGTCTTCGCTCACTGCTGCAGCAGGCCAGAGACAGTGGTTATCGTCTGGTTACGATCGAGGGTTCACTCTATCCGATCATGAATTATGCCGCCTTTGAAAAATATACTTCTTATGTAAATAAGGATATTAAACAGTACATCCGAATCATGGCTGTCGAAACGAGTAACATTTCAACTGAGGATGGAGGCCTGATGATCGGATATCAGGACATGCTGAATCGTGCTCTGAATCAGGAACAATTCCTGAATGATTATCCTAAATCCAATCGTAAACAGCGGGTACAGATGCTGATGAACGAATATACTCTATACACCTTTTACGGTTTGGATAATACACCTCTGTTCGATTACGATACCAACATTATGGCTGCAAATGCGCAAAAAGGTTACAAAGCTGTCTTACAGCGGAACTCTTCCGGGGACAGTGCCTTTTTGAAAAAACTGAATGAATTCATGGATGTTGTCACTGAATCCAAGTTTGAAAAAACAGAAGCGGTGGAAAATTGGCTGGATCAGAACGTATCCAGAAATGAATATTCAAATCAGTAGAGGCAATTATGTGTGAACACTCCATTTCGGGACATGAGATCGGAAGATAGGAACAAGAGATCGGAAGACGGCATCTGTACAGGAATGAATTTATAGAAATCGATGCGATGAGTCGGCTAAATGACAATAAGTAGGCCTCCACAGCAAGCTAATCGCCCAGTTGAGTTTAAAATTGTTCAGGGTGTGTAGATGTGTAGGTGTGTAATGGAGATTACGCGATGCGTGTACGAGTGCACGATATATTTCTAACGATCACCAGAAACCTTATTTGGCCAATTTAGATCACCAGAGACGCTATTTCATCTAAAATGAGCAAAAATCAATGATTTTTCGCTCGAAATGGTGAAATAACGCTTCTCCTGATTGTTAGAATTAGAAAAGGGCTGAAATCGACCAAATAGCGTCATCTGTGATCGTTAGCCGATTCACGGCTAAGGTTACTTGGGGTTCGGGCGACACTTTCTCGTGTATGACGTGGTTACTTGGGGTTTGGGCGGCACTTTCTGGTATATGACGTGGTTACTCGGGGCTCAGGCAACACTTTCTGGTATATGACTTGGTTACTCGGGGCTCTGGCGACACTTTCTGGTGTATGACGTGGTTACTCGGGGTTCCGGGCGGCACTTTCTGGTGTATGACGTGGTTACTCGGGGTTCCGGGCGGCACTTTCTGGTGTATGATCATGGTTACTTGAGGCTCGGGCAACACCTCTGGTGTATGATCGTGGTTACTTGGGGTTCGTTGTGACCTTGATGGGGCGACTCGTTGCTCCTTATGGTTTCTTACCAGGCGAGGTTACCAAAAAAAAAATAGGGCAACCTGCACGAAATACACTGCTTCTTGGCAGGGTAATCAGCTAGTGTCTATCACAGTTACGCACGCGTAAGTGAAGGCTACACGCTAGCTTCCATTGCGTAAGTCATTCAATCTGCTATCAGCCTTTGACCGTATTTCTACTAATCGTGGTTCGTTCGATTATAATCGCTTTATCTGTCACTACATGACACCAAAAAGACGAAGTCAACTTCCCTCCTGGGCGTTGCTTCGTCTTTTTCATACTGCTAAGACAGTATCCGTGTAACTAACCACGTCCCATCCCCCTCGAATCATCACTAAGATTCAATTCGTTTAACCATATGATAATACTCATGTCCACCGATGAGGATCACTTCATCCTGAACGTAGCCTTGCCGTTCATAGAGCTGCATGGCACGGTTATTATCCTGCTCCACGATCAGGGCAACCTGCGTGTGCCCGAGTTCTCTTCCCTGCTGCTCAAATGCAGCCATCAGTGCACGGCCGATCCCCTGCCCCTGATAAACTTCACTTACCGAAAGAGTATCGAGATAATACTCTCCCGGACGGGTTTCTTTTACCAGAGCATATTTCTCATCCTCATCACGTCCGGAACGATTGAGAAGCGGCTGATCCAGTCGCTCTACATCATCACCAGCATACGCCACCAGCATTCCGGCAATCTGCCCATCCAGCTCCATCACGGTGATATTCTGATAACTGATCCGGTTATTCTCCTGTGTAATGAACTCTCGTAAAATGTGCATCGCCTGCTCATGATCACTCTCACCTGCAAGCGCATAGGCAATATCCCCAATCGCCTGCACCAACAGCGGGATGATCTGATCCACATCTTCCTTCCGAGCTGGTCGGAGCTGAGGCACTGATTTCTGTTGATCCGATCCTATAACTGATTTCACTTGTAAAAAGACGCCCCTCTCAACATCCCTATCTTTATCTAAAATGCCTGTCTCAATGACTGTCTCTAGCTCTGTTCGTGTCTCTGTTTCTAACTCTGCTTCTGCCTGTCTCTAGCCCTGTTCCCAGGTTCCCCTTATATCTGTACCTGTGGATCTTTATCACTTATCCAATTCGAATTGAATCATTCATACAATTAACTTTTAATCAGATTAACATGTTGAACAGATTCAGGTTTTTGTTCAGCTCCGTGTAGGCAATGCCTTTGCGGTTCATGCGTTCGATGAGCGGCTGGTAGTCTTCTTTGTACATGAGCTCGATGCCAACCAGGGCAGGGCCATTTTCCTTGTCATGTTTTTTCGTATACTCAAATCTGGCGATATCGTCATTCGGACCGAGCACTTCCTCCAGGAACTCACGTAGAGCCCCTGCACGCTGCGGGAAATTCACCATGAAATAATATTTCAGACCTTCGTAGATCAGGGAACGCTCTTTGATCTCCTGCATCCGGTCAATATCATTGTTACCACCGCTGATGACACAGACCACCGTCTTGCCTGCGATCTGTTCCCGGTATTGCTCCAGTGCAGCTACTGCCAGCGAGCCCGCAGGCTCAACAACGATGGCATTTTCGTTATATAACTCCAAAATCGTTGTGCAGGCTTTGCCTTCCGGCACCTTCACAATGTCATTCAGGATGTTGCTACAGATGTCATAAGTCAAATCGCCGACCCGTTTCACCGCTGCCCCATCCACAAATTTATCGATATCATCCAGCGTAACCACTTGTTTGCGGAACATTGCTTCACTCATGGAAGCTGCCCCAAGCGGCTCAACGCCGATGATTTGTGTTTCAGGACTCACCGTTTTCATGTAGGTTCCTACTCCAGCCGCCAAACCACCGCCGCCAATTGTGACAAATACATAGTCCGCATTCTCATCAAGGCTTTCCATGATCTCCATCGCAACCGTGCCGTTACCCGCAATAATCTTGGGTTGATCAAACGGATGGATAAAGGTCATCCCCTGTTCGTCACATGCACGCATCGCCTCAGCATACGCATCATCATACGTATCACCGATCAGAACAACCTCTACGTTGTCGCCGCCAAAGCGCCGCACTTGCTTCACTTTCTGATTCGGCGTTGTGCTTGGCATAAAGATTTTCCCGTGAATGCCCAGTGCGTTACAGCTAAAAGCTACACCCTGTGCGTGATTGCCTGCGCTGGCGCAGACGATGCCTTTCTCCATTTCTGCAGGAGTCAGACTGCGTATCATGTTGTAGGCCCCGCGAATTTTGAACGAACGCACCACTTGAAGGTCTTCCCGTTTCAGATACACGTTACAGTTATATTTGGCCGACAATACAGCATCACGCTGTAACGGCGTTCTCACAATCACTTCACGCAGCACATGATGTGCGCGTACGATATCTTCCATGCCCACACTGGCATGTCTGGAACCTTCGTTTCCGGCTCCCGTTCCTGTTGTTTCTTGATTCTCTGGTTTCATCTGTCTCCACACTCCGCTTATATGTTCTAGCAATGTCATACATTGCTTTTTCTTTTTATTGTATCACTTTTACTCTGTCCCTGCGCCTGATGCGAAGAGAAACCGTCTGCTGCTGCCCACGAAGACTTAAATCTTACAACTTGTCCCTTATCCCTCATCGCTTAATTCTTAATTCTTAATCTCTTATCCCTTTTTCCTAAATCCTAGCCTTACTCCATATTACTTAGCATTCGCAAAATCTCACCTGTAATGACCTTAGGATCTGTAAACATCACCATATGCCCCGAATGTGCTGCCTCCACCCACCTTGCATTGGACAATTGGCTCACCGTCTGACGATGAGCTTCAACCACTACAGGCCTGATTTTACGTTCTCCCTTGCCTGCTAAGGTGCCCGAAATAATGCTCACTTCCAGATCCCCCAGCTTCGGGGGCTGCTCTTGTAACAGCTTCAAATCTCGTAAAAAGTTCTTTCCCTCCGCAGCCATTGTCTGAGCGGTTTGTACCGTAAAATCCTCCCGGCGGTGATCCGCTACAACGTCAGCAGGCTGACTAAGAAAATCCTTTATGCCAAGGAAACGATATAGCCCCACGCGAGCCAGAGCCGGAATAAGTGCACCATTAACCGCAAAACCAACCTTCGCCATGCGAGAAAAATATAACCCACAATGCTCATCCGACGGATCAATAAGAATGATCCCCCGCAGACGTGACAGATTAGTAGCAGCCACTGTCCGTACAATTGGCCCTCCCCAGCTATGCCCCACCAGAATAAACGGCCCCTTCCCGAGCGCCACCAGCAGCTCATTCAGGTCTTCCGCAATTCGGGTCAGGGTACGCGGAGAAGAATCGACATCACTTCGCCCTGCTCCTGCCCTGTCGTACACAACAGTGCGCGCATGTTCCGCAATTGCCGGTACAACCAGTCCCCATGTAGATCTGGAGACACCCATGCCCGACTCAAAAACCACAGTCACTTCCCCCGTGCCCTTCGACATGTAATGCAGCTTGCGGCCATCCCGGGTCTGAATATATGCACTTGAACCTAACGTATGTAATCCACCGTCATGACTCATGCTTCACCTTTCCTCTCCACTGGTCGCCACGTTCCGTCTGTCATCATTGACCCTAAATGAAAATGATTATCAATTACTAATTATACCTTTTTACTTGTAAAAAAAGAACACCCGATCCATTATCGGATCGGGTCTCCTTCTCAGCCATGCAACGGCTGAACGTACAATATAAAACTACGACCTCGCGTCCTTTTCCTAGCGCATATCCAATTCCATTCCCATTAATGATCTATCAGCATATACCTGCATTTTCTTATCCGCGAATGCCGTGATTCTTATTGTTCATCTGATCGAGTAACTGATTCATCGTATCCTCGGTCATGGCGCCACCACTAAAGGCCACAAGGGCACGCAGCGGCATATATTTCATCATCGCATTCATCATATCCGCATGGTCATTATCACCAGAATCGTCACCGCCGCCGAAACCGCTCACTTCTTGGAATTGCTTCAAAGCCTGCTCAATCAGCTTTTTATTCTCCGGATCGCGCTGAATATCGCCAAGTGTACTGTTACGTGTGTACGTAGGAATAAATGTAGCCGTGGATTCGACACTCACCCGAGTCTGCACACGAATATCACGCGAAGAGCTGCCCACCTGAATCTCGAACTCGCCAGTCTCAACATGCCAGTCTTTCATATCCACGTTGTAATACGCGAACGAACGTTTATTCAGGGTGAAATGAACCATTTGGGACTCCCCGGCTGCCAGTGCTACCTTCGCAAAACCTTTCAGTTCCCGATCCGGACGAATCACCGTACTCTCCACATCACTAACGTACAGCTGTACGATCTCTTTCCCCGCACGCTCCCCGGTATTGGTGACGCGTACTTGTACCTGCACCTCGTCCAGGTCGGTTAGCGTTGTCCGGTCCACCTGCAAATCGCTGTACTCAAACGTGGTATAACTGAGGCCGTATCCAAACGGGAACAGCGGCTCCAGTTCTTTTTTATCATAATAGCGGTAACCAACAAAGATACCCTCGCGGTAATCCACTCGATCCGCCTCGCCAGGGAAGTTCAGATAGGACGGATTATGACTGAGCTTGGCCGGGAATGTCTCCGCCAGTTTACCAGACGGGTTCACCTCACCGAAGAGCAGATCGGCGATTGCGCCCCCTACAGCCTGTCCGCCAAGATAAGCTTCAAGCACTGCTTGAACCTGCGGCAACCAAGCCATCTCCACTGGAGAACCGTTGCTTAACACAACCACCACACGGGACTGCACCTTCGCCACCTCTTCGATCAGTCGGATGTGATTGTCCGGCAGACGCAGATGGGCACGGTCATACCCTTCGGATTCATAACGATCCGGCAACCCCACAAATACCACAGCGGCATCTGCTGCTTGCGCGGCCTGAATGGCCTCCTGCATCAGCGTATCATCCACATCGTCCGCTTCAATCCGGTACCCTGGCGCATACGAGATGGTCACTCCATCGCCTGCCACCTGAGTCATCTCGTCCACAATATCATCGACCTTGGTCGGATTAATGTGGGAACTCCCCCCTCCCTGGAAGCGAGGTTTACGTGCAAAGGCACCTACGATGGCAACGCTGCCTTCACGCTTTAGTGGAAGAAGCCCGGCTTCATTTTTCAACAAAACCATACTCTCGGATGCCACTTTACGTGCAAGCTGGTGGTGCTCGGTTTTATCGTATGAAGCTCCTTCTTTCTTATGATCGACCGCTTTGAAAATCAGCGTAAGCAAACGCTCCACCGCAAGATCCAGCTTGTCCATTGACAGCTTACCACTCTCTACAGCATCCATCACCTTACGTTCCCCAATACCACCGCTTGCCGGCATCTCCAGCTCCAGTCCAGCGGCAAGTGCATCGGCCCGCTCATTCACAGCGCCCCAGTCCGAGACAACCAGTCCTTCATGGCCCCATTCATCCTTCAAAATGTCAGTCAGCAACCACTCATTTTCACCCGCATACGTGCCGTTCACTTTATTATAGGAACACATCACCGTCCATGGCTGTGCGTCCTTCACCGCGCCTTCGAAGCTGGCCAGATAAATCTCGCGCAATGTCCGTTCGTCCACCACTGCATCAATCGACATCCGCCGCTCTTCCTGGTTATTCACTGCAAAGTGTTTGAGCGACGTTCCCACGCCCTGGCTCTGCACACCCTGAATATGGGCGGTAGCCATCTGAGTCGATAACAGCGGATCTTCGGAAAAGTATTCAAAATTCCTTCCGCCCAAAGGAGAACGTTTAATATTAACACCCGGTCCAAGCAATACCGCCACATCTTCGGCCTGACATTCTTCACCCAATGCCACACCAACCTGGCGCGCCAGCTCGGTATCCCACGAACTCGCCAGCCCTGCGGCTGACGGGAAACAGGTTGCAGGTACACTTGCGGTCAGCCCCAAATGATCTGCGCTGCTATCCTGTTTACGCAATCCGTGAGGGCCATCCGTCACCATGATGGATGGAATGCCGAGACGCTCCACCCCTTTTAGATGCCAAAAGTCGAGCCCTGAGCACATTCCTGCTTTTTCTTCCAGTGTCATCTGCTGTACCAAATCTTTGATGTTACGTTCCACATTAACCCCTCCAGTTCATGATATCCGTATAGTGTCGAAGCAATATAACAAGCATACCGCGTGAACTCTCACCATTTCAAATCCTTACCCTGTTCGTGACGTTTACATAACAGATCCCTTCATTTTTTCCTGCGAGTATCCTATATAGATTATAAAAATGAAAAAACAGCCCGATCTCACCGATCAGGCTGCCTGCGAACTTCTTATAGATGTCGATTCGATATGTGCTCGATCTCGTAATGCAATACATCCAAGTACCGTACCTGTATTACGCCTGTGATGTATACCATGCTGCTGCAGCTTCCGCTTCGGTACGTGTCAGTTGATGGCCCTGACGTTCCCAATGCATATGCACATCGGCACCTGCTCCGCTCAGCAGCGTAGCCAGTTCCTCCGTTTCACGTCTTGGCACAATTGGATCATTCTCCCCTGCACCGATAAAGACCGGCAGTCCTTTCATATCAGGTAGTGTCAGTCCGCGCAGCGGCACCATCGGATGGTGCAGGATTGCTCCCTTGAATACACCTGCCTGATGGAACATCAAACTCGCCGCAATATTGGCACCATTGGAGTATCCCAGTGCATAAACGTTTGAACGATCAAATCCATATTCCACCGCAGCCGCATCGATAAAAGCACCCAGCTCCGCCGTCCGTGCAATCAGATCCTCTTCGTCAAATACACCTTCCGCAAGGCGGCGGAAGAAACGTGGCATGCCATTCTCGGATACGTTCCCCCGTACTCCTAGAATCGCTGCACCCGGAGCAATCATCTCTGCAAGTCCAATCAGATCATTCTCTGTGCCTCCAGTTCCATGGAGCAATAGTAATGTTGGCGCATCTGGCTGCGCACCTGCTTTATAGATATGTTTCATGGTGGCTGTACTCATGATTTAGACTCCCCTTTCCATTCACGTACTTGAATCGGTGGCAGCAATTGTTCAATCTGCTCACGCTGTGGTTCGTACCACTCTGGCAACATCAATTTCTCACCCATCGTCTCTTGCGGCTCATCCCGCGCAAAACCTGGAGGGTCTGTCGCAATCTCAAACAGGATGCCGCCCGGTTCACGGAAATATACCGCGTTGAAGTATTGACGGTCAATCACAGGCGTTGGATGATATCCGGTTTGATCCAGTTCCTGCTGAATCTGTTCATGCTCGGTGTAATCTTTGGCGCGCCATGCAATATGATGGACTGTTCCTGCACCGCCAATACCACGCTGAATGCCAGTGGATTGAATATCAATGATCTGTCCCAGGTCACCGTTTGCACGCAGACGGATCAGACCATTCTCTTCGCCGACCTGTTCCAGACCAAGCTTGCTGACAAGCACGTCCATCGTTTTCTCAGGCACATGACTGTAGAGCACCGCACCGCCAAATCCTTTGATTGCATGCTCCGGTGTTACCCCGTTAAATGTCCACTGGCTTGGCTCGCCGCCTTCCCGCTCAACCAGTTCAAGGAGCAATCCCCCTTTATCGAAGAAACGAATATAGCGTTCACCGAATCTCGTTTTATTTTCATATGGAATATCGAAGGAAGCAAGACGTTCTTTCCAGAACGACAGGCTGCCCACGGGTACCGCATAGACGGTAACTCCGGTCTGACCTGAGCCGATCACACCTCTTCTTGAATTTTGCTGCGGGAAAAACGTAATGATCGTACCCGGCGCACCTTGCTCATTGCCGTAGTACAAGTGATACACATCCGGTGCGTCAAAGTTGATCGTTTTTTTCACCAGTCTAAGTCCGAGCACACCTGCGTAAAAATCTACATTTTTCTGAGCATCGTCAACAAAAGCCGTAATGTGGTGAATGCCTGAAGTTCTGAACATAATCTCCACTCCCTTGGTTTTGGTTTATGGTTCGTATCTTATCTTTTTTTGTTTTATCTTTAATTTAAGATTCTTTAAATTCATATTAATCCATCTATAAGCATTATGCAAGTATTTATTTTAAAATTAAGATATTACTGCGGTAAACTCTAACTAATTCGATGTTCAAGTCTAGAAGTAACACGCTGAACTGCTTTTCACATAAAAAACAGGTATCCGCACTGAAGTACGGATACCTGTTTTCATATAAATACAAATGAACGATTTCGAGCTAGGCCCGCTTCTGGTTCTGATTTTTACACCAATTTTAATTTCTTCGGTGGATTTACCAGATCCTTATGCTCGTATTCATCCTTGATATCCCCAACAATCTCTTCGAGAATATCCTCCATCGTCACCATTCCGATCGTTGCGCCAGCTTCGTCTTTGACGGAAGCGATATGCACACGGCTATGCTGCATCTGCACGAGAACATCTTTGATCGGTGAACGCTCCGAGAAGCTCGGCATTGGATACACAGAGGTGTTCATACTAAACGTTTTGCCCGCAGCCACACTCGTTAACGTTTGCTTGGTATTAATAAACCCGACAAAATCGTTCGCATCCCCATTGGCAATCACAGGATACCTCGTGTACTCATGCTGGTTCAACACGTCAATAATCTGATCCAATGGCATTTCTTTATTCAGCGTAACGATTTTATTTCGGGGAATCATAATCTCCTGAAGCAAACGCTCGTCAAAGGCAAAAATGTTTTTGAGATAATCCAGCTCCGTCTGGTTAATCTCGCCACTCTCATAACTTTGCGCCATAATCAGCTTTAATTCCTCTTCGGAGTGAACCGTATCATGCCCGGCCGGTTTGATACCGAAAATGCTAAGCAATAAACGTGCTGCACCGTTCAGCGCATAAATGAACGGATTCATAATTTTACCGAACCAGTAGAGCGGTGGTGCAAGCAACAACGTCATTCGCTCAGCAAACTGAATGGCAAGTGTTTTGGGTGCAAGCTCGCCGATTACGACATGAAGGAAGGTGATAAATGCCAATGCAATCGCGTAAGAGAGCACGGTGGACAGTGCAGCAGGCACTTCCAGACTCTGAAATAACGGATGCAACATCTTCTCTACCGTCGGTTCACCCAAAGCACCTAGTACGAGTGCTGTAATTGTAATACCCAGTTGACAGGCAGACAGATAATAATCCAGATTATGTGCCACTTTTTTGGCGATCACTGCTTTTTTGTTGCCTTCCGAGATCAATTGATCAATACGGGACATCCGCACTTTCAGAATAGCAAACTCGGCTCCTACGAAAAACGCGGTCAAACCGATAAATACAGCTACTAAAAATAAATTCAAGGCTATTATTCCGTCCAATGATTTCCCTCAGATGAGGGATTCACCTCCATTAAGTTTTGAAATATACATCAGAGCAACGTTCTTCTTCCAACAATTAAGCCAGATCGCTTGCAGCTTCTTGAACCTCAATACCGTTTACACGCTCAAGCAGCACCTGCTTGATGTGATAGTTCTCGGCATCCACAACCGTCCAGACATAGTCGCCGTGTTCAACCGTATCCCCTTTTTCCACGCCGACACCCTTCTGGTACTGAATCCATCCGGCAACGGTATCCATCTCTTCATTACCCTCGAATACAATCCCGAATTGGCGCTCCAGTTCATCCAGAAGCACACGTCCGTTGATCAGATATTGGTTTTCCCCGGTTTCCTGAATGTCCGCCACTTCATCAGCATCGAACTCATCCCGGATTTCGCCAACCAGCTCTTCGAGGATATCCTCCATCGTAATGATTCCCGAGGTACCGCCGTACTCATCCACGACGACAGCCATATGAACACGTTCCTGCTGCATTTTGATCATCGCATCTTGAATGGAAGTGACTTCCGACACAAATGGAATCTCACGCACAAATTCACTCAATTGATGTGCCCGGGTCGCAACCATGTCCGGCAATATCTTCTTCACATTCACAACACCAATAATGCGGTCTTTGTCTCCATCCTCGATGACGGGATATCTGGAGTAGTTATGCTCATCCAATATAGGAATAATATCGTCATAGGTCATATCCTGATTCAGTGTAACCAGTTCTGTACGCGGAACCATGATGTCTTTGGCATCACGTTCATCGAACACAAAAACATTTTCCAGATACGAAAGCTTGGTCTTGTTGCTCTCATCGCCTTCATAGCTCTGGTTCATAATAATTTTAATCTCGTCCTCGGAATAGGCTTGATCATGTCCGGCAGGCTTCACACCGAATCCACGCAGGATTACACGCGATGCACCATTGAGCGCCCAGATAAACGGGTACATGACTTTACCAAACCAGTACAGCGGTGGCGAGAGTAACAACGTCAGTTTTTCCGAAAACTGAATCGCCAACGTTTTGGGTGCCATCTCACCAACAACGACATGCAAAAACGTAACGAGAATAAAAGCTATCGCATAGGAAGCAATCGCCGAGGCAGAGGCAGGTACATCAAAATAGCTGAACACCGGATATAACAATCTCTCCACCGTTGGTTTACCCAATGCCCCGAGTCCCAGAGCCGTGACCGTAATACCCAACTGACAGGCGGACAGATAATAATCCAGATCCGAGACGACCTTTTTGGCGAGCACTGCCTTTTTATTGCCTTCGGCAACCAGTTGATCCACCCTTGATGTACGAATCTTTACAACAGCAAACTCCGACGCAACGAAAAATGCGGTTAGTACAATCAAGATGATAAGTAATGCGATATTTAATATGGTAATTATGTCCAAAGACTTCCCCGATAGTCAGGGATTCACCTCCAAAGATAGTTACAGCGTGATACGTTAACGTTCATACTGTTAACCTTTCATGCGCTGATTAATGTAAGTTGCCAAAAGCAATTAAAATATAAAAACGTATATAAAAATCAGTTCCTGATCCATTCTGTATAATCACACAATGACCTTGTAAATCTAAAACAGGAATCCAAGATGAAGTCAATGACGTCCATGACGTGTAGAAACGACTTCAATCAAAACGGGTTACCCCTCATGCTGTCCATTGTTCCTTGATTAACTCCACCTAGATTCGCCATTTGGACAATTTACAATATCGCCTACCCAATAGATATCCACCTCCCAACGTATCGATTCCTGTTTCCGAAGATTATATCATGTTTTGATCCGAACCATCCAGCAGCACGTTATGGTTTGGACCAAGCTTACATTCTATTGTTCACAGAATAGTCTATATGTATGTTATCGTCTGGCATTTTAACCAGCGTGATCCTGTACCTAAGAAATGGAGTTCTTATGGTCTTGTTATAGAATAGTGCAGTTTACTAAAATACTACCCGTTCCACATAGGCAGTAAACAGCTATATACCTGCCGGCATAGTGGCTAAACGCTTTGTTCGCGCAGGTGTGTGAAGGGTATTAGCTATCTCATTTTTACACATGATATCGGTAATACGCAGCAAAAAGCCCGCAGGATGCAATTACCTTTCGGCACTCTATCCTACGGACTGGTTTAATTAGCGCAAAACTTGCTCTGTTCCTGATCCATTCAACAAAGTTGATTGGAATTCAACTTCACTATACTTTGCTTAAGCTAACCAACTTATTGCTTGAATGCCTCACCTTGCTTGTTTACACCAAAGCTTTGGCTGCAATGTCGGTACGTTGATGTTTGCCTTCAAATCGAATGAACTCTGCTTGTGCATAGGCTTTGGTTCTTGCTTCTGCAATGTCTGCGCCCAGGCCTACAACACCGAGAATACGTCCGCCGTTTGTCACCCAGTCTCCAGCTTCATTACGCGCTGTTCCCGCATGGAACACAACAGCCTCTCGGGCTTGATCCAGTCCCTCAATTACAACACCTTTGGCATAAGGGCCGGGATATCCGCCTGAAGCAAGCACGACACATACCGCAGCTTCCTCGCTCCATTCAATCTCCAGGTCAGCCAGCTTTCCGTGAACGGTTGCCCAGAAAATATCGAGCAGGTCCGTTTTTAGACGTGGCAGCACGACTTGGGTCTCTGGATCTCCAAAGCGTGCGTTGAACTCAATCGTTTTGGGTTTGCCATCCGGGGAGATCATCAAACCTGCAAACAATACTCCACGGAATGGACGGCCTTCGGCTACCATCGCCTTAGCTGTTGGTTTGATGATGGTTTCGACCGCTTCTTCAATAATGGAGGCCGGAATATGTGGAAGAGGAGAATATGTACCCATGCCGCCCGTATTAGGTCCCTGATCATTGTCGAACACAGGTTTGTGATCCTGCGCGGCAGCCATCGGACGAACCGTCTCACCGTCAACAAAGGCCAGAATCGACATTTCCTGTCCGGCGAGGAATTCTTCGATAATCACTTTGGCCCCAGCTTCACCAAACACCTTATCGACCATGATGCTTTGAAGTGCCTGATTGGCCTCTTCACGGGAGTATGCCACGGTGACCCCTTTACCTGCAGCGAGTCCGTCCGCTTTAATGACAACCGGGATCGCTTGCTCGTCCAGATATGCCTGAGCCTGCTCGTAGTTATCAAACTTCTCATACGCAGCCGTAGGAATATTGTATTTGTGCAGCAGGTCTTTCATGAACGTTTTACTGCCTTCGATTTCCGCTGCATTACGACGTGGGCCGAAGACCGGGATACCTGTCGAGTCAAATGCGTCCACAATGCCGTCTGCGAGCGGATCATCCGGTCCAATAACGACGAGGTCTACTTTTAGTTCAACTGCCAGTGCTTTGAGTTTGTCAAATTCATGTACCGCAATCGGGTGACACGCTGCCAGCTGCGCAATGCCCGCATTCCCTGGTGCGCAATGAATTTTACCTGCCTTTGGACTCTTCGCCAGCGCCCAGATGATTGCATGTTCGCGGCCGCCGCCGCCGACTACCAAAATATCCATTCGTCTGTTTCCCTCCACGCTTTACTGGATTGTGATGTTCATACTTTTAAAATATTTATTGATCTATTTCCTGAAAAAAGGAGTGCCCCATACGTCATCAGCATGACAGGTGACACCCCTTTATAACACTTGCCACTTTTTGACGAGAGAGTACTTTTAAATGCTTCCGTTCGTTCTATAACTCTCCAACATACTTATCACTTATCCTAATGTTTAAAATGACGTACGCCTGTGAATACCATGGCGATGCCGTATTCATTGGCTACTTTGATAGACTCTTCGTCTTTGATCGAGCCGCCTGGCTGAATGACTGCCGTGATGCCAGCTTTTGCTGCCAACTCAAGTGTATCCCCCATCGGGAAGAATGCATCCGAAGCGAGAATAGCACCTTTGGCCTGCTCGCCAGCTTGCTCAATTGCAATTTTGGCGGCGCCGACACGGTTCATTTGTCCTGCACCTACACCTACCGTCATGTCGTTCGCAGCAAGTACAATCGCGTTGGACTTCACATGCTTAACGACTTTCCAGCCAAACAATAACTGTTTCATTTCTTCTTCGGAAGGTGCACGATCGGTAACCACGTTAAGCTCACTCGCTTCAATGGAGTGTACATCTGATTGTTGCACGATCATACCGCCGTCAATCGATGTTACCACGAATTGGCTTTCACGGTTGCGAGCTGCATTCAGCTCACCCGTTTTGAGCAAACGAATGTTTTTCTTTTTCGTCAGGATATCCAGTGCTTCTTGGGTAAAATCAGGAGCGAGTACGATTTCCAGGAAAATCTCACTCAGCTTGTTCGCCGTATCGCTGTCGATAATACGGTTCGCTGCCACAATGCCACCGAAAATCGATGTTGGGTCAGCAGCATAAGCTTTACTGTAAGCTTCATAGATGCTCTCGCCAATACCCACACCGCAAGGGTTCATATGTTTCACGGCAACGACAGCTGGCTCTTCGAACTCTTTGACGATCTGCAATGCTGCGTTAGCATCGTTGATATTATTGTAGGACAGCTCTTTACCGTGCAATTGCTCGGCTGTAGTCAATGTATCCTGTGCAGCCAGCGGTTTGCGGTAGAATGCCGCCTGTTGGTGTGGATTTTCGCCGTAGCGTAGATCCTGGAGCTTTTCGTAAGTAACGGTCAGACGCTCTGGTAATGGATCGCCATTAACGTTAGACAGGTAGTCGGAGATAAGTGCATCGTAAGCCGCCGTATGACGGAACACTTTTGCCGCAAGCCGTTTGCGTGTTTCCAGCGTTGTATCTCCGCTGCTACGAACTTCCTCCAGCACTTGGCTGTAGTCGGCCGCATCAACAACAACGCTAACAAACGCATGATTTTTAGCCGCAGAACGTAGCATCGTTGGTCCACCGATATCGATGTTCTCAATCGCATCTTCATAGGCTACATCCGGTTTAGCGATGGTTTCCTGGAAAGGATACAGGTTTACAACGACCAGATCGATATAACCCAGACCAAGCTCCTGCATTTGGCGTGTATGCTCTTCGTTATCACGAACAGCGAGCAAACCGCTGTGAACTGCCGGATGCAATGTTTTGACACGTCCGTCCATAATTTCCGGGAATCCGGTTACGTCCGAAATTCCGATGACAGGTACGCCTTCCTTCGACAGCAGGCTGCTTGTACCTCCTGTCGAAATAATCTCCACACCCATTTGCGACAGCTCGCGGCAAAAATCCACGATGCCTGTTTTATCCGATACGCTGACCAGCGCTCTTTTGATACTCACAATATGCTCCTCCTTTATTATCCCATAAGCTTCGCGTTTCCTGACGAAACACAGCCGATTTATTTCCCGAGAAATATCACAAAATGCGTACCAATTTTCGACTTCTGTTATATAAGTTGATAAACGATTCCCACACTGAGCCACTACGAGAACAGAATAATCTTTTGATCGCTGTTATTCCTGGATTTTTCAAACAATTTTGTAATGGTAAAAATCAAGTAATAAGCTTATGCTTCCGATGCAGCTTTCTTTCAGAAAGCTTTCAGGCGAACGCTCCGCTTCTCCAGCTTATTTCTGTTCTCTCCGTTCATGTGCGGAAAAAATTTCAACTTATATCAAACCGGTTTGTTAACGGTGACGTGGCGTCCGTTTAATTGAACCAAGCCTTGCGCGAACCAAGACACCACTTCAGGGTATAACTGTTTTTCGGCTGCATGAATGGCTTTACTAATCGTTTCCGCTGTATCTGCTGGCTGAACTGGCACAGGATGCTGGGCAATAATGGGCCCGGTATCCATTCCACCGTCAACAAAATGAACGGTTACCCCTGTCACTTTCACACCATAATCGAGTGCTTGTCCAATCGCATCCTTGCCAGCAAATGCCGGGAGTAGCGATGGATGAATGTTGATCAGTCGACCCGCGTAACGCTCCACCATCACGGAGGTCAGCAGTCTCATATAACCCGCCAGCACAACCAGATCAATCTGTTTGGCTTCCAGCACTTCGATAATCTCTGCCTCGTATGCTTCACGCGAATCATACGCTTTGGGCGTAAACAGATGGCAGTCTACCCCTGCATCCTGCGCTCGCTGCACAACACGTGCAGCAGGTTTATCACAGACGAGCAGTTCCACCGAGGCACCCAACGCGCCATTCCGTGCTGCATCTACCAAAGACTGAAAGTTACTTCCTGTCCCTGAGGCAAATACAGCAATACGGTAGTTCGTCATTAAACATCCGCTCCCGTGAAGGTTACTCGCGCATCTCCTTCAGTTACACGGCCAATGATGTAAGCTTCTTCACCGGAAGCTTTCAACTGTTCCAGCGCTTTGGCTGCATCTGCTTCGTTCACAACCAACACAAGCCCGATACCCATGTTAAACGTCGTGAACATATCGCGGTTCGATACATCACCTTTTTGCTGTAACAGATTGAAGATCGGAAGAATTGGCCATGAGCCATAATCGATATCTACATTCACGCTGCTTGGCAGCATACGTGGGATATTTTCAATAAATCCACCGCCTGTGATATGTGCCATTCCTTTTACGTTGACACTTTCTAGCAAGGACAACAGCGGTTTTACATAAATTTTCGTCGGCTCAAGCAAAGCATCGCCCAGTTTGCCACCTAGCTCCGTCACTTCGGAGTGCAGATCCAGGCCAGCTTCTTCAAGCAGCAATCTGCGAACCAGAGAGAATCCATTGCTGTGCACACCGCTGGAAGCGAGGCCGATTACCGTATCTCCAGGTGCGATGGTGGTGCCGTTGATGATCTTTGCTTTGTCCACAATACCTACGGTGAAACCTGCGATATCATACTCACCTTCACTGTACATACCCGGCATCTCAGCCGTTTCACCGCCGATAAGTGCACAGCCGGACTGGTGACAGCCTTCCGCGATACCCGCAACGATGGCTTCAATCTTCTCAGGGATGACCTTATCGCAAGCGAGGTAGTCCAAGAAGAAAAGCGGCTCTGCTCCTTGAACAACGATATCGTTGACACACATCGCCACTGCGTCGATACCAATCGTGTCATGACGATCCATGGCAAATGCGATTTTCAGCTTGGTTCCCACGCCATCTGTACCGGAAACCAGAACTGGCTCGTCATATTTGTCCTTGTTCAATCCGAACAGGGCACCGAATCCACCCAGTTCGGTCATCACTTCCGGACGGAAGGTACGCTTTACGTGTTTCTTCATCCGTTCAACCGCTTCATTCCCTGCCGCGATATCGACGCCGGCCTTTTTGTATGCTTCGGACACAACCCTCACACCCTTCGTATCTTGTATAAATCGAGTTTAAAATATTTACACCGTACACTCCGATGACAGAATAACCTGGAGAGTAGCGGTTATCCCCAGATTTTTTTGATTCCCTTTTTTTAAAGGGAAAATCCGGTGATAAAGGCGCAGCCTATGCTTCCGATGTAGCTTTCTTTCAGAAAGCTTTTAGCTTCGCTTCTACAGGTTTTTTCTGTCCTCTCCGTTTATGTGTAAATGAAAAGTCCAACTCATATATGGCTACTCATCTCTAGAAGATGAATCTGTACCAATTCAAATCCAGCTACACCCATTGTAACGTACTGACTGTACTCTTCTGGTGGAACCATTCGAATGTATTCATCACCGTTGTATACCGCACCGGCACACTGGAATACTTGCAATTCTTTTTTCGCCGGAGTCAGCGGGATGTTACCAACGATGCTCCATGTGCCATCTTTCAGCAACTTGGGTGACGTGAAGATCACGCTGCTCTTACGTTTACCATAAGAATAGACAAGGAATTCGCCGTCTTCCAAACTTACGGTTTCGTCACGCTGAATGCTCATCACGCCGAACGAAAATGCCTTTTTGAAGCGGTCTCTCAGTGCACATATCACCTGACATACGGCAAACCGTCCATCATGCATTGGAATCAGAAAAACATCGCCCTCATTATAGCTTTTTCTTGCCATAAGCCTTGCCTCCTAACAACTGCAGCCAAATTTCTCCTCGCCGTCAAAGTCGAGGCGGGTCGGATAGTCATTATCGAAGCACGCCAGACATAGTCCGCCCTTATAGTCACCCTGATTATCTCCCTGAATGGACGCAATCAGTCCATCCGGGCTGAGGAATGCCAGAGAGTCTGCATTAATCTCGCGGCAAATCTCTTCAACGGACAGAGCAGATGCGATAAGCTCACGGCTATCCGGTGTATCAATGCCGTAGAAACACGGGTTCTTGAATGGCGGCGAAGTAATTCGCACATGCACTTCCGTTGCCCCTGCATCACGCAGCATGTTCACAATCCGGCGAGATGTCGTGCCGCGCACGATGGAGTCATCGATCATGACTACACGTTTGCCTTCGACGACGCGGCGTACTGCGCTGAGCTTCATTTTCACGCCCTGCTCACGCAATTCCTGGCTTGGCTGGATAAAAGTACGTCCGGTATATTTGTTTTTGATCATGCCCATCTCATATGGAATACCGGTCTGTTCAGCGTATCCAATCGCCGCCGAGATGCTGGAATCTGGTACCCCCGTAACCAAGTCCGCATCCACAAACGCCTCAATGGCCATCCGGCTACCCATACGTTTCCGCGCAGCATGTTGATTTGCACCGTTCATATCACTATCAGGACGAGCAAAATAAATATATTCCATCGCACAGAGCGCCTTGCGGTGTTTATGATCATCGAATCGATCCTCATGCAATCCGTCTGCATCCAGCACAAGCAATTCACCCGGTTCAATATCACGGATCAGCTCAGCGCCGATGGTCTCAAGTGCACAAGTTTCAGAAGCAAACAGGTACGCGTCCCCAAGCTTACCCATCGTCAATGGACGAAGGCCATGCGGGTCAGAAGCAACCAACAGCTTATCGTTCGTCATGATCAGAAACGCATATCCGCCGACGATACGCTGGAATGCGTCTTTTGCCGCCTCTACAAGACCTTTCGAAGAACGTGCGATTAAGTGAGCAATAACTTCAGTGTCGCTCGTCGTCTGAAAAATAGAACCGCTCTGCTCCAGCTCACGCCGGATCGTTGGTGCATTTACGATGTTTCCGTTCGTTGCAACGGCTAGGTCGCCATCGCGATATTTAAAAACCAGCGGCTGTGCATTGGTCAGTTTGCTATCTCCACTCGTGGAATAACGCACATGCCCTATGCTGATATCACCTGTCAGTGTCTGCATCAGGTCTTTGGTGAACACTTCTTTCACGAGTCCCATACCACGATGATAGTTAAATTGTGTGCCGTCGCTTACACACATACCAGCACTTTCTTCCCCGCGATGCTGTAGTGCATGCAGACCGTAGTAGGAAAGGGAAGCCGCATCAGGGTGCCGATACACCCCGAATACGCCGCATTCTTCCTTTAATTTGTCGAGTCCTTCCTTGCCGGACCCTTCGTTATAATAATCGCCTGTCCACAACGGTTCCGTCATCAGTTCATGAGACATGGAATCGCATCCTCCCAGACCTTAGCCAAACCTCCTACAGGTTCGTTCACGGCTGATGTTCCGTTCAATTCAATCGTCAGATTACTTCCTTCAACACGCCCAATGACAGCTACAGGCACACCGCGTTCACGTACAAAAGCTTCCAGCTTGCCTGCTTGCTCCGGCGAAGCCGACAGCAAAATACGGGATTGGCTCTCACTGAACAGGGTGTGATCTGCACGGAGTGCAGTCTCTACATTCACTTGCGCGCCTAAGTTGCCGCTGATGCAGGACTCTGCCAGTGCAACGGCCAGACCCCCTTCAGACAAGTCATGCGCGGAGCGAACAAGTCCGGATTGGATGGCTTCCAGCACGGTGCTGAGCAATGCCTTCTCCGTGTTTAGATCAAGCTGCGGCGGACGGCCTTCGGTCACGCCATGCACGGCGTATTGCAGCTCGCTGCCGCCGAGTTCTGCTTTGGTTTCACCGAGGAGGATGATGACATCACCTTGGGATTTGAATGCTTGTGTCGTGATATGATCCGTGTCATGAACGAGACCTACCATACCGACCACTGGCGTTGGATAGATGGAGCCTTTGGCGTTTTCATTATATAAACTCACGTTACCACCGATGACCGGCGTATCCAGCACACGGCAAGCTTCCGCCATACCGTCTACCGCTTTTTCCATCTGCCAGAAAATATCCGGTTTCTCCGGGTTACCGAAGTTCAGGTTGTCCGTGATCGCCAGCGGCTCCGCACCGGAACATACGATATTCCGCGCTGCTTCACTCACGGCAATACGTCCACCCACCTCAGGATCAAGGTACACGTAACGACCGTTACAGTCCGTAGTCATCGCAAGACCTTTGCGCGTGCCACGAATCGTCACCACTGCTGCATCCGAACCTGGACGCACGGCTGTGCTTGTACGCACCATGTAGTCGTATTGATCATAAACCCATTTTTTGCTCGCCACCGTCGGGGAAGCCAGCACTTGTTTCAATGCACCGCCGAGATCCGACACCTCTTCATAACGAAGCGTGTCGATGGAAGCACTCGCTTCATAATAAGCGGGTACGGAAGATGGCTTGTCATATACAGGACACTCATCAACCAAAGCGGTTACCGGCATATCACCGACAACTTCACCGTGGTGGATCAGTTTCAGACGACCATCGTCTGTAACTTTACCAACTTTGGCACAAATAACGCCCCAACGCTCAAAGATCTCCATCGCCTGCGCCTCATCCTTCGGTTCAACGACAAACAGCATCCGCTCTTGAGACTCAGACAACATCATCTCGTACGGCGTCATGCCTTCTTCACGTTGTGGCACCTGATCCAGATACAACTCCAGACCATTACCTGCTTTACTTGCCATCTCCGCACTGGAGCATGTCAGACCTGCTGCACCCATATCTTGAATACCGAGCACGATACCCGTATCGATCAATTCCAGACAGGATTCCATAACCAGCTTCTCCATGAACGGGTCACCGACCTGAACGGCTGTACGCTGTGACTCGGATTCTTCGGTCAGCTCAACGGATGCAAACGTTGCGCCGTGGATACCATCACGACCTGTTGGTGGGCCAACGTAATAGACCGGGTTACCTACACCTTTGGCTACACCGCGCTGGATTTTGTCATGATCAATCAGACCCACGCACATTGCATTAACGAGCGGATTGCCTTCGTAACTCTCATCAAACATCACTTCACCTGCAACAGTCGGAATCCCGATACAGTTACCGTATCCCGCAATACCTGCTACCACATGCTCGAACAGATATTTTACGCGATCGCTCTCCAGCTTACCGAAACGAAGGGAGTTGAGCAGCGCTACGGGTCTTGCACCCATGGAGAAAATATCACGGATAATGCCGCCCACACCTGTTGCCGCCCCTTGATAAGGTTCTACCGCGGAAGGATGGTTATGGCTTTCAATTTTGAAAACAACGGCTTGGTTATCACCGATATCCACGATTCCGGCACCTTCACCTGGTCCCATTAGGACACGTGGGCCACTTGTCGGGAAACGACGCAATAGCGGCTTGGAGTTTTTGTAAGCGCAGTGCTCAGACCACATTACGCTGAATACACCGATTTCCGTGTAGTTTGGCTTACGGCCCATGAACTCACAGATCAGCTCATACTCGCTGTCAGATACGCCCATCTGTGCGTAAAGTTTATGTTCTGCGACCTGTTCTGCTGTTGGCTCCTTAGCGGATAGCTGCTGCGTCATGCCGATCCCTCCATGCTTTCAAAATTGATGTAAACATCCGTTTGCCGTCTTCCGAACCGAACAGCGAATCCACTGCACGTTCTGGATGCGGCATCATGCCGACGACGTTGCCTGCTTCGTTACACACCCCTGCGATATCACCCAGGGAACCGTTCGGGTTGTTGCCATATGTGAATACGATCTGATTGTTCGCTTGCAAGCTTGCCAGTGTTTCTTCGTCACAATAATAGTTTCCTTCACCGTGAGCAATCGGAATGACAATCTCTTCGCCCGGTGCATAGTCACGTGTGAAAGGTGTGTCTGCGTTAGCCACTTTCAATACCGTGTCATGGCAGCGGAATTTCAGGGACGTATTACGGATCAGTGCTCCCGGGAGCAGACCTGCTTCCGTCAGGATCTGGAATCCATTACAAATGCCCAGTACATATTTGCCTTGCTCTGCAGCTTTAGCCACTTCGTTCATTACCGGTGCGAAACGGGAAATTGCTCCGCAACGCAGGTAGTCTCCGTACGAGAAACCACCAGGAACCAGAATGCAATCATACGCGGACAAGTCCGTAGCCGTATGCCATACATAATCAACCTCTTGTCCAATCGCATCTTCTACCGCTTTGTAACAGTCGATGTCGCAGTTGGAGCCAGGGAACACAAGAACTGCAAATTTCATGAGATTAACCCTCCAATTCGTAGCGGTAATCTTCAACAACAGTGTTGGCGAGCAGCTTCTCACACATCACTTTCAAACGTTTCTCCGCTTCCGCACGATCTGATGTATCCAGATTCAGTTCCATGACTTTACCGATCCGTACACTTTCCACTTCGTTGAATCCCATGGAATGCAGGGCTCCTTGAACAGCTACGCCTTGCGGGTCGAGTACGCTTTGTTTGATAGTGACATATACGGTTGCTTTGATCATGATTCGATGTTCCTCCTCAGTAGTGAACGGGATAAATGCTTTATGCTGTTAAAAAAAGGGCTGTGGCCTTGGGGCGCTCGCTTCGGTGTGGATGGTTCCTCCGGCCGCTTGTTGTTCCCAGGTTTTCTGATTCGTTTTGGCCCGCGCCGCGGTCAAAACCCGGGAACAAAGGCGGACGCTTCGCTCCTTCGTGAACCATTCCACCCCTCCGCTTAATCCTGCGGCAATATTTTTTAAAGGCCTAAACCCTTTGCGGTGCACGACGGGTAGTAAATAAGTAAATGCATGGCCTTGGGACGCTCGCTTCGGTGGGAAATGGTAAAAACCAGTCATATTACGAAAACGTAGCAATTTTCCGATTTATATGAATAACATTGATTTTCAGTCTTTCAGTTGCATCTCTTCAGGCTTCATATGCTTGCAGAAGCCTGCGCCTTAATTGCCTCATCCACCAGTTTGAACACTGGCGGAGGGAAAGATTTGAGCTGGAGAAACGAAGTGCTCGCCTTTGCAACCGGAATGTGTCCTTTTGAAAAAAGGATACGAATCCAAACATTCCGGGGGCAACAGCGATCGAAAGCCAAACTTTCCCGGAGCGCACGCTCAAACGTCTCTTACTCAAACTTTCCCGCAGCCCACGCTCAAACGTTACACATATTATTTCGTTAAACGGTTATAAATATCGACGTACCTTGCTGTGGTCGCTCCCACAACCTCTTGTGGAAGCGGATCGGGCTTGCTGTTCTTGTCCCAATCGGTGCCTGCAAGATAGGTACGGACAGGCTCTTTATCCATGCTGTCGATCTCGATGTCGAGAGCATAGTTTTCTTTTGCCCAGAAGCGGGAAGCATCCGGGGTGAAGATTTCATCAATCAGGATCACCTTGCCGTCCACGATGCCAAACTCGAATTTGCAGTCTGCAAGAATGATACCGCGCTGATCACAATAATCACGAGCAAACTCATATAGGCGCAAGCTTTTCTCTTGAAGTTCGATGGCCAGGGCATCACCCACAAGTTCTTTCATACGCTCCATCGGGATGTCCTCGTCATGTCCCACATCGTTTTTGGCGGCCGGTGTGAAGATGGGCACTTCCAGTTTGGCGTTTTTGCGCAGGCCTTCCGGCAGTTTGATGCCATTCACTTCTCCGGTTGTCTCGTACTGTCTCCAGCCACCACCAGTGATATATCCACGCACCACACATTCGATATCAATGCGCTCTGCCTTGCGTGTTACCATGATGCGGTTTTTGAGCAAATCAGGATCTGTGATAAGGTCCCCCAGCTGATTCACATCGGTATGAACTACGTGGTTGTCCATCATGCTGCCTGTAAGTTCAAACCAGAAGCTACTGAGTTGATTCAGCACATTGCCTTTCTCCGGAACTGCCGGGTCGAGCACGTAATCGAACGCCGAGATTCGATCCGTTACTACAATAAGAAAATGCTCACCCAGATCATATAGCTCACGTACTTTTCCTTTGTATAACAGAGGTGCTTTAATAATATCTGCCGCCGTGGACAGTGCCATGGGTTCACCTTCTTTCAGGAGATGTAAGGCTAAGAACGAATCCTGATGGTGCAAACTCCACTTCGATGACAGAACAATCTTCCGATCGCTGTTATCCCCAGATTTTTCCGATCCACTTTTCCAAAGTGAAAATCCGGGGATAAAGGCGAACGCTCCGCTTCTTCAGCTTATTTCTGTCCTCTTCGTTCTCAGCAAGCACATCATTCGTTTATCTAGCCTTATAGAGATATATTAGTCGTTCAAGCCGAGTTTTTTGAAAATGGTGTCTACGTGTTTCAGGTGCCAGGACGGGTTAAATGCATCTGCAATTTCCTCTTCGCTCAGCACAGCTGTAATTTCCGGTGTGGACTTCACGATATCCTGGAACTGACGTTGTTCTTCCCAAGCCTGCATGGCACGCGGTTGAACCGTATCGTACGCTTGCTCACGACTGAAGCCTTTATCGATCAGCTTCGTCATAATACGACCCGAGAATGGTACACCGAAGGTGCGCTCCATGTTACGTTTCATGTTTTCCGGGAATACAGTCAGGTTCTTCACGATGTTGCCAAAACGATTCAGCATGTAATTCAGCAGCATCGTAGCATCCGGCAGGATGATACGTTCTACGGAAGAGTGAGAGATGTCGCGCTCATGCCACAACGTTACGTTCTCATATGCCGATACCATATGTCCGCGAATGACACGGGACAGACCCGAGATGTTTTCACTGCCGATCGGGTTGCGTTTATGCGGCATTGCGGAAGATCCTTTTTGACCTTTTGCAAAAGCTTCTTCTACTTCACGGAATTCACTCTTTTGCAGTGCCCGTACTTCTGTAGCAAACTTGTCCAAGGACGTCGCGACCAGAGCCAGCGTTGCCATATACTCGGCGTGGCGGTCACGTTGCAACGTTTGCGTCGAGATGGGTGCAGGCTTGGTACCCAACTTCTCGCAAACAAACTCTTCAACAAATGGATCAATGTTGGCATATGTTCCAACTGCACCGGAGATTTTGCCGTATTGTACGCCATCAGCCGCATGGCGGAAACGCTCCAGGTTACGCTTCATCTCTTCATGCCACAAGGCCATTTTCAATCCGAACGTCGTTGGCTCTGCGTGCACACCATGTGTACGTCCCATCATAGGTGTATGTTGGTAAGCGAGTGCTTTTTCACGCAAGATTTCAATGAAATTCAGGATGTCTTTTTCCAAAATTTCGTTCGCTTGACGCAGTACATACCCTAGTGCCGTATCAACTACGTCCGTGGAAGTCAGACCATAGTGTACCCATTTCCGCTCTGCACCCAGGCTCTCGGATACGGTACGTGTGAACGCAATTACATCATGACGTGTTTCCTGTTCAATCTCATAAATGCGATCGATATCAAAAGAAGCGTTCTGGCGAAGCAAAGCTGCTTCTTCTTTCGGGATGACTCCAAGTTCTGCCCACGCCTCACATGCGCAAATTTCAACCTCCAGCCACGATTGGAATTTGTTCTCTTCTGTCCAAATGGCTCTCATTTCGGGTCTGCTATAACGTTCAATCATGAATTTGTATGCCTCCATAGTTTCGTTTGTTCAATCCATTGCAATCCTTCTTCGGTGTCCTGACAGAGCAGATTCACATGCCCCATCTTCCGTCCTGTCTTCGCTTCACTCTTGCCATATATATGAAGCTTGGGGATAATACCGAGTTCCATCGCTTCTGCATCAGGTTTCCCTGTTCTCGCGATGATACCTTCCAGGTGTTCTCCAAGCACATTGACCATAACAACAGGGCTCAGTAGCGTAGTATCCCCCAGCGGTAATCCGCAGATGGCACGAATATGCTGCTCAAACTGTGAAGTGGCGCAGGCTTCCATTGTGTAATGCCCCGAATTATGCGGTCTTGGAGCCAGCTCATTCACGTACAGTCTACCGTCAGCGGCTGCAAACAGTTCCACGGCCAGCAATCCAACAGCTCCCATGGATTCCGCCACCGCAGCTGCCAGCTTCTGTGCTTCAAGCTGGATATCCGTGGCCACACGAGCCGGAACGATGGAGGCATGTAAAATATTATTCACATGAATGTTCTCCGCAGGCGGGAACGTTTTGATCTCTCCATGGGTACTGCGGGCAACAATGACGGATATCTCGCATTCAAACTTGATGAATTGCTCCAGCACCAGTTCCGCGCCTGTCGCCGCAAGTTCTTCATACGCGGCTTTAGCATCTGCTACCGCGCGAATCACTCGCTGCCCTTTTCCGTCATATCCACCAGTCACTGTTTTCAGCACACATGGAGCTCCTAATTCACTCACCGCAGCATTCATCGTATCCAAACTGGTAATTTCGCGGTATGGAGCAACTCTTACACCAGCCGCTTCAATCGCACGTTTCTCACGCAAGCGATGCTGGGTTGTATATAAAAGAGTGCTGCCTTGCGGTACAGAGGACTCACGCTCAAGTAATGCTGCCACCTCTGCATCCACATTTTCGAACTCATAGGTAATGACATCGCATTGCCGTGCAAGTTCTCTTGCCGCCTCTACATCATCGTATCCTGCCTGAATTTGCTTCGCAATTTGACCACAAGGTGAGTCAGGCGTTGGATCAAGGGTGACAAACCGATACCCCATGGCTGTTCCAGCCAGTGTCATCATGCGTCCAAGCTGTCCACCGCCGAGAATACCGATGGTTGTTAGACCTGGTAAAAGCACCGACTCTCCCTGGCTCGCTCCGTCCACATTCGTAGTTTCGCTACTCATAGCTCATCACTGCTTTCCAATACTTCTTGTTTGATCCGTTCTCTGCGAACTTCGGAGCGGCGCTGCACCTCCGGGTCAAATGCGCCGATGATCTGCGCCGCGAGCAGGCCTGCATTGGTCGCCCCCGCTTTGCCAATCGCAACCGTTGCTACCGGAACGCCGCCAGGCATCTGCACAATGGACAGCAAGGAATCGAGACCGTTCAATGCTTTGGATTGAACCGGAACACCGATGACTGGAAGCATCGTTTTGGCTGCTACCATACCTGGAAGATGTGCCGCTCCGCCTGCACCTGCGATGATGACCTTGAATCCCCGGTCAATCGCCTGTTCTGCATATTCAAACATCAAATCCGGTGTACGATGGGCAGAGACGACTTTTTTTTCATACCCAATCTCAAGCTCGTCCAGCACCTCGCACGCATGTTTCATCGTTTCCCAATCTGACTTACTGCCCATAATTACAGCAACTTGCACTGACATGAATACATCCCACTCCCATCTGAGCATTTTAGAACCCATTTGTCATATAAGCTGAACTAAAAGTAATTTACACCGTCACTCCGATGCCAGAATAAACTTCCAATCGCTGTTATCCCCAGATTTTTTGATTCCTTTACTTAAAGGGGAAATCCGGTGATAAGCATATGCTTCCGATGTAGCTTTCTTGCAGAAAGCTTTCAGGCGACCGCTTCGCTTTTTCAGTTTTTTCTGTCCACTCCATTTTCGTGTAAATGAGTAGTTTATCTTATACAAATACAAAATCTCTTAAAATCATTTTGCAAATGAAAACGAAAAAAGTCCGCTACCCGCGAAAACATCACATTTTCTTCGGACACCGGACTCCAAGAAATACGTATCCCTCATTTGGGCATGCCAAAGGGGGCTTGCTGTCCGCATTCATGCATGCGACTCTCAGCCGTATCTCCTCGTAGTCCGGAAATTTACGGTTCCCGGGTAGATACTTCCGGGCCCTATTCCCGGCGTTATACGAGCAAATATCTATTCACCATATCTTTCGTTCACATTGTTCCATAATCATACAGCTTTCGTTCCTACTCGACCTTATTTTAACCTGATCGACACATCTAACATTCTAACAATCCCCTACAGCGTATGTCAACTTAAAGACGAACATTTAACATATTGACAAATGTAATGTTCGGGAATTAGTACAGTGCAATACAATTAACTCCCAAATTTACTTGAAATGGCCTGTCCAGTTACAGCAAAATAAAAAAAGAAAGCCGGCCCCTCTTCAATTTCTCGAAGACAGCCGGCTTGTTTCACACAGGAATGAGGAACATTCCCATGATTTCAAAATCATTTTACAATCAATACAGGAACCTGCGCATGCTGCACTACATTGTGGCTGACACTGCCCAGCACGAATTCACGGATTCCGCCTAGTCCGCGGGAACCAATGATAATAATATCCGACCCGTTTTCTTTGGCGTAGTCCAGAAGCACTTCAGCCGCAGCCCCTTGTATCAAATCAACGTTTGCCGTAACACCGGCAGCTTGAATCCGTTCTTTAGCTTCATCCGTCGTTTGCACAGCCAGATTGTAGTAATCATTGTTGAGTGAAGGCGGTAGCGGTGCCAGACCTTCCCCGATAAATACACGTGGGAAATCAAATGCATGAATGACATCAAGCACAGCCTCTGGCGTTGCTTTGGCAAGTTCGATTGCACGATCCAGCGCTTTATTTGAAGCTTTTGACCCATCATAAGCTACCAAGATTTTAGAAAATAACATGTACATCCCGTCCCTTCCTTATATATGTAGAACCCCGAAGCAAGCCTCGGTCTGACTTCTAAATCTCTTACAGAGCATGGAACCATGTAACTTCTTAAACCTTCACAGGTTAAGATGAACCATTCATTAAGAAAAAAATTACATATGAATCCATGAATGCTTATTGCAAAAAGTAACCATACATTACTGCATTCAAAAAGACCAGCAACGGAACACCAATCGTAAAGCCGGGGTGTTTCGTTTTATGTCTTTTCCGATACATCGCAATCCAGATGCCTAGTGCACCACCGATAAAAGCCAGTAAAAATAACGTTCGCTCAGGCGTGCGATCCCGTCTCTGCTGTGCACGTCTCTTGTCATCCGACATGACCAGATATGCGACAACATTAATAAAGATAAACCATACGATAAGTCCGGTCTGCATATGCGTTTAGCGGTCCCCCTATCCCGGGACATCTCCCTGTCTCCATTATAATCCCAAGGCAGGCAGATGATCAACGCGGGCAGAGAACCGCACTATTTTACATAAACGAGAATTCTACGATTCCTGTTTCGGAATCCCGTTCAGGCTCGGTACCCTTTTGGCTGATTTCTCCGGGGTCACAGCGATATTCTCTTCTCGAATGCTGTCCTTATTCTGCTGGTTGTTACGTTTTTCCGGTTTGTTATGCGGCATCTCAGGCTCACCTCCTCCGCTTACGTTGCCTGAAAACGAATCATCTTATACGAAAGGAGGCGCCTATATTTAGGCTTGCAACGTGTGTCTAGTTGTTCCGGCGGCTGTTTAGAAAATGATATAGCGCTCCGTACAGGTTGGCATCATTCCCAAACGTACAGGCTGTGATCTGCGGGCTCGCCTTATGCAATGGGTTAATTCGCTTCAGTTCAGCAATTGCCCATTTGATTCGCTCCAGCACAACAGGCTGTGCACTGATGCCTCCTCCGATGGCAAACACTTCAGGGTCGAGAATGTACTGCAGATTCATAATCTGAACCGCAATCTGTGTGCAAAAGGTGTCAAATACAAAGCACGCCTCCGCATCTTGCTGATTAATATATGCAAACACGGCCTCACCATCGGCAGGATCATCCAGTCCTTTTAACTCACCAATCTGTCTGACCATCTCAACAGCCGAGCTTTCCAGTCCAAAATAAGCCGCTTCCTTCGTTACCGGATCAATCCGGCTCATCACATAACTAACCTCTCCGGCTGATAAGTTTTTTCCACGCTGCAGTTTACCATCCATGATGATTCCTCCCGCGATGCCGCTGCCCAGCACCATCACGACGGAATCCTTCGTATCTTTGACACTGCCAAGCCAAAGTTCAGCAAGTGCTGCGCATTTCCCATCATTTTCAATGGACACCTGGATAGCGTATCTGTCTTTAAGAAGCTTGGCTAAATTCACCTCATGCAAAAATGGAAAAGAGCCGCCGTGAAACACCATTCCTGTTTCCACATCGATTGTTCCTGGACAACTCAGAGCAAAGCCCTGAATCTGTGACAAGTCTTGTGCATCCACGATGGCATAAAGAGCATCCTGCAGTTCTTGCAATCCACTCCGACCAACGCCACGTTTTCCCTTCGACAAGAGCTCTCCGCTTTCGCTCATAATTCCGTATTTAATGAAAGTTCCACCAATATCAATGACTAGATACATTCTGTCAGCCCCCTGCTCTGCAGATCATTAATCAACATCTTAATTGAAATATAGAGCGTTTCCATTTATATTTATGGTATTCATTTGTTATTAATGGTATTAAATTATGATCTTTAGGGAGATGGAGTATTCCGTGCCAACGATAACCGAAACCAAACTTCAATGGATCTTACAAACGTTATATGATACTACCCGAGTTCCCGCGTTCTACCTTATCCGAGGTCTCGCTCGTCACCCTTCTTTTAGCCCGGAATTGGCGAAGCACCTTCTCTCCATTCCTATTCATCTAAAAATCCAGATTATGGACTACAATACACAAATGGATAAAATGATCCTGATGCCAGTCTCCACTCATGAAGGGCAAGGTCTGCTTGTTCTCTGGCCCAATGTACAGTCATATGTTGAGAATGCTCCATTTTCATGGGATCAACAACTGAATACAACTACGTTCATTGAACCCAATGATCTCCATCAACTGCTGAGTGTAGCAATTATGGCCCACTACCTTTTACATCATGAAGTTTTGGATCGAAATCAAGTACTTGAGGACAACAAACATGTCATAAATATAAATAATCATACGGAAGGTGTACTTGAGCTGTCTCTTTTGGATCAGCGAGAGCAGAGATTGTTTCACAAATCCTACCTTTCGGAGAAAAAGGTGTTTGATCAGGTTCGTTTGGGGAACAAACATAAGATGCTTTTGTACCTGAAACAGCATATGGATTTGAACGGGGTCTACGGCAATTTATCCAAACAGGATAGTTTACGGAGCAAAAAGAATCTGATCATCGCGGCAATTACACTCGGAACCCGTGCTGCAATCGATGGCGGATTGTATTCGGAGTCAGCGCTTACGCTTAGCGACACCTATATCCAACACATTGAAAAGCTGTCCCGGATTGATTCGATCCATCCGATTCTGCATAAAATCCTTGGTGACTTTACCGAACGTGTAGCCAAAGTCCATCGGGCTCATAAGTCCAAAGACATTCTGTTATGTCAGGAATATATATTCAATCACTTATACGATGACTTAAGTCTGTCTATACTGTCCACGCATCTGCAAATAAGCCCCTCCTATCTTTCCCGTAAATTCAAGGAAGAGACTGGAGAGGCACTTCGCATTTTTATACAAAGGCAACGGATTGAAGAAGCCAAAAATCTTATCGTTTTCTCAGACTATCGCCTGAGCGAGATTTATACGTTGCTAAACTTTCACGATCAGAGTTACTTCATCAAAGTGTTTCGAAAACATACGGGTTTTACACCAAAAGAGTATCGTAATCGGTTTGTGGTCAAGCCATCTTGAACATGAGACATGAATCTGGTCGCCTCATTTAAATAGTCCGAGATCGTTTAACACTTATTCTCTCAGCTTATGTTGTCTTGCCGCATGCCTATTTCCCTTGTTTCTCCATGGCTGCTTTCAGCAAATCTCCCAGGTTAGAGCCGATAGACTCCTGCTTGGCATATTGCTTCACCAGCTTTTGTTGCTCGCGTTTGTTCACATGCTGTTTGTCTTTGTCCAGTGTTTCGGTGATTCCACATGGCAGACACTGTACATACAGTCCAGCTTTGCCTTCCTTAATCTCCATCTTTTTATGACACTGCGCGCAGCGGCGGTTCGACAACCGCTTCTCATTGGAACGACGATAACCACAGTCCTCCGTAGGACATACGAGGAACTTGCCTTTCTTCCCCTTTTTCTCAAGCAACTTCGCGTTACAGTCCGGGCAATGGCTGTTGGTTACATTATGCGGTTTGTACTCTGCTTTGCTGCTTTTTACGGTAGACACCAGTTCCTTTGCCATCGAACGAATGCCATCCAAAAACGGGCCAGGTTTCCCCTGCCCACGGGCAATCCGCTCCAGTTCGGCTTCCCAACGAGCCGTCAGTTCCGGTGTACGCAGCTGCGGTGCGGCAAGTTCGATCAGCTGTTTACCTTTGCCAGTAGGATGCATGCTGTTGCCTTGACGATCAATCGTATCCGAACTGACCAGTTTCTCGATGATATCCGCACGTGTTGCTGGAGTACCAAGTCCATGCTTTTCCATCTGGGATAACAAAGCCGCTTCCGTATAGCGCTTCGGCGGCATCGTACGTCCACTCTTGATATGGCAGCGCTGAAGAGTTACCGATTGCCCTTGCTGCACATCGGGCAGAAGCACGCGATCCTGACCGCCCCCGTCATCCTCACGCTCATCGTCTTCATCGGTATAATCACCGCCGTAAACTTCACGCCAACCGCTATCTTTTACCGTTGTGCCCTTCACATGGAAGGAATCTTTCCCAACCTGTACCATGACAGCTACGGAATCGTATCTAGCCGCTGGGTAGAACAAGCTGATAAACCGGCGAACAATCAGATCATATAACTTACGTTCCTCCGGGCTCAGCTGATTTAAGAGCACCGTCTGCTCAGTTGGAATGATGGCATGGTGATCCGTGACTTTACTGTCATCCACAATCCGTTTTGTGATGTTCAGATTTTTGCGCAGCAAAGGACGTGCAAGTGATGCATATGGGCCAATAGCTACACTCTCCAATCGCTCTTTCAGCGTTCCAGTCATGTCGGAAGTCAGATAGCGGCTATCTGTACGTGGATAAGTAACCAGCTTGTGCTGTTCATACAGACGTTGCAATACGTTAGATGTCTGTTTGGCGGAGAACCCGTGTTTACGGTTCGCGTCCCGCTGCAACTCCGTAAGGTCATACGCCAGCGGATGCGGCTCGACTTTCTCACTTTTTTTCACCTGAGCAATCGTGCCTTTGCGTCCATCCACTCGATCTTTCAATTGCTGCATATCCTGTTTATCAAAAATTCTCGAATCTCCGCCAGTTGCCCGCCATACGGCCTGAAAATCTCCAAAATCCGCGGTTAACGTCTCATATTCCTGTGAGCGGAAGCCGTTAATTTCATTTTCCCGATCCATAATCATGCCCAAGGTTGGGGTCTGTACACGTCCAGCCGACAGTTGAGCATTGAACCTTACGGTTAATGCACGCGTCACATTAAGTCCAATCATCCAGTCTGCTTCTGCACGGCAACGTGCGGATTCATAGAGTCGGTCGAACTGACTGCCCGGCTTCAACGAGGCAAATCCGTCTTTGATCGCTTTATCCGTCTGAGATGAGATCCACAGGCGTTTGAAAGGTTTCTTCCACTGGGCCATCTGCATAATCCACCTTGCAAGCAGCTCTCCTTCACGAGCCGCATCGGTCGCAATGATAAGCTCGCTTACATCCTGACGTTTCATGAGTTGCTGTACCGCTTTGTACTGGTGATTCGTCTCTTTGAGCACTTTCAGCTTCGTCCGCTCTGGCAAGATCGGTAGATCCTCCAGATTCCAGGTGGCATATTTCTTGTCGTAATCCTCCGGTTCAGCCAGGCCTACCAGATGTCCCAGCGCCCAGGTTACAATGTATTTCGGGCCTTCCATATAACTTTTATGTTTATCACGCGCACCCATTACCCGAGCAATTTCCCTTGCTACAGATGGCTTCTCTGCGAGTACCAATGTCTTCACTTCGTATCTCTTCCTTTCTGTCCAAACGCTATTGATCCGCGACAACGATCTGTCTGCCGATCTTTCCATCTTTCTATTATATCATTTCAACCGGGATCCTGTTTTTCACAAGTATATATTCAGACAGCGTTTCATCTGTACCCCTTATTAGCAAGAAAGTTATCTCATCATTCACTAACAATGTCACATCAACGTAATATATATGTAAATTAACGCTATTTTTTTCCCTTTCCGGAAAGTTAACCGTCCTCTACTTCAAAGGTATGAAGAGAAAATAGTAGATACAGGGACAAAAAACCGATATGTATACGTTTTTTTGAATAAATACTAATATTGTAATATTACCTAACATGAATATAAGATGTGCAAAAGCATATACAACAGAATGCTACCAAACACATCATCTTAGACACAGGAAGGGAGCGTGGATGCATGACTTATCATGGATCTGTATTGAAAAAAGGCGGAGCCTTATTACTCGCGGGAACAGTGGTTGCCGCAACGTGGGGAGGAACTGCTGTACCTTCGGCTTTCGCCGCCGCAGCAACTCCTTCAAGCCAAAACTCCACCGCCGCCACCCTTGCAGGGAAAGCGCCGGTTAGTGCCGCAACCTTCGTTCAGGCCATGGAAGAAGCCGCTACACTTGCAGGTGTACCTTTTACCATGGACAGGCCGTCCGGCACAACACTATCACGCAAAGATGCTGCACTTGCCTTGCAGCAATGGCTCAAGCTGGACGTTGCTCCGGAATCCTTTAAGGATGTGCCGGATCAGTCCGATTATGCCAGTGCCGTCGGTGCCCTGAATGCCGCCGGACTGATGAAAGGCTATACGGACTCTCTTTTCTTGCCTAACGCTGTGCTCACGGCAAACGACGTCTCTGTTCTGAAAGATCGCATCTATAACTACATAAAACCGTTTGTGCTCGAAGAAGCCACGATTATGGATATGCAGACTGCTATGGCACAAGGCAAGCTAACATCCAAAGAGCTGGTGCAGCAATATCTGGACCGTATCGCCAAATACGATGACCAAGGCGTTAGCATCAATGCTGTCCTGAATCTGAACCCCGATGCGCTTAAAATCGCGGAACAACTGGATGAAGAGCGTGTGGCTCAGGGGACTCGCGGCCCGCTTCACGGGATTCCGATTCTGGTGAAGGATAACTTTGATACCAAGGACATGCCAACAACGGCTGGCTGTATCTGCCTGAAGGATTCCATCCCGGCTCATGATGCAGAACAAGTGAAGAAGCTGAAGGCAGCAGGAGCGATTATTTTGGGCAAAACCAACCTGCATGAGTTCGCTTTTGGCATCACTACGTCCAGCTCACTTGGAGGACAAACGCTGAACCCCTACGCTCTTGACCATTATCCAGGTGGCTCTAGTGGCGGAACAGGTGCGGCCATCGCTGCAAATTTTGCAGCTGCAGGTATGGGCACTGATACGGGCGGCTCCATCCGCATACCATCCAGCTTTAACAGCCTTGTAGGCATTCGCCCAACCATCGGACTGTCCAGTCGTGAAGGCATCATTCCGCTCGCACTTACGCAAGACGTTGGCGGACCAATGGCTCGTACCGTAAGTGATGCGGCGATCATGCTCGATGCTACCGTTGGTTATGACAAAAAGGATGTTGCTACTGCTTACGCGATAGGCAAAATCCCATCCAGTTACACGGACTTCCTGGATGTTAATGGACTTAAAGGTGCCCGGATCGGAGTAGCTCCCGAGCTCATCCCAAGCAGCAAAGCGGAAGAAAAAGCCGTTGCCGATGTCATCAACGCAGCTGTTGAAGAACTTACCGCCCTTGGGGCAACCGCTGTACCGATCTCCATTCCAGACTTTGCAGAGATCAATAAATATCCTAGCCTCAGTGGCTATGAATTCAAATTTCAATTGAATAACTATCTGGATTCTCTGGGTGACAAAGCACCCTATCATAGCTTATCCGAGATCATTGCATCCGGTCAGTTTGATAAAACCCAAGAGCAAGCCATGAAAGCCCGTGACGCGCGTGACACGCTGGAAACATCGGAATATAAGGATATTGTCCTGAAACGCACGCAAATCACGCGGGATTCCTTACTGAAAGTAATGGCTGACAACCACCTGGATGCGATTATCTACCCGACATCAACACAAGCTGCTGGGGTGATCGGTAAAGGTCAAACCTCTGGTGCCAACAATCGTCTAAGTCCATTCTCCGGCTTCCCATCTATTACCGTTCCAGCTGGTTTTACAACGGACGGATTACCCGTAGGCATGGAATTTCTGGGCCGCGCCTTTGAGGAAGGCACACTGATCAAGCTGGCTTACAGCTACGAACAAGGTACACACCATCGCCAAGCACCAAAGTTAAAGCCCTAATGTATGGATGACTCATGATACATGAGCAAGAGCACTCTTACTTCTTTTGTTGATGACCGATTCCAGGGAAATCCTCTTCAATTAAGACGAGATCTCTTATAGACTAGACTAAACTCAACACACACCCTTCGTTAAACGGTCTTCATTACACGTGCACCCCATTCACAGTTCTGTGAATCGGGGTGTTTTTTTAAATTGCTCTGATCCTGATTTGTCGTCTACAATATGTAAGAGAAAGTCTGTCATAGAAACATAGCTTGAACCAAACCATACAGGAGGTCTTTGATGAATCATTCAAAATGGCACGTACTGCTTATCGCCGTGCTCAGTTTCTCCCTTTTTGCCACATCAACGGTCAGTGCTGCCACGACTACGAATACTAAGAAATATACGTGGGCCAAGCCTGCTGTTGAATTCATGGCCTCTCACGATGTCATGCAAAACTACGAGCAAGAAGCAGACCGTTTAAACCAGGTGGTGTCCAAAGCCGAATTAACCCAGATGATACATACCTTATTCAAGGAGTTTCGTGTTGAACAAGACAAAAAAATCGAGATTCCAGGCGTACCTGAAGGAAGTACATATTATCCTATTTTTCGAGATGTATACGGAAGCATTCCGAGCAATCCCTCAGGCATGATCGCAGCGGCAGATCAGATAAACTACAATGATGAAACATTTACGTATCAACCTTCTAAGCGTTTATCTCGCTGGGATTTATTAATTGCCCTGAATGCACTCTTTCCTGATATCCGTTATAGCCTGGACGAAATGGACACAAAAGAAATCATAACTAAAGTAAAACCGTTCAAGGATATCCCGAAAAGAACATTCTCTTCTCATGAAACATATGACAAATGGAAATATGCGTATCAACCACTCGCTCCCGAGTTAGGTATTGTTCAAGAAAAAAAACAGAATGCATATCTTGGCTCCGATCTTGATGGTGTCAAAACGAATGCCTTGCTCGGCTTCTTCAAAGCAGGCATCATGAAACCTGATGCCAAAGGGAAGTTTTATCCGAACCAAAAGGTAACTTTAGCGGAAACCGTGGTTATCCTGCAACGCATCTATAACTTTTATGGCGGGAAAGGTTATAAGCATCAGCCAACCATAGATGAACTGATTCCCAGAGAGTTATCCCGCGAGTACGTTTATAGAGATTCTTCTTTAGGTAATCTGATTTCAGATAACGTGGCACTTATTAGTATGGATAACGTATCTACTGCCTATCTGGCAATCAGCGCAACAGAACCGGTTGATCTGAAAGTCATTGTGAACGGTGAAAGTATAACCTACCCTTATGAACGTTTGAGTGTACTCGATGCACCTATAATGATCGCATTTGATGGTGCAGATTATGCAGAGGTGTACCCCATTTTACGCAGGACAGGCAAACCTATTGTAGATCAGGGAGAAATTGAAGGGCCTCAGTTTTTTAAAAAATTAGATTTGTTTTTTTATTTCTCAGGCCAATGGACTGATTTTAATGTATTTAATACGTTATGGGAAGATGAAGGCGATGGAGGCTTCGAACAGTAACGTGGAGGAATATTAGTCGGGGAATACTAAAAGGTAGAGCTCAGCTTACTGAGTTCTACCTTTTTCTTTCTCTTTTTCTTCCTTGCAGCTATGAAATCTGAGCAGAAGTCTAATTTATCAAATACATGGGTACTTACATTTACGCCCTATCTGGCACGCCCCATTCAACAACCAGACCTGAGTACGTCAGTCCACCACCAAAACCAAACAGCGCAACGTTCTGCCCGTATTTTAGTTTCCCTTCATCAACAGCAATCTGCAATGCCAGCGGGATAGAGGCGGCAGAGGTATTCCCCCGATATTCCACACTTGTTAATGTACGTTCCATCGGAATAGGCCCGCGCTCACACATCGCCTCAATCATACGCAAGTTGGCACTATGCGGAACAAACCAATCAATTTCCTCAGGTAACATTTCAGCTCTCGTAATAAGCTCAGACAGTTGCTCTGGAACCAGGCGGACTGCCCACTTGTAAACCTCTCTTCCGTTTTGCACCAAAGTGCCTTCGGCAGTCAAGGGCTGCCCATTCATCTCTGTAGATAGTCCGCTTTTGTATAAGTGCCTCCCACCTTCTCCTTGTGTCCCAGAAACGAAAGATTTGAAGTCACCCTGAGCGGAAGTACGTTCCACTAAAAAGGCACCTGCTCCATCTCCAAACAACACACAAGTTGTACGATCAGTATAATCTGTTATTTTAGATAATGTCTCTGCCCCGATCACAAGTACCTTCTTATACATACCACTGGTCACCAGACTATCTGCAAGCTGCATACCGTATGCGAAGCCCGCACAAGCCGCGTTCAGATCAAGCACTCCTGTATGGGGAATGCCCAGATTGGCCTGCACTCGTGAAGCCGAACTGGGGAAAGCATACTCAGGTGTACTTGTGGCAAAAAGAATCATATCTACATCGGTGATATTTACCTCGTAACGACGGACCATATCTTCCACGGCTTTCGTGGCTAAATCCGACACAAATTCATGCTCTGCTGCAATCCGGCGTTCTCTCATCCCCGTTCGCTGCACAATCCATTCGTCACTTGTTTCGACCATTTTCTCCAAATCTGCATTGCTTAATATTCGATCCGGTACATACGTACCCATGGCTGTTATTGTTGATTTAGATTGATGATTCATAGCTGAGATCACCTCATTTGATTTTTTATTATTATAGCACCAAGTCTTAGTACTTGGTACTATTTTTTTCTTTTATATCTCTATCCTTTCTATTAACCAAACTCCATGTAACTTTGCCCTTATTGAGGTTGATGCTAATCTAAATATAAATATTATTCAAAAAGAACAACTACATCTTATAGCCTTTGACAATAATCTATGTTGTTCTTAGGTACATATATTTATTCAAAC
>NZ_JBQZGE010000008.1:0-227758 GCF_052691815.1 Paenibacillus sp. TSA_86.1 | reverse complement strand
TCCGTTCCCTTATTATCCTTCCGTCCGTTAACGGGTGTCCACTTTTTATTCTAGCTCCAGAACTCTCCCTATTGGTCACGAGTTAACTACGTAACAAGCCAGTTCACTACTTTTTAGCTCTATAAAATTGCTCATTACGCTACCCCCATCGTGCGATCAAGCAGCTCCAGTAGCCTTATAAATATTTTCAAATTAAATCCTCCACATCTATCTGGGGCTTATATTCGAAAAGGATATGCTGTAAAAATTAAAAAAGGCCAACCGGAATTATCCGAATTGACCTCTCTCCCTCACTATTTATTTAGAAGCAAATATTCGTCTAATAAAATAACTTGGTGTACAGCTCCAGGCATGGCAATAACTATTGATCAGATTACTGCCATACGGAGAATATGTCTTGTCATCGGGATTATATAGCTCCCAGAACGTATCTGCTCCATCCTTTACCATGCCGCCCCAGTATGTTCGAATCTGCGCCAAGGCCTCTTCTTTTTTTCCACACTGCAGCAGCGACTCTACATAATGGTGCACCATATAAGGCGTGTTCATTTGAATTGCGTCATTATGCTTCATCAATCGTTGCAACAATGACCACGCCGCATCCTTATCCACCACTTCAGCCAGAATCATCCAGACCTGCGATGCCCACGACACCTGACGTCCCTCACCACTAATGAATAACCCTTGCTCCTCATCCCATAAAAATTGAAGCGCAGCCTGTTCCGCCTGCTGAACCTGCATCTGAATCTGTTCCTCTTGCGCGGACAACCCCAGTTCCCGGGCAATCCATTGCCCTCTTTTCATGCCGTAGATCAATATCGCCTGTGCACCTGCCTGTTTGTTCAACTGCTCATGCCAATCGAGGAAGCAATACCACGTCTCATCATCCTGCACAATGCCGCGTGCATCCAGCCTTAACAAGGCAATGTCGATCTGTTCTTTGGCAACAGGCCATAACACCTCAAGTGTCTCCCGATCCTTCGTTGCCTCGTAGTAGTCCCATAATGTAGTAATAAAAAATAGGGCATAGTCATACAAGTAGATGTCATCTACATAAGGCTCCGGTTTTTCGTACAGACACGCACCTACTTGCCCACCTTCCAGCCTTGATCCGGCAAATAGATATAAACAGCGCTTCACCAGATCATTACAGCCAAATGTCTCATAATTGACCAAGGCCTGCAAACGCAGATCACCAATCCACAACCGTCGATCCCGCTTCGGCCCATCCTCAAATACCGTTTGCATACAATCCCGAAGAGTACGAATCGATACCAGATCAAGCTCAGCCAGTTCCTCATCGATGTTTTCCGGCAACGGAGATACTGTATCCATAGATGCGGAAGTCACCGCCCTGCAATAGATATCCTTGATTTGAATATCATACCGAATCGATGTTTCCAGTACTTCAATCTTCAGATAACGAAAGGCATATCGACGGTTCAACGTAACTGTTCCCGGCAGTACATCTACATTAAGCACCTCATCCTGCAACCAGGAACGACTAAGCCACCCCTCATATGTGGAAAAGTCTTCTGCAACCTCACATGGCATCTCGCCAAATGTCAATTTTAATCTCAAAGGTGCATCTGCATTGCTTCGGACGTTCAGCAGTGACAGGGTTACATAACCGACGAGATGCTGGCCAAAATCCAGTGTTATCTCGTCTCCCTTGCGCAGCGTTTGCTCGGACAAAACGGACGCCCGGCCTATCGTTTCCATCCGCCATCCTTGAAATGCCCGTGAATCTGACATGGAACGAACGATCTGCTCCGGATACACCGTTTGCTCGTAGAGCTTTGGAATCCCTTGCTTCGCCTGATCCATCCATGATGCGTTTATGATATGTTGACCCATCCTGCGTTCACTTACGATCTTTTCACTCATCTCAGATTCTCCTCCCTAACCTTTAACTGCACCAACCGTCATACCGCCAACAAAGTATTTTTGCAAAAATAAAAAAACCAGCAGCAGCGGCAGTGCACACAGAAAGCATGCTGCGAACAATACATTCCATTGTGTCGGGTTTTGCTGATCCCCCATAAATCCAAGCATGGCCAGAGGTAAAGGCGATTGCCCGGCTCCGGAAATAAAAATCATATTAAAAAAGTAATCATTCCAGATCCATACTCCCTGCGTAATAATAACGGACACCGTCACTGGAATGAGTAGCGGAAAAACAACCGTCCAGAAACGCTGGAATAATCCGGCACCATCAATATGTGCAGCCTCCTCTACCTCTTCTGGCACACCGCTGCGAATAAAGCCGGTATACAGGAAAGTCGAAAACGGCAAGCTGCAGGTAATAAACATAAAGATCGGAGTATACTGGTTCGTCGGAATATGCAGCGCATTAATCATCTGTACAATAGGGATCAACACCATCTGAGCAGGCACCACGAGCCCGGACAGAAAAAATAAATACATAAACTTGCTGAGCCTTGTTTTCAGCCGGGCCATCGGATAAGAAGCCATCGCCGCGAACAGGACGACAAAAATGACCGATACCCCAGTTAACACGACGCTGTTCCATAGAGCCTCCAGAAAATGCATGCGCTCGAAGGCAGCTTTATAACTTGCCAGAGAGATACCCTGAAACAGGACGAGCGGATTGGTGTTATCTTTCGGATCACGCAGTGAAGTCGAAAAAGCAATGATCAGTGGAATCAGATTCAGCGCCATAATCAGCATGACAGCGACCTGGGTAAACCCTTTTCCCATCCATTTACGAGAAGTCATGCCGACACCTCCCGCTTGTTCATTTTCAGTACAAATACTGCCGTAATAACGATAATTACAGCAAAAGATATGACACCAAGCGCGGAAGCCTTGCCAAAGAGTTGCTCGGTAAATGCCATTTTATAGATCGAAAAGATTAACGTATTCGTCGCTGTACCCGGGCCGCCATTGGTCATAATAAACGGAAAGTCAAATGCCTTAAGCCCATTGATTATGCTAAGCGTGACATTAATGGTGATAGCCGTTGCCAGAAGAGGTATCTTCACATGTCGCAGCAGACGCCAAGAACCGCACCCGTCGATCCGACCCGCTTCTAACAGATCATTCGGGACCGTTTGCAGACCGGCCAGGAAAATAATCATCGTAGTCCCGATCGTTTTCCAGATTTCCACAAAGATGATGGAATACAAGGCTGTTGAATAATCACCGAGGAAATTCAGTTCACTCGCAATACCCAGTTTATTCAGAAAGGAAGAGATCAGCCCGTAATCGGGCATATATACATAACTCCAGAGAAATCCCACAACGATAGCACTGAATAGTGTAGGAATATAGGCTAAAGAACGATAGATTCCTTTTCCTCTTATTTTCATATTTAATAGCAAAGCCATCGCCAAACCGATTAGATTACCCACAACAACCGTAACAAACGTATAGATCAGTGTATTTCTCAACGATACGCCGAGAACATCGCCGCGAAACAAATCTTTGTAATTGTCTAATCCGATATAGCTATACGCCTGAGCATATCCGTTATAGTCCGTTATACTGTATTGGAATAATCGCAGAATCGGGAAAATCCAGAACGTCAGGTAAAAAAGTAATGCGGGCACAGCAAACCAGTACATGGACTTTTTCATGACAGTCGAGTTCATCTTGCTTCATCCTCTCCAAGGAGACTGCAGCCAGGGAAGTAGCTGAAATGCCATTCCCTAGCAACAGACAAATCACTTCATTCTAGTTTTTCCACAGCTCTCTAAATTTGCTTTCCATCGCAGCTGCGACATCTTCAGGTGTTGTCTTTTGTCCAGCGATAATCTCTGCAAATTTGGCTTGCATCACATCCGATACTCCCGCAGGCCACATCTGATTGCTAAAATATACGGAGTTGCCTGTTTGCTGATAGTTGTCGTTCACTTCCTTGAACAATTCCTTCTCCAATGTCACGCCTTTGTACACACTGATTGAACTGTTGGAAGCCACAAAAGCTTTGAACAACTCTGACTTTCCGTCAAACAGATAATTCAGCACTTGCTTCGCCGCATCCAGATTGGCTGATTTTGCATTGAGCGCATAACCGGCCGATGTTGCACCAGATACATATACCGGTTTGCCAGAATCATTGCCTGGAAGGGAAGAGAATCCGCGAGTGAAGTCGGCTGCACCTTTGGATGTCATGGAAGCATAGTCCCATGTGCCGGTCAATGTCATCGCTGCTTTGCCATCAATGAACAGCTGTGCAGATTGTGCACTGCCAATACCCAGTGAGTTCTTCACCACGTAACCCTTGTCGTACAGCTCTTTATACCTTGAGATCGTTTCAATCCACTTTGGATCAGTCAGTGATTTCTCACCTTTTTGTAGTTTCACATCAAAGTCCATATCATCCGGGTATACCGTATTTGCGGCAATCTGGTACATTCCAAATTGGATCACCCAAGGATCCTTATCTCCCATAGCAATTGGCGTGATCCCCGCATCCTTCAGCTTTTGACATAATTGCAAGAAAGAAGGCCAGTCTTTCGGAAATTCGGAGTAACCGACCTGTTGTAACAGTTCCTTATTGTAATAAGCCCCCAGAAATGCAATACCACTCGATACGCCGTATGGCTTGCCGTCCACAGACATATCATCCTTTGCACCTTGACTGATATTATCCCAGAACTTCAGGTCAGACAGGTCAGCGGCAAATCCGGCTTTGGCAAAATCAATGACTCCCCCTGCTGAATTTTTCGGGAAAATCCAGAACATATCCGGCCCCTGTCCAGCTGCCAGTTTCGTTCGTACCGAGGTGTTGTACTGATCATCAGGAAGCTTCTGCACCTCCAGCGTGATGTTTGGAAACTTTTCCTTGACTAGACGAGGCAACGTTTCGAGTTCGAAGTCCTCCCCTTCCGACGCCTTGTTTCCTGAGAGCATCATCGTCAACGTGATCGGTTTGACAGAGTCACCGGCTCCCCCATTACTGTCGGAACTTCCCTGTTCCTGACTGGCAGAACTACATGCGCTAAGGAACGTCATTAGCAGCACTAAAGTCAAAGGCCACAGTTGTTTTCTATTTTTCATCTTGTCATTCCCCCGATTCATGTTTATTCTTGCTTTGTGCACATTTTCATCATACGGCGTTCATCAGTACATTTACTTTAGCTTGTGTGGTGCACTATTTTTAGAATTGACATTCGCAGGGGGAGCACGTATGATTCTGTTCAACATCAAAACCAAACTGTTTCTGATCCTCGTTCTTGTGTCGATCATACCCATTATCGTTGTATCCCTGAGTTCCTACCGAAGTTATACGAAGTTGGTGAATGAGCAGACTTCTCTGATTACATCCACAACAATCGGCAATTCGGTCAAAAGTATGGAAGAGATTTTGCAGAACATTGACCGAATTTCGGTCACCCTTCTTCAGCAGTCTTCCAATGCAACCGCTTACAGTACAGTTAGTGATGAACTAACGAAGCTGAACAATACGAATGACCAGTACGACATTTTTATGATACGTAGCAAGCTCAAGCTGATCTTTGAAAATATTTTGCTCGGATACAATTACATTAATGGTCTGTATCTCTTCACACCAGACGGAAAATGGATCAGTTATGGAAGCAGTGGCACGGATTTGCGTTTAGACTACGTTGCTCTTCAGGATCAATGGTATCTCGACACCATTCAGCGGAAAGGCGATTTATATGTTGGTGAGGTCGGCGTTAAACCTTATATTATAAATGCTAAGCAATCGATCGGTTTCTCAAGAGCCCTTTACGATCCGAACAATCATGAGTTTCTCGGCGTATTCATGCTGGATTGCGGGATGAACATTTTTGACGGATTGAAACGGAATCCTGCCCCTAGTCTCTCCAACCTGTATTTGGCTGACAATCAAGGAAAAATACTATACTCCACGGAAAGTGACCAGATCGGCCATCCTCTTCCTGCCAGCTTTAATGCGGCAATGGAGCAAGTGAACAGTAGTTCGCAGTATAAAACCATTCAGGATAAGATCATGACCGTTATACAAAAGGTGCCTGGACATAACTGGAATGTGATTGCCAACATCTCTCTTGAACGCTTATACGAGCAGTACAACATCTCGCAAAAGCTATTTTTGTATGTTGCTGTAAGCTGTGCTGTAATCTTTCTGCTGTTATCCTTCTTTTTGTCCAACCTGATTACCAAACCAATCATTGAATTAACCAAAATGATGCGTAAGACCAAATCACATCAATTTGTGAAAATCAAACCGCAAAAAAGCAAACATGTGGATGAAATCGGAATCCTCTATCATGAATTCAATAAAATGATGAAGGATATCGATACCCATATTCGGGAGAGCTATCAACATAAAATACTGACACTCGATTCACAGATGAAAGCACTTGAAGCACAGATCAATTCTCACTTCTTATACAATACGCTGGAGTCGATCAACAGTATTGCTGAGATTGAAGAGGTCGAAAGCATTGTCGTGATGACCAAATCACTGGGCGATATGTTCCGCTACAGTATCAAAACAGATAGTGAACGCGTCACCGTCAGCGAAGAGCTGCAGCATGTTGAAAATTATATGGCCATCCAGCAGATTAGGTACGGTGATAAAATCAACTTTGAGCTTCAAGTGCAGCCTGAGATACAGAATCGCCACATGCTGAAACTGCTATTGCAACCGCTCGTGGAGAATGCCATTTATCATGGCCTGGAGAATAAACGTGGCAAGGGTACGATTATGATTACCGGCAAAATTCAAGATGAACGGATTATCTTGGAAGTATGCGATGATGGCGTAGGCATGTCATCTCAACAGGTAGATGAGCTGAGACAGCATCTGTCACAGCCGCCGGAGTTCATTGCTGTCGGTCAAAGGCTCAAGCAGAGCATTGGCATCAAAAACGTACATTCACGAATTGTTCTGTATTATGGTGACGGATACGGATTGACTTTCCATAGTGAAGTTGATCAAGGAACCCGAATTATCGTAGAGATTCCAAGTCTTTGAGAGTAGAGGTGACCGCTATGTATACGTTTATCGTTGTGGATGACGAGCATTTGATTCGTAAAGGTCTGTTAAAAAAGCTGGAGGCATCAGAGTATAAGATGACCCTGCTTGGTGAAGCAGACAATGGAGCTGATGCGCTGGAATTGATCGAATCCTTCAGCCCTGATATCGTCTTCACAGATATGCGCATGCCCGAGATGGACGGGCAATGGTTAATCCGAACGGTGAGCCAGCGTTTTCCCCATATCAAACTCATCGTGATCAGTGGCCATACTGATTTTGATTATATGCAGGAGGCCATCTCGGCCAAAGTGGTCAATTACCTGCTTAAACCGTTTAGCCGGGACGAAGTTCAACGTGCCTTGCAACAAGCGATATTAACACTTGAACAGGAACGCTCACTGAAGCAAGAAGTTGTTCAACTGACGGTGGAGACAGAACAAATGAAAATGGATGCCGACCATCAGACTTTTCTTCATGTCGTACTGAGTCCACATCTACCCGCGAAGCGCCCTGTATTCCGTTCCCGCGAATTCGCTGTCCTTCTGGAAGCAGAGCTTCTGGTTTTTATAATGATCTATAGTCCTAGACCCTGCATCGTAGAGCAGCTTCCTTCTTTTCCGCAAAGTCTGTATATCCCGCATCCCCAATCAGAACAACTTGTTTTTCTGATGACGTATGATCAAGGCGACGCTGTTGCTGAACTGCAGAAACGTGCCGGCCTATATGCGGAGCATATCCTTGCAGAAACAACAACAGCAGAATGTTGTATCGGAATTAGTCTTCCTCTATCCGATGTAAGTCATATCCGTGATGCTCATCACCAGACTATTTTAGCTCTCGACCAACGCTCCATTACCGATTTCGGTAAATGTTATACCTTTACAGAGGAGAACAGCACGCTGTCTTCCTTACGCTGGAGCCGGTCGCATGAATTACTGTTTTCCATCGAAAGCGGCAGCGTGTCGAAAGTTCAGGAGTTAATTGCTGATTTCTTTGCTTTTTTCATCCAGCAGCCCGATGCTTTACTCGCACATCTGAAAGAGCAATGCCGGGACATCGTGACTGAAACGAAACGATTACTGCAACATTATTTGCAAAGCGGTAGCGGCGGCAACGGAAATGCTTCCTCCAGTCTCGAAGCCGTGCTTGACATCTCATTCGATATGGAATCCATTCGTCAGTATATGGACAAGGTGCTGACAGGAACAGCATTACTACTTCAAGAATATAACCCTTATCGATCCGATCAGATTATCGACAATGTTAGGAAATATATCGATATTCATTATGCCAAAAATTTAACGCTGGAATGGGTCTCCTCCCTGTTTTACCTGAACCCCAGCTATCTCAGCTATCTGTTTAAAGAAAAACACGGCGAGAACTTCACAGATTACGTTAACCGCCTGCGTATTGATCAAGCAAAGCGCGCCTTAACCTTGACCGAGGACAAAGTCTACCGTATTGCCAAGCAGCTTGGTTACGATAATCCAAAATACTTCTTCCGTGTATTCAAAAAAGTAACGGGCCTGACCCCCGAAGAGTTCCGGAAACAGCATAAAGTGACTTACAACATCAAAAAACCAGGTCATGGATGATGACCTGGTTTTTTGGATTATACCGTTTGGTACAAGCACCTTACATCTTCTCCTACACAGAAAATGCTAGACTGGTAGCGAGAACGGTGATCCCACAGTGAAGCTTGGAAAGCACATAGAAAAAAAGCCAACACTATATCCTTCTTCCACTATCCTCACTTGGCTGAATCGACCAACTTTTCTTCCACAGCAAACGCTAGTCAACACTACAACCTTTGTTACACAGCAAACGTTAGCTAACACAAGTTTTTTTTGCATTTTTCAATTATGGTTGCAAAGCCAACGAACAAAGCCTCCAAGTAAGCCTTCTCAACGTAGAACTCCAAATTCTAACGATCTCAGATGAGCTTATTTGATCGAAATAGAGCTGTCTGGAATTGTAACGATCACCACAGAGCTTATTTCAGCAAAAACAGAAGAAATCAGCCCATTTTAGCGTCGAACTACTCAAATAAGCTTCCCTGAGATCGTTAGAAAATAAAAAGGCATGATACACCCTAAATAGCGTCTCTGGTGATCGTTAGAAAAACCAAGCTCCCTGCTGCCCTCTCACATTTCCAATCTAACTTCCTTCACATCTATCAAAAAAATAACAGAGCCCGATAACTGTCAAACATCTCGCATCTCGTATTGTGACATTATGTCTACACTACTCGTATGCTGCAGTCTTCCCTTCCAAGTGGGGGAAAGCAAAGGTTATCCTCTCTGAAAAAATCCAAAAGGGCATTTCATCAAGTCACACATGACTGATGAAACACCCTTCCTTATATGACCATTCCACTTTGAATGTAATGCGGCCTTTCAAAAGAACGTTCGTTTACACATTAACGGAGAGGACAGAAATAGCCTAAAGAAGCGCGAGCGGGCGCCTGAAAGCTTTCTGCAAGAAAGCTACATCGGAAGCATACGCTTATCACCGGATTTTACCCTAAAGAGGGTAATTCAAAATAAATCCGGGGATAACAGCGATCAGAAGGGTATTCTGTCCTCGGAGTGCCGCGTGTAAACACCCATCTTTCTTTGCAGGACAGCATTACATTCAACTTCACCTAAACATGCCCCACAACTTAATCAAATGAAACGTGTTATTCGGATCAATCTTCTGTGCGATGACAAAAGTAACAAATTGCTCCTCCTGTGCAGGTGAGAAGTTCTCATTCATAATGACTGCCGACGATTTAATGAGCCTGCGAACCTTCGCTTTATCCTGCAGATCGGCCTTGGTCACGCCATCGATCAGCTTTTTAATCCGCTCTTTGACTGCAGGATTTTTCATCTTAAGTTTGATCCGCTCCACCAGCTGCGGACTGATTCCATATTTTTGGTAACCCAAAACGTACAGCACCTCCCAAAGAAATGAACTCACTTCTTATTCATATGTCAGGAGGGCTTGGTCACTTGTCACTTTTTACAAAACATGCCTTAAAACCAACGTAGCACATGTCGCATCGTACAGCTTAATCCATCAGATCACCCTTGAATACCTGCTCCTGCTGGAGAAATTCACGCAACGGCATGTAGTCAACAGACGTCCAGAACGTGGCATCTGCAATCAACGCAGACACATCATCCCGAGCCTGTTCCAATACGGCAAAATCCGCTACCATATCGGCTAGTCGGAATTCAGGTAATCCGCTCTGCTTGGTGCCAAAGAAATCGCCCGGTCCCCGCAGATCCAAATCACGACGCGATACCTCGAATCCATCCTCGGTTTCGGTCATGACCTTCATGCGTTCCTGTCCAACTTCCGTCTTCGGATCAGCAATCAGCACACAATACGACGCATGTGCACCCCGTCCAACACGACCTCGAAGCTGATGCAACTGGGACAAGCCAAAACGATCCGCATCCATAATAACCATGAGTGTGGCGTTGGGCACATCGACCCCGACTTCTACCACCGTGGTGGATACCAGCAACTGAATGTCATTACTGTAGAATTCCCGCATCATTTCTTCTTTTTCCGCAGCCGTCATACGTCCATGCAGCAACCCCACTTTATATTTCGGGAAATTCTGCTGCATCTGCACATGCAGATCAATCGCATTTTGCACATCCAGTTTCTCCGATTCTTCGATCAGCGGGCAGATCAGATAGGCCTGACGACCCTGATCCACCTCTCTGGAGATAAAACCGAGCACCCGCTCCATCATGTCATGTTTCACCCAATACGTGGAGATCGGAATACGCCCCTTCGGCCGCTCCGATATCGTCGATACCTCAATATCACCAAATGCCGTAATCGCAAGCGTCCGCGGGATCGGCGTAGCCGTCATGGTTAATACATCCGGATTATACCCTTTGCGTCTCAAAACGCTGCGCTGATTCACTCCGAAGCGATGCTGCTCGTCCGTAACCACAAGACCCAGCTCCCGGAAGAAAACATCTTCCTGGATCAGGGCGTGTGTACCCACCACAATATCCAGCATCCCCATCTGCAATGAGGCGATCAAATCCTTACGTTTCCGCCCGTTCACACTACCGGTTAACAGGCCTACCGTTACACCAAACGGTTCGAACAGTTTCTGCAAGGAACGCATATGCTGTTCTGCCAAAATCTCGGTCGGCACCATCAGTGCCCCCTGAAAGCCGGATCGCACCGTCGTATAGAGAGCGATAGCTGCAATCACCGTTTTACCAGAACCTACATCGCCTTGCAGCAACCGATTCATCGCATAGGGTGAACGCATATCATGCAAGATTTCAAGCTCAACTTTCTTCTGCGCATCCGTCAACTCAAACGGCAAACTACGCACAAATTCTCGAATCGTCGTATTGTCCGTGGTGTGTACCATACCATCCAGCCGATTCCGATTCAGTGCACGAAATGCCTGCATTTTGAGCTGGAACAGAAATAACTCCTCATAAACCATCCGCTGTCTGGCTCGTTGGCCTTCCTGATTGTCCTGCGGACGATGAATACCGGCAATGGCTTGCTTGCGCGCCATCAGATTATATTTTTTAATGAGTGCTAGTGGCAAAATCTCGGGGATCAGATCACCATATTGAATTAATCCTTGGTTAATCGTCTTGCGTATCCACTGCTGCGTTACCTTGCCCGTGACGGAATACACGGGTTGCAATGTACCTGAACGCCCATCTCCTTTATCGGGGAATTCCGAATCAGACACGGTAAGCTGCATGCGCTTTTGTTCCCATTTACCTGTCAGCACAATTTCCCGGTTAGGTGTGAGCTGGTCTTTGAGAAAATGACGGTTAAACCACGTCGCCGTAATCATCCACTCTTCCGTCATAATCTTACAGGTCAGGCGTGACTTTTTGCCGTACCGTTGTAACACCGGAATACCCATGACCTGTCCCTGTATCGTAATTTTGTCTCCGTCCTTAACCTCACTAAGCGAACGCAGACGATAATCTTCATAACGAAACGGATAATACTCCAGTAAGTCTTTCACACTAGAGATGCCAAAGGCGTGAAGCTCTCCCTCTTTGAGAGCACTCACGCCGTTAATTTGCTTCACTGATATTTCTTCCAAGTTCATGTCTAATCCCTCATTCCGGAACAGGCCACATAAAAATAGCAATAACACCGGGCCCTACATGACTGCCGATGACGGCCCCAATATTGGTATAGATCACTTCATTCAGTGTAAAATGACCCCTTAGCTGTTCCGCACAAGCTACTGCTGACGGCGGGTCAGCCGTATGGCCAACCGCTAGATTGACCCGTTTTCCGGCCAGATCCTTCTGGAACAGCTCAATAATACGTGCCATTGCCTTTTTATGACCTCTGACTTTCTCTACGGCGTAGATTACGCCTTCTTCATCGATAGAAAGGATCGGTTTAATGTTGAGCAACGTTCCCAAAATGGCCGAGGCTTTACCAATCCGGCCACCTTTCTGCAGATACTCCAGCGTATCGACCAGAAAAAACAGCTTGCGAGACTGCTGCATGGCTTCTACAGCAGCAACAATCTCGGCAGGGGACTTGCCCTGTTCAGCTAATTCCGCCGCCTGTACCACCATTAAACCATACCCGTACGAGGCGGATTTTGAATCCAGCACGGTAATATCACCTTCACGTTCAAGGAGTGACTTACCGAGCATAGCTGATTGGTATGTTCCACTCATGCCTGAGGACAGATGGATCGATACAATCGGTCTTTCCGAATCCTCATCAAGCAACGTTTGGTACACGTTCATGAAATCAGTAGGAGAAGGCTGTGAAGTCGTAGGCAACACAGCACTCTTACTTAATTTCTCGTAGAATTGCTTCGGCGTCAATTCAATACCATCGGCATACGTTTCTTCTCCGAACAATAGACGCAAGGGAACAACATGTATACCGTATTTTTGAATCAATTCCTCTGGAATATCGGCCGTACTGTCCGTTACAATCGCAACCTTGTGGCTCACGGGCTCTCCCCCTCTTCGCTAAAGTGCTGTAAGTGCATGTTCAAAGAGCTAATTAACACGGTAAAACCCCGTACTCTTTGAACAACATCTACTAGGACTCCACAGAGAACAGATAATAATACACCGGTTGTCCTCCCTGATGTACCTCGACCTCAGCATCAGGATATTGTTCTTCCAGCCATGCAGCAAGAGCAGCGGTAACTTCAGCGTCAGCCTCTTCCCCTTCAAGGATTGTCACCACTTCATCTCCGCTCTCCAGCATTTGTTTCAGCAGACCCTCACATGCATTAAGCATACCCTCATCTGTCGCAACAATCTTGGAGTTATGGATACCGATGTAATGCCCAGCCTTAATATCCAGTTCATCATACTGGGTATCGCGAACGGCATGAGTCACTTGACCGGACTGAACGCGGCTAATCGCCTCCAGCATTTGTTCACGATTCGTTTCTGCAGACTCATCCTCCTGGAAAGCAAACGCAGCTGCCATTCCTTGTGGGATTGTCTTGCTTGGAATAACGATGATACGACGCTCATCCTCCAGCAGTTCCCTAGCCTGTTCAGCAGCCAGCACAATATTGGAGTTATTCGGCAAAATAAATACTTGATCGGCCGAAATTGAACGAACGGCTTTTACAAAGTCTTCTGTGCTTGGATTCATCGTCTGTCCACCAGACATCACCACATCTACACCCAGGCTTTTGAATATTTCCGCAATGCCATCACCGGAAGAAACCGCGATAAACCCATAAGGCGCCATTTCATCTGCCGGGAGTACCGCTTCTTCCAATGTGCTTGTCTTCTCATGCGGAATTTCAGCAAAAAGATCCGGTGAAGCCGCAATATCCATTCCTGCACTCAGCAAATCACGATGCTGTTCGCGCATATTGAGAATATGAATCTGTGTAATCTCGCCGTACTTTAGAGCCAGATTCAATACATCACCAGGTGTCTTGGAATGCACATGCACCTTGATGACTTCGTCGTCTGCAATTATAATGATAGAATCTCCATTTTTTGACAACGACTTCCGGAACAATTCTTCATCAAAAGCTGCTCCTGCATTCTCACCAAGCTCACGATTGATGAAAAACTCCATATCGTACAAAAATTCAATATCTTCCGTTTCCAATCGGGCCTGAGCTGACAAAGGCATTTCTGGAGCAATCACCTGTGCTGCCTTCGTTGCAACTGGCTCAATTGCAGGCGTTTTCACCTGTGTCGCTACTGAAGAAGAAGATTCCTTTTGTAGTGAGACACGTGAACTACCGTCCGTTTTCAATAGTACTTCCATAAAGCCTTCGTAAATATATACAAGCCCCTGACCACCCGAATCCACCACACCAACCTGTTTTAAAACAGGTAGCATTTCTGGAGTCATCGCCAGTGCTTCTTTTGCTTTTAACAAAACCTCATTCATTAATTCAGTGATATCATTCGTCCGTCTTGCGTAGTAGCTGGCATGTTTGGCAGCTTCCTTAGCTACGGTAAGAATGGTTCCCTCCACCGGCTTCACAACAGCTTTGTAAGCTGCGTCAACACCATTTTGCAGGGCTGCTGCGAATTGAATCGTATTCAATTCTTCATAAGGAGCTGCTGAACGGCTGAAACCACGGAACAATTGGGATAAAATAACCCCTGAGTTTCCGCGCGCGCCCATAAGCAAGCCCTTGGATAATATTCCGGCAGCGTCTCCGATCGATGCAGAGCTCTTTCTTTTAATCTCTGCAACGCCAGCAGTCATTGTCAAATTCATGTTTGTTCCCGTGTCGCCATCCGGCACAGGGAAAACATTCAGGGAATTGACATGTTCTGCATGCTGCCCTAGTTGTTCCGCTCCGGCAATAACCATAGCGGTGAAATCTGTTCCATTTAAAGAACGTATACTCAAGTGAGAATTCCCCTTCCTAGCTTGATACACGAACACCTTGCACCAAGAATCATTTTGGTCTGTTCATGCGCTAACGCGGCTGCGTTATTCTTCGTCCATACCTTGTCCGGCACAGGCATACAATACAACATGTCAGCCGGATTAACGGTCTGGGCGGCCGGGCTACCAATATCCTGCATTCTCTGCAACCCGTTATGCGGGCATAGGGATATGCACCGGTATCAGAAGCCGACATGAATGCCGCATGGAGACTGGTGCCAATGATGGAATGCCGCATCTCACAGCGTTGCCAAAAAAGTGAACCTCCAACCTCTACGTACGGTTTTTTCTCCGGCATCCCGCGGCAACAGCCTGTTCATGGCTGTACTATGGACTATTCAACATTGTACTATATTAGACAAGAGAAATAAATAAAGTTTTTGGATCAGTTGACGAAGCTTTTTTGAATATGATATTATATTTAAGTATTGTTTTATGCAGGTTAAGTAATGGAAATGATCCGGCCAAGCCGGCTTGAACAACCCATTAGCTACTGAAGCCTGATCTTAGGATCAGGAAAGAACAATGAAGTCCTTATGGAATGGCGTTCGTCTCTCCGAAGGCATTGGTTATTTTAGGATAGGAGGTGTAATCTATGTCTCGCAAATGTTATGTGACAGGTAAGAAACCGGGCACCGGTAACCACGTATCCCACGCTAACAACCGTAACCGTCGTTCTTGGGGCGTAAACGTTCAGAAGGTTCGTATTCTCGTGAACGGCAAACCAAAACGTGTATACGTAAGCACCCGTGCACTGAAAGCCGGTAAAGTGACTCGCGTATAATCACGCAAAGCTACTATAAATCGGGTAAGCAAAAAGCACCTTGTTCCTTGCAGGTGCTTTTTTGGTGTTCAAAAAGCACAGCCATAATTTCATGATACACACAGGAATGGCCGCCGCATGGCACATCATGCAGATCCGGTTCTCCAGATGAGCCTTTGAGCCAAAGCGGCGGTATTCGCCTAACTGTGCTACTGTTGTTCAAATCAGTTCTTTTGAAACGTATTCAGGATCGCCTTTACAAACCCTCCCAAAAACTTCGGCAGTTTGAATGTGTAAAATTTCATACTTCACCCTCCCCATCATGCTCATGCATCCGCCGTATCCTATGCTTCAGGCCTTTTTCACCCAAACACGACAAAAAAGGCTACATGAGAAACCTGCTCATGTAACCATATTTATGCGAGACCTGTTGTCCCTATTCCACAATGACAAGCCCGAAGATCAACGCATTTACGTTTGGGCAGGAATATATTGATAGACCGCGATCATGAAAACACTCATGAGATAATAAAGTATGCTGAATACGACAAAAGTAATCCGATGTCCTTTGCGATCGAACTTGCGGAAATACATAATGACCACGCCTACCCCGATTAATGACGTGAGCGCATTGAATGGAGCCTGGAGAACTGCAAAGAGCGCAAGCACCAGCCCCGTAACCATACTGCCCGCCATTGTCCACAACGTCTCTCTGAGAGTCATGAATTAACCCTCGTAGCTGCTGCGAATCTCGGCAATTGCGGCGGCGCGATCTTCGCGTCCAAATACAGCACTACCAGCGACCAGAACGTCAGCACCAGCTTCCACGACAAGTGGAGCCGTATCGGCAGCAATACCGCCGTCTACCTCGATATGTACGTCATGACGCCCTCTCTCATTCAGCCATGTACGAATCTGCTTGATTTTGTTCATCGTGCCAGAAATAAATGCTTGTCCACCGAAACCAGGATTTACGGTCATAACGAGGACCAGATCTACATCGTCCAGTACTTCCTGAATCGCACTGGCCGGAGTGCCCGGATTAAGAGCAACCCCTGCCATAATTCCCTGCTCTTTAATCAGATGAATCACACGGTGCAGATGCACACACGCCTCAGCATGAACCGTAATTACCGCTGCGCCGGCTTTTGCGAACTCTTCCACATACCGCTCGGGATTCTCGATCATCAGATGAACGTCCAGCGGCAGTGATGTATGAGGTGCAATAGCTTTTACAATAGCAGGACCGAGCGTAATATTAGGAACGAAATGACCGTCCATTACGTCAACATGAATCCAGTCTCCGCCTGCCGCTTGTGCTTCGGCAACCTCTGCACCCAGCTTGGCAAAGTCTGCTGATAATATCGATGGGGCAATTTTAATCATAATTAATACCTCCGCTTCTTATCTTTCATTTCCGTCAGGAACTGCTCATAGTGCTGATATCGACTTTCGGAGATTAGACCTTCCTCTTTGGCCGCCAGTACCCGGCACCCCGGCTCATGCGTATGCGTACACCCTCGGAACTTGCACTGATCAGCAAACTGGGCGAACTCACGGAAACAGATGGATAATTCCTCCACGCCAATCTCCAGAAAGTCCAACTGGCTGAATCCTGGTGTATCCGCAACAAATCCGCCATTATCCAGTGGAATGAGTTCCACATGTCTGGTCGTGTGTTTCCCGCGCCCGAGGCGCATGCTGATTGCATTGGTCTCCAAGGTGAGTCCTGGCATAAGTGCATTCAGCATGGAAGACTTGCCAACTCCGGATTGACCGGAAAATACACTGATCTTGCCCGCCAAGCGTTCTCTAAGTAATTCACTGCCTTCTCCCGTTCGGGAACTCGTTGAAATAACCTCATAACCAATCTGCTCGTACATCGTCTTCACTTCAGCCACAATGTTCCGATCCTCGGCTTCCGGATCAACAAGATCCTGTTTCGTTAGTACGATAAGAGCATCAAGTCCAGCTTGCTCAATATGCACCAGAAACTTATCCAGCAGATTCAGGTTCATGTCAGGCTCTTTGACCGAAAATAACAGGACAGCCAAGCTGACGTTCGCCACCGGGGGACGAATTAATTCGGTCTCGCGTTTGTGAATTTCGTCTACCGTTCCTTCCCCGTTCTCCGTCAGCATGTAACTGACGCGGTCACCTACAAGCGGAGAAGTGCCTCGTTTACGAAAAATCCCCCTGGCTCTACATTGAACGGCGGAACCTTCAACCGAAGGAACCCCGTTGTCTTCTATCGGCATGACATAGTAATAACCACTTAATGCTTTAACGATGATACCTTCTGGCACAGCTCCGTCGCCCTCCTTCTGATCACTCACATTGTTTCCTTACGTCAGCATAAGCCGTCCTTATGGACGGCTTGATGCGTTGACAACACCTTTTTTCTTATCGTCTTTATGCTTGCCTGGGCCTTTATCCGTCTTCATTGCTGAAGTGTCACCTTCCTGATCGTCCCCTTCCCCGTCAGCCGGGGTAGAGTCAGGTTCACCTTGCCCGCCGTTGTCCACACTGCCATTGCCACCATTCCCCGGGTCAGGGGTATTCGCTGGTGGAGCCTGTGTGTTCTGTTCGGGATCAATGGAAGGAACGTTCACAGTACCATTCTTTGCTTCAGTATAAGAAACAACGTAGGTATCCAGGAATTTGCCGTCACGATAAACGGACACCGCACCATTCTCATTAGGTGCAAGCACAAGCGGAATCGTCAGGACTTGAGCAGAATTGATCGTACGGGTACCCCACTCCTGATTTTTGCCGCGTGCATCTTCATAGGTGATACGAATTTTACTGTTTTTCCCTGCTTCTTTTGGTGATACATTGATATTAAAAGAATACTCCAGAGCCTGATCCGGATATCCTGTGCTGATAAAGATCGTGATCTTATCGCCAGGATTCACATCGGTTCCTGCTTCCACAGGCCATTGCTGGGTAACTTTGCCCTTTTCTACAGTATAACTGGATTCCTCCTGTACCTGTCCAAGCACAAGTCCCTTCTCTTTCAGCATCTGTTCCGCTTCACTGCGCGTATGATTTTTCAGATCAGGCATTTTGACCGTTTCAGTACCCTTACTTACGGTTAACTCGATGGCAACAACCTCAGGATCAAATTCTTCATTCACGCCAGGTGTCTGGGAAATAACTGAACCTGAAGCCACTTCATTGGAGAACTCATCCTTACGCTTGATTTGGTCTTCTTTTATACCAAGCGCCGTCAACTTTTTAACCGCTTCAGAATAAGGATCCTGCTTGACATCAATCATTTTCACCATTTCTTTTTCCGCGCCAACGCTTAACTGTACTTCGGTGCCTTTTTTGACTACATCGCCTTCATTCCTGCTTTGATCGAAGACAGTTCCAGGCTGTACATTTTCTTTATACTGCCGAATGACCTCATTGCTCACAACCAGACCCTCCGCCTCAAGCATTTGACGGGCTTTTTCTTCTGTCTGATTGACCACATTAGGTACCGTTACCTCAGGCACGACAAGCATGCCTTTGACGTACCATACAACCGCAACCATGGCGATCAGAATAAGAACCGTTGATGAAATGATCAGCGCCGGTTTTTTCCAGTTTTTCTTCTTCGATTTACCCGAGTTTCCTGCTTCATTGTTCTCCATTACAGGCAACGTTCCGGTAGACGTCATACCGCGCGGTTCCGGTTTGATGGCCGGCATAACCCGAGTCTGATCGATGTCGTCTTCATCCGGAAAATCAACCTTGGACTCATTGCGGCGCTCTGGCATGAGACATGTTTCCAGATCATGCTGCATTTCTTTGGCCGATTGATAGCGCTCCTGCGGATTTTTGCGCATCGATTTCAGAATGACATTTTCCACACTTTGCGGAATCAACGGATTGAATTTGCGTGGTTCATCAAACTCTTCCTGCAGATGTTTCAAAGCTACACTGATTGGACTCTCCCCCAAAAAAGGAAGCTGTCCGGTAAGCATTTGATAAAGTACAATTCCTAGAGAATATAAGTCCGACTTCTCCCCAGTCACAATACCCTTGGCATGCTCTGGCGAGAAATAATGCACCGAACCCACGACAGAGCCAGTCTGCGTGATCGTTGTAGAGGTCACCGCACGGGCGATACCAAAATCCGTTACTTTGACACGGCCATTCCGGCCAATCAATATATTATGCGGTTTAATATCCCGATGAATAATCTGATTATGGTGCGCGTGATCCAGTGCATCCGCGATCTGGGAAGCAATGTGTACCGCTTCGTCGACCTGCAAAGGCGCACGTTCCTTAATAATTTCATTTAAATTTTTGCCTTCAACGTACTCCATGACAATATAATGAACTTCATCTTCCTGACCCACATCATAGATGCTGACTACATTCGGATGAGAAAGCGAGGCCGCTGACTGTGCCTCTCTACGGAAACGACGAATAAACTCTTCATCATGCACGAATTGCTGTCTAAGCACTTTAATCGCTACATTTCGGTTTAAGAGCAGATCCTGGGCTTTGTATACAAGAGCCATGCCGCCGCCGCCAACACGCTCAATAACTTCATAGCGTCCGCCTAGCTGGTGCCCAATCATGACTCACACCCCGTTTCCGTTTGTATCTCGTCTTGCTGCTGAGGCTCAAATAAAGCGACCGTGATGTTATCATCTCCACCAGCAAGCAATGCGAGCTGAAGCAGTCGATCAGCGCGATCTTCCAGTGCAAGTTCAAGATTGCCCGCAACCTGAATGATCTGCTCATTACTGACCAGGTTACTGAGTCCGTCGCTGCAGAGAAGCAATACTTCGCCTTCTTCCAACCGCACGGTATCCATATCAACCTTCACTTCAGCATCCGTGCCAAGCGCACGTGTAAGCACGTTTCGACGTGGATGATGAGATACGTCTTCTTTGCTAATCTGACCATTTTTGTACAATTCATTCACCAGTGTATGGTCTTCGGTCAACTGGAATACTTCCTTGCCTACAATTTTATAAGCACGGCTGTCCCCAATATGTCCAATTACACCTTCCGCATCATTTAATAAGGCTGCGACGACCGTCGTTCCCATATTATGATACTTATCATCTGTGGATGCAGTGCGGAATATGACTTCATTCGCATGAAGAATCGCATCGCTAAGCGCAGCGGAGAGCGATGCATGAGACAAACCTGGCTCAAGTGTAGCCAGATCCTGCACCAGCGTCTCCACGGCAAGGCGGCTTGCCGTATCCCCAGCAAGATGTCCGCCCATGCCGTCTGCGACAATTCCCAGAATATATCCTGTATCAAGATTACGGATCCAGGCTGAATCTTCATTCACCGAACGTACTCGTCCGATATGGCTCACATGAACTGTTTTGATCAAAACGCTCTCACCTCAACTCCATATGCTTTGCACGAAGCTGGCCGCAAGCGGCAGCAATATCATGTCCCTGTTCACGGCGAATCGTTACATTAACTCCTTGTTCCGAGAGTATTCTCTGGAAGTTAAAGATATCACTTCTTGATGTTCTAACATATTTGCGCTCAGGCACATGGTTAACCGGAATCAGGTTGACATGGCATAACATGCTTTTGAGAACACTTGCCAGTTCTGCCGCATGCTCTGGCTGGTCGTTTACACCGCCAATCAATGCGTATTCAAACGTAATTCTCCGGCCTGTTTTCGCCAGATAATAACGAAGAGATTCCATCACATCATCAAACGGGAAACGACGGTTAACCGGCATCAATTTTGAACGAAGAGCATCATTCGGCGCGTGTATTGAAATCGCCAGATTAATCTGCGTGTCTTCATCAGCAAACTTGTAGATGTTCGGCACGATTCCGCTCGTAGACACGGTAATGTGGCGCTGACCGATGTTCAAGCCTTTTTCGTGAATCATAATCCGCAGAAATGCCATTGTCGCTTCATAGTTTTCAAATGGTTCGCCTGAACCCATGATAACAATACTGCTGACACGTTCGTTACGCTCATCCAGAATTTTCTGAGCCTGTACAACCTGAGCAACGATCTCTCCTGCTGTCAGGTTACGTTTGAGACCGCCCAGCGTAGATGCACAGAATGTACAACCAATGCGGCAACCAACCTGTGTCGTTACACAGATGCTGTTCCCGTAGTTATGCTTCATAATAACTGTTTCAATGGCATGATCATCATGCAGACCAAAGAGGAATTTTACCGTTCCATCCTTGGACTCAAACTTGGTGATTTCCTTGAGGGTTACGAATTCAAACTGCTCTACCAATTTCTCACGCAGAGCTTTGGATAGATTCGTCATTTCACTAAAATCATTCACACGTTTCACATAAATCCAGTCAAAGATCTGACCACCGCGAAACGCAGGTTCCCCATTTTCCACAGCCCATTGCTGCAACTGCTCCAGGGTAAAATCGTATATAAAAGGTTTCATTTTGTTGTCAACACCTATTCCTTTTTTCTTTTCATTTACTTTCAAACGTTTTACTGCATTCGTCCTATTCTATCACAAACGGCACTTTACATCCATGTATACCCTCGAGACCTGTTCTTCATGCATTATAACACCTCGGTCTAACCATCGCATCCTGACATCGTTTTATAAACTCATTATAACCGTGCAGCCCCTCACAAAGAAATCCGCCGAGGTTTTCCTCGGCGGCCTTCCTTCCGTGCTCTATTAAACGGTTAATCCGCGATTCTTGTCAACCGTGCAATGTAAAAACCATCACTGTGAGCATACTGCGGCAGAATCTGAACACCGCCGTTCGCTGCCTTCCAGTTCTCGGTTTCCGGCTGTGACCACGTGGACGTCTCGATGGCCTGATACTCCGGGTGACGAGATAAAAAATCCGCAATCATACCCTCGTTCTCTGCTGCTTCGATCGTACAAGTACTGTATACCAAAATCCCACCTGGTTTAAGCAATGGCGCAACACCGTCTAGAAGCTCACGCTGCAAGCTGGAGATGTCTTCTATATCCGAAGCTGATTTGGTCCATTTCACGTCTGGCTTGCGGCGAATCACGCCAAGACCCGAACATGGAGCATCCAGCAAAATCCGGTCAAATGAAGATTCCTCATAACGCTTATTTAAATCAAGCGCATCACCGGTTACCGCATCAATGCAGCTAAGTCCGAGACGTTCTGCTTGATCCAGAATAAGATCGCGTTTATGAACATGGACATCATTAGCTACAATGTGCCCCCGGTCTCGCATCTTCTCCGCCATATGAGCAGTCTTGCCACCTGGAGCTGCACAGCAGTCCAGAACATGCTGTCCCTCTTCAGGTGCTACAGCTTCGGCTACCAGCATGGAGCTTTCGTCCTGCACGGAGAAAAACCCGTCCCGATACCAGGACGTAAGAGCCATATTGCCGCCACTTCGAACCAGAATACCATCTGGGCTAAGAAGGGAAGCTTCAACCACAGCACCCGTGTCTGCCATCTCCTCCATCAGTTTGTTACGCGTTGTCATCGTCGTGTTCACACGTACACTTACTGCTGGTGGTTCATTATTGGCTCGACAGATCGCTTCGGTTGTCTCTTCTCCGTATTGAGCAATCCACCGCTCCACCATCCAGAGCGGGTGTGAATGTTCCAGCGAAATCCGTTCAGCCGCCGGTAGATGTGAAGGAATATGCAGTTGCTCCTTATTTCGAATCATATTCCGCAGCACGCCGTTAACCATACCGGAGATTCCCTGATGACCGAGCTTTTTCGCCAGGTTCACCGCTTCACTGACAACGGCATGTTCCGGAATTCGATCCAGGTAGATCAATTGATAAGCACTGATCCGAAGCAAACTGCGCACCCAAGGTTGTAATTTAGCTGTTCCTTTGGCTACAAAACGTTCCAAATAATAATCCAGCGTATTTTGTCTTGCAATCGTTCCGTAGACCAGTTCTGTAGCAAGTCCTGCATCTGCAGAACTAAGCTCTGTCTCTTGGAGCCTGCGGTTTAATTCCAGATTGCTGTAAGCCCCATCTTGCTCAACCGCGCTCAGTACCTTGACAGCGAGTGCGCGAGCAGATGTTTTCGGCTTTTGTACGCGAGCATGATTCTGGCTCACCTTGGCAGTAGAAGTGGACACCTTGCTGTTTCCGGTACGCCGCCCTTGGTTGCCAGAAGAACCCTTGCCAGACTGATGACGATTAGGGTTATTTCCTGCGTTACCGTTGCCTGCTGCCTGACGTTCTTTGCCTGAGGAATGTCCTGATTTTGGAGTCGTCATCGCAGCACCGTACCAGGTTTCAATGTTCCACCGCGCCCAAAGTCAGCAGCTTGCATTACTTTTTTGCCGGCAGGCTGCACCTCGGTAAGCCACAAAGAACCATCGCCTGTCTTTATTTCAATGCCTGATTTATTCAATTGTAACACCGTTCCCGGTTCTGCTTGTCCATCATTTGAAGCAGAAGAGCATTCATTTAGAGTCTGATCGGGATTAGCCGCTGCCCAAATTTTAAAGACCTGCTCTTCCCACATCGTAAATGCACCCGAGAAGGGAACCAGTCCTCTAATCTGGTTGAACAATTCACGAGATGTACGACTCCAATCAAGCTTCTCATCTTCACGGGTCAAGTTACGAGCATATGAGGCCTGCTCATCATCCTGTGGCACAGCTGTCGTTTGTCCTGCGATCAGACGTGGCATTTCAGCCTGAAGCAGCTTGGAACCAGCCTCGCTCAGTTTGACAAACATCGTACCAGATGTATCTTCATCCGTAATGGGCACTTCCACACGAGAGATCATGTCCCCGGTATCCAGTCCTTCTGCCATATACATCAACGTGACTCCTGTGACTGATTCTCCGTTAATGATAGAGCGCTGTATTGGAGCTCCTCCGCGGTATTTAGGCAAAAGAGACCCGTGCACGTTCACGCAGCCGCGAACCGGCATATCCAGCACCGCTTTGGGAAGAATCTGTCCAAATGCGGCCGTAACAATCAGGTCTGGCTTCCACTCTGCAAGGCGAGCTACCGCTTCCGGATCACGAAGTTTGACAGGCTGAAACACCGGTAGACCATAGCGTTCAGCTGCGGCCTTGACCGGTGTAGGTGTAAGTACTTTTTTACGTCCTTGCGGTTTATCTGGCTGGGTTACTACGCCTACCACATGGTAACCTTCCGCCATCAACATATCCAGTGAAGGAACGGCAAATTCAGGTGTTCCCATAAAGACAATATTCAAATCGATCACTCCTTAATTGCGACGCGGTCCCGTTTGCTCCGGGGCAATTTCATATACTTTTTCAGCAATATCTGTGAAGAGCACGCCATCCAAATGGTCAATTTCATGCTGGAATGCACGGGACAGCAGGCCACTACCTGTAATAATCAACTCTTTGCCTTCCCGATCCAGCCCTTTAACGGTCACTGTCTCGAAACGACGAACATCACCGTTAATTCCAGGAATACTCAGACAACCTTCTGGTCCGAACTGTTCTCCTTCACTGGAAATGATCTCCGGGTTAATCATTTTGATCAGCCCTTGCTCATCTCCTGCATCAATGACAATCAAACGTTTCAGAATGCCGACTTGCGGAGCGGCAAGACCTACCCCTTCTGCGTCGTACATCGTGTCTGCCATATCATCAAGCAACTTTTGAACATTAGGTGTAACTTTGGTGACTTCCTTAGCTCTTTTGTGAAGCACCTCATCTGGTTCTTTAACGATAATACGAATCGACATGTTGTAAGCACCTTCCTAATTCTCATCATAGTTTCTAGGCAATAATCTCTATTTCGTTGTTCATATTAATCTATGTTTATACCGCTTGTTCACATCCACATTTATCGCATCAAAATGCTGTAAAATGTCTACATTAACATCTGCGGATCTACATCAAGGCTAATAAGCAACTTTTGGGCCTGAACATCATCGTCCATGTGACGGGCCGTTGCCAGAGCCAGGCCAATGGCGTCCACATCCCCACGCCATTTTATCATACATTGGAATCGGTATCTATTCTTGATCCGCGGAATAGGGGAAGCTACAGGGCCGAGCACATCAAAGGCTTCGTTGCTGAAACGATCCAGACTACCCAGCCACCCGGCAGCGTTCGCCTTCTCTTTCAGCAGTCGAGTATAGTTTTCAGCTAGTCGAATCAGTACCGGAAGCTGTTCATGAGAGAAAGTCACCAGAATCAGGCGGCAGTAGGGTGGATACTGCAAATTTCTACGGTGCAGCAGTTCTTCCCTTACAAAAGATACGTAGTCATGCTGGCTTGCATGTCCAATGGAGTAATGTTCGGGCGTATAGGACTGCACAAATACCTCACCCGGCAATTGATGACGCCCCGCCCGGCCTGCCACTTGTGTAAGCAGTTGGAATGTTTTTTCAGCAGCACGGAAATCCGGCAAATTCAATGCTGAATCAGCGGTGATGACTCCGACCAGAGTGACATCCGGAAAATCGAGCCCTTTGGCAACCATCTGAGTCCCAAGCAGTACATCCGCCTTTTTCTCCCGAAACTGTTTTAACAACTTCTCATGTGAACCTTTTTCCGACGTCGTATCTACATCCATGCGAATCACCCGAATTCCAGGGAAAAGCTTGGCCAATTCTTCCTCAACCCGCTGTGTTCCTGTGCCGAAGTACCTTATATGCTCACTTCCGCAATCCGGGCACGTTTCGGGTGCTGCTTCTGCATATCCGCAATAATGACAGCGTAAATTGTTGGAGCGTTGGTGATACGTTAAAGAGATATCACATTCAGGACAACCCGCTACATATCCGCAGCTACGGCACATAACAAAAGTTGAATATCCTCGGCGATTAAGCAATAACACCGTCTGTTCCCCGCGCTCTATCCGTTCTTCCAGCCCTTTGTGCAGTGCTCTGCTGAACATGGAACGATTACCATCCTTCAATTCTTCACGCATATCGATGATACGCACATCCGGCAGTTTGTTGCCAAGCGCCCTTGTAGGCATCTCTAACAAAAGCGGTGCAAAATCATCATTGCTTTGCGAACGGGCAGCATAATAACTCTCCAGTGAAGGTGTAGCTGAACCGAGAACCACTACAGCTTGGTGCTGCTGCGCTCTTTTGACAGCCACATCACGCGCATGGTATTTAGGCGTCTCTTCCTGTTTATACGAAGTCTCGTGTTCTTCATCCATAATAATCAGTCCCAGTCGGCTAAATGGAGCAAATACAGCTGAACGTGCCCCAATCGCCACCTTCACCTGACCTTCACGGATTTTGCGCCATTCATCATAACGTTCGCCGCCGGAAAGACGGCTGTGCATGACCGCGACCTGGTCGCCGAAACGTCCCTTGAAGCGCTCCACCATTTGCGGGGTAAGTGCAATCTCCGGTACCAGCACGATCGCCTGTCTGTCCTGATTGATGCACTGCTGAATGGTCTGCAGATAAACTTCTGTTTTACCACTTCCGGTAACACCATTCAATAAGAAAACACCATGACGCTGTTCCTGCAAACGCCCATTGATACTGCCAAAAACCCGTTGTTGCTCGTCTGTCAATTTCAGTGGTTCTGTCGGTTTAAAATGTCTGCCCTGATACGGATCACGGAAAACTTCCACGTCCTCTGTCACAACCAACCCTTTTTCCTCAAGCCCTTTGACGGTTGCTGCCGACACCTGCAAAGTAGACAGCACTTCCTTTAAAGGCATGGGTAAGAGATCTTTCATCTCCAGCAAAAAAGAAAGAATTTCCTTCTGCCGTTGCGCCTTGGCCGGGAATGAAGACAGTGCTTCTTCCGCAGTATTGATATCCACAGCCAGATTCACGGATTTCATCGTTTTTTTATTCAGCTTGTCCTTAATCGCCTGACTTTCCAAAAGCACACCGGTCAGCAATAGCTTTTTGATCAAGGCTGCATGGTTCGGGTACTTGCGGCTTAATTGTTGCAGGGGCACTTGTCCCCGGCTTTTGACAAAACGGATAATATCCTGCTGAACCTTCTCGGTTGTGGATTCCTCTCCCCACACAAACAACACTTCTTCGTCTGAGGACTTACCTTCAGCATGTGTATCCAGCGCTTCTCCCAGCGAAATATATCGCTCGGCTTTTCCTTTCAGCGCGGTTGGCACCATCACCTGCAAGGACAAAATCCGATTGCTCGCATATCGCTTGCTCATCCATTCTGCCAGTTCCACCAGATCCTTCGACAGCGGCGGCACAATGTCCAGCAGCTCCTGAATAGGCTTCATCTTAAACGATTCTTCTCCCGTACGTGGAACCAGATCCACGACGAACCCTTGCACTGTGCGATGTCCAAAAGGTACACCTACCCTGCTCCCGACCTCAATCCATTCCTTCATGGAGTCCGGTACCAGATAATCAAAAGGCCGGTCGGTTTGCTTCACAGGCACATCGACAATGACCTTGGCAATCTCCATCTCTTAATTCCTCCCGGCAATGCGCTCCGCCGCAATTCGGAGCAAGCGATGAGCCACATCTTCCTTGGACATCAGCTCAAGCTCCTCTACCAACCCTTCACGGTCATAGATATGCACCGCGTTGGTGTCTGTTCCAAATCCTGCCCCCGAACGGGTGACATCATTGGCTACGATCAGATCACAATTTTTCCGTTCCAGTTTCTCACGAGCATACATCTCAAGCGACTGAGTCTCGGCGGCAAAACCAATCAAAAATTGATGTGTCTTCCGCTTGCCCAGCGTCTCCAATATATCTATATTTTTCACAAGTTCGAGCGACAACGTGTCGCCTTTCTTCTTGATTTTCTCCACGTGAACTTCCTTCGGACGATAATCAGCCACAGCGGCTGCCTTAATGACGATATCTGCATTGTCCCACTCCCGGGATACCGCTTCATACATGTCCTGTGCGGACTGTACGGGTATGATCTCTACATTTTCGGGAGGCTGTGCCTGGGTATTTCCCATAACAAGCTTTACATCAGCTCCAAGATCACGCGCAGCAGCGGCGATGGCAAATCCCATTTTTCCAGATGAATCATTCGTAATATAGCGAACCGGATCAATGCGTTCAACCGTACCGCCAGCGGTAACGACGACCTTTTTGCCATGTAGCAATAATGCCTGATTTGCTCCCTGCACTTCGATCCTAGTTTGTTCTGAAGACTTCGCCTTGGAAGAATCGCGTTGCTCAAAGAAACGCTCCACCACATCCACGATCGTCTCCGGTTCTTCCAGACGCCCCTTGCCGACATAACCGCAAGCAAGGAGGCCTTCGCCAGGTTCGATCATTAACGTGCCGCGTTCAGCAAGCAGATTCATATTGTGCTGCACCGCCGGATGATCGTACATATGTACATTCATAGCAGGTGCAATCATCACGGGTGCAGTGGTTGCTAATAGCGTTGTTGTGAGCATATCGTCCGCCATACCGTGTGCCATTTTGGCAATCACATTCGCTGTTGCAGGAGCTACCAGCACCAGGTCAGCCAGATCTGCGAGATTAATATGAGAGACAACTGCCGGCTCACGTTCATTAAATGTGTCTGTATACACTGCATTTCGGGTCAACGTTTGCAGCGTTAATTCGGTAATAAACTGTGTTGCCGAAGCGGTCATAATGACGTGTACATCCGCTCCCTTTTGCACCAGTTTGCTGCATAATGTCGCTGCTTTATAAGCTGCTATGCCTCCTGTTACGCCAAGCACGATTTTTTTACCGTTCAACATGTTCCTATCCCCCGATAATGTTAAGACATCTATACAAGTCAATATAATAGTTCATGAATCTGATAAAATGGCTTATTCGTAAAAAAATAACAACCTCGCGGTTGTCAAAATAATTCGGCTTTCGCCGTATGCAGTTAAAGAGCAGCCCGGGGGCTTACTCTTCTTCTTCGTCCTGCCCTTTAATCACAACGAGATGATCGCTATAAATCTCTTCCAAAGCAACGCCAACCTGTTTATGAGATTTTGCGTTTCTCAGCTCTGTTTTTTCACCTTCACGAAGCTGTCTAGCCCGGCGGGATGCAGCAACAACCAGGGAATACTTACTGTCAACTTTGTTCATCATTTCATCAATCGAAGGATACAACATATTACAGAACACCTCTTTGCTTTAGTATAATCACAAGTTGCCGCCGGACAGAACCTTTAGGTTGCGTGTCTTCATGTACTGGCACAGTCCAGAGTGAACATCAACCTTAACATGATATGACAACAGCCCCATGAATATCGCTGTACGCGGCGGCAAAAGGGATTATTTATTTATTGATCTTACAATGTTCGGCTATAATGATGCTTTCTATTCGCTTGCAAGCCAAATCAATCTCATCATTCACCACAGCATAATCATACTGTTCCAGCAGATTGATCTCGTCCACCGCAACGGACATCCGGTGGTCAATTGTCGCCTGACTTTCCGTACCACGGCCTTGAATACGATCTTTCAGCTCGTCCAAAGAAGGTGGGAGCAAGAAAACAAAGATTCCCTCCGGGAATTTCTCCTTCACTTTAAGTGCGCCCTGAACCTCAATCTCCAGAATGATATCGCGGCCTTCGTTGAGTGTTCTCTCCACAAAATCACGTGGAGTCCCGTAATAATTGCCAACATACTCAGCATGTTCCAGCAGCTGATCCTCGGCAATCATCTTCAAAAACTCATCATGCGAGTGGAAGAAATAGTTCACTCCATGCTCTTCACCCAGACGTGGCTGGCGAGTCGTTGCTGATACCGAATAAGTCAGATTTGGAACCCGTTTGCGCAATGCGCTGCATACTGTACCCTTCCCGACCCCAGATGGGCCGGACAACACTATCAGTAATCCCTTAGACATATTACACTCCATTTTATTCGTCGTTATCATCATCTTTCGAAGAAAGACGATGGGCGACCGTTTCAGGCTGAACAGCAGACAGAATAACGTGATCACTATCCGTAATAATTACCGCACGTGTACGTCTTCCGTAGGTTGCATCAATCAGCATGTGACGATCTCTGGCCTCTTGTATAATTCTCTTGATCGGCGCCGATTCCGGACTCACGATGGATATAATCCGGTTCGCCGATACGATGTTACCGAATCCAATGTTAATGAGTTTGATTGCCATAATCAGGTTCTTCCCCCTATACATGCGACTCTTCTGTCGAAATTTGGCCGTTCATTCGATGTTCGCCGCTTGCTCACGAATCTTCTCCAGCTCCGCCTTCATCTCGACAACACGGTTCACCAGAGCCAAGTGGTTGGCTTTTGATCCAATCGTATTCACTTCACGATTCATCTCCTGAATCAAGAAGTCCAACTTGCGGCCAACCGGCTCCTCACTCTTTAGCAACGCTCTGCATTGGCCAAAGTGGCTGAGTAGACGTGTAAGCTCCTCTTCAATGTTGGAACGATCGGCAAAGACTGCGATTTCCATACCCAATTTATGCTCATCAAAAGGGAAAGAGCCGTCCTCCTGCAACTCCATAAGACGCTGTCTTAGCTTGTTGCGGTAATCACTCACAACCGTTGGTGCAAGTACAAGCATCTCGGTGTGCAGCGATTCCAGACGGGTGATCCGCCGTTCCAGATCACTGGCCAGATGAAGACCTTCGCGAGCGCGCATCTGCTCCAGACTGGAGAGCGCTTCGTTCAATCCGTCCTGAAGAACTTGCTCCCATTCGTCTTTTGGTTCCTCCGGAACAGAGCTTGTCCCACCCGGCTGAACCATGACATCTGGCAGCCCCAGTATATCCATAATACTCGGTTTGCCCTGCATTCCAAATCGAGACTCAAGCTGCTCGGCAGCCTGCAGATAGGCCCTGACCACCTGCTCATTCAGAACAGCGGGGAGAGCCTGGTCTTCCTCTTTTTCTTTCATTACATAAACATCAATCCGCCCACGCTTCAAGCGGCTCTGTACGATCTTTCTCAAACCATCTTCATAATACGCCCACTCTCTAGGCAGGCGCATCATCACTTCGCAATAACGATGATTGACTGATTTGATCTCCAATTGTACCTTGTAGCCGCCAAAATGAAAGGCGGATTGACCGTATCCGGTCATACTGAATGACATCGGCATCACATCCGTTTTACTATTGTAATTGATTATCAGGGTTGAAACAAGTAGGACATTGCTGCTCCGATTTCTCCCAGACATATTGAGTCAGTTCAGCAGTCATGCCATAGAACATAAACGGAGTCATCAGATAGATGCCTTTGAAGTGCTCTGTCGCTACATCCAGCAGCTCTTTTGCAATCTTCACTCCCATGGCACGTCCCTCTTCGCCTTCCAGTCCTGCCATGCGGGATCGCACCTCATCGGAAAGCTGGATACCCGGAACCTCATTGTGCAGGTACTCCGCGTTTCGACCGCTTGCGAGCGGCATAATCCCGACAAAAATAGGAATGTCCAGATGTTTGGTCGCCTCACGCATCGCAACGATTAATGCGGGATCATATACGGGTTGCGTCATAATATAGTCTGCACCGGAGGCAATTTTCTTCTCGAGGCGTTGTACGGCTTTGTCCAGATGTTTCACATTTGGATTAAAAGCAGCACCAATGACGAATCCGGCTTTCTGTTTCAATGGCTTACCAGAAAAGGCTACACCATCATTTAGCTGTTTGATCATTCGTATGATTTCAAACGATGTCAGGTCGTACACCGAGCTGGAACCAGGCAGGTCACCAAACCTTGCAGGATCGCCCGTTACAGCAAGTACATGGTTAATGCCCAAGGCATCAAATCCCATCATATGGGACTGGGTTCCGATCAGGTTACGGTCACGGCAGGCGATGTGCACAAGCGAACGAAGACCTGTGCGATCCTGCACCAGATGTCCAAGCGCCATATTACTCATGCGCGTTACAGCAAGGGAATTGTCGGCGAGCGTCAGGGCATCCGCTCCTGCTGCCTTCAGCGTTTCCGCACCCTTCATAAATTTGGCAACATCCAGATCACGCGGGGGATCAAGCTCTACAATGACCGTGTGGCGCTGTTTGACCAGATCCACAATCGTGGGCTGGCCTCCGCGTCCTGCGCGTTCATCCACATTCTCATGAAGCACGATACGTGGCGTAGTTTCTGCAGGATCAGGTTCAGCGATCGGCAAGACTACATACTCTGCCAGCGCTTGTTTAATCGCAGTGATATGGTCAGGCGTTGTACCACAGCAACCGCCAATAATACGCGCACCAAGATCTGCGAACTGTACTGCTGTTTGACCAAAGTATTCCGGTGTTGCACCATAACGGAACTCACCATCCACATAATCTGCTGCACCCGCATTCGGATACACAGACATCGGAACACCGACGCGTCCAGATACGGTCTCCATCGCGCGCATAATTCCATTCGGACCGGATCTGCAATTGAAACCGATCACGTCCGCACCCTGTTCGCGCATGATACGAAAAGCTTCCGGCATGGTGTAGCCATCCAGCGTATGGCCTACGTCCTCTACCGCGAATTGTCCAATCACAGGCAGGTCGCTTAGCTTGCGGGCCTGTAAAAGCGCGATATCCATCTCTTCGATATCATAGAAGGTTTCAAGCAGTATACCGTCCACACCTTCGTCTAGCAACGCAAAAATCTGCTGTTGATAGAAGCGTTTCAATTCACTAGTAGACACATTTGTACGTTTGCCACCGCGAATCGAACCTACTGCACCAAGCACGTATCCTTCTGCACCAGCTATTTCTTTTGCGATGCGTACGCCAGCACGGTTCACATCTTCCACCTTGGATTCCAGTCCGAACTTGGACAACTTATCAAAATTCGCCGAGTACGTGTTCGTCTCGAATATGTCTGTACCCGCATCGCGGTAACGGCGATGTACATCAGCCACAACTTCAGGTGAAGTCAAGTTCAACTCTTCATAGGAAATCCCCACCGGAAACCCCATTTGATATAGAAATGTGCCCATGGCCCCATCACCAACTAGAACACGTTGCTTCATCGATGTACGTAAATCTGCCTTCATCCCATTTCCCCCCGCCTGACTGTGATCATTTCATACTAATGTAACACAAAAAACGTAAAAAAACGAAGAAAAACACAGGTATTTGCTGTATGTCCAGCACCAGTAGACATCCTGCCTTCCAAGCTATGAATTCGTCCTTTATAGCCGGACAACTTGTGTGCTTTGGATAAAAAAAGAGGCCCAGCAGGCCTCTTCAGTATTACCGTCTTCACTTATTTATGAAGTGACTCCTTTGAAAACAACTTCTGCCGGACCCGTCATATAAACGTGGTTATCTGCCTCGTTCCACTCGATATTCAGATCGCCGCCTTTGAGGCTGATCACAGCTGTACGATCCGTATGACCATTCAGCACAGAGGATACCAGTGTTGCACAAGCTCCTGTCCCGCAGGCCAGGGTCGGGCCAGCACCGCGTTCCCATACACGCATGTCTACATATCCCCTGTCACGTACCGTTGCAAATTCAACATTGATCTTTTTCGGGAACATCGGATGCACCTCAAGTAACGGCCCCCATGTTGTCAGATCAAAGTTCACCGCATCATCGACATAGATGACCGCGTGAGGATTCCCCATAGATACTGCTGTGAATTTAAATGCATGTCCATTCGCTTCAATATTATGATTGACCACTGGATTCGCATCTACCGTTGTAGGCACTTGAAGGCCATCCAGAATTGGTTCGCCCATGTCTACCCGAACCGTTTCCACTTTGCCGTCCTTGAGGTTAAGCGTCACAGGCTGAACACCCGCACCAATCGTTTCAATCGTAATCTGCTCGCGGCCAACATGCCCGTGGTCGTATACATACTTGGACACGCAACGAATGGCGTTACCGCACTGCTCCGCTTCCGAACCATCCGAATTCATGATGCGCATCTGAAAATCCGCCTTCTCCGAAGGTAATATATAAACCAGGCCATCTGCTCCGATGCCAAAGAATCGATTGCACCATTTCACTGCAAGTTCAGCAGCATCTGCTGGAAGCTGTTTTTCACCAAATACAACGATAAAATCGTTGCCTAGTCCGTGCATTTTCGTAAATTCCATAATCTTGCCCACTCCTTTTGGCCGTCTGCCGCCAAAGCTTTATAGTTTATTTATAGCTAATCTTCATATCATGCATACAAAGCGTACAAAAAAGCTATCCTGCAAAATATCAAAGCCTTCGCTTTGAATCATTTTGAGGATAGCATATCGAAACGGGTTATTAAAAGCTATTGATTTTATGCTGAAAACTTTGTACTTTTTGGTACGAAGCGTCCAGGACCGCCCATGCGGCGACGATTGCGGCGTCCGCCCCAAACACTGCCAGCGCCCATAAGGAAGGTTGGAATACCAGCAGCTACAATACAAATGGCCCATTCACGAAGACCGAGAGGTACCGTTTTGAAGATGGGTTGCAGTGCCTCTACGTACATTACCACCAGCATCAGCACAACCGATGAGATGACAGCAAGAACCAGATATTTGTTCTGTAGAGGATTCCGGTGAAAAATCGAACGCGAACTGCGGCAGTCAAATACATGTATCAACTGCGCAAGAACTAATGTTGCAAAAGCAACAGACTGAGCCTTGATAAGCTGTCCCGGATGATCCGGTGCGGCTTGAAGTGTGAGCCAGAAGGCACCAAGCGTACATAGTCCGATTAATACACCGCGGCTAACAATTTTCCATCCTAGTCTGCGGGCAAAAATATTTTCCTTTGCACCGCGTGGCTTGTGTTCCATCAAATCTTTTTCCGGCTGATCTACCCCGAGTGCCATTGCTGGCAAACCATCCGTCACGAGATTCACCCACAGAATCTGGATTGGCACGAGCGGAAGCGGCAAACCCATCATCATCGCGAAAAACATAGTCAAAATCTCGCCAACATTCGAGGCCAGCAAATAACGAATAAACTTGCGAATATTCTCATAAATGTTACGTCCTTCTTCAATGGCTGCCACAATGGTGGAGAAGTTATCATCACTCAAAATGAGGGAGGATGCCTCCTTGGTCACATCTGTACCCGTAATGCCCATTGCGATCCCGATATCGGATGCCTTAATCGCAGGCGCATCATTAACCCCGTCTCCAGTCATTGCCACAACGTGTCCTTTACGTTGAAGCGATTTGACGATACGCAGTTTGTGCTCGGGCGATACTCTGGAGAACACATAGATATCATTCACCTGTTTATCCAGTTGCTCGTCCGTCATGCCTGCCAGCTGCTGCCCGCTTAACGATGCTCCGCCGCGTGGGAGGATACCCAGCTGATGAGCGATCGCTTCCGCCGTTGTACCATGATCGCCTGTGATCATGACCGTCCGGATACCCGCTTTGCGGCATGTCGCAATGGCATCACGAACTTCACGTCGAGGCGGGTCGATCATACCCGCCAGACCTACAAAGACAAGCTGACTTTCTGCTGCATGCTCGTCAGCAACACGTTCCTTCGGCTTGACTTCGCGATAAGCCATACCGAGCACCCGCAGGGCGTTACCCGCCATGCTTTCGTTGGCTGCCATCACTTTCTGGCGCAGGGTGCCGGTGAACGGAACCACTTTACCTTCCCATAAAATGTAACTGCAATGCTCGATCAGTACATCAGGTGCTCCTTTCGTATAAATCATACGCCCACCTTGATGTTTGACCATCACAGACATGCGTTTACGCTCGGAGTCAAACGGAAATTCTTGCTCCCGGTCATATAATTCCTTGAGACCCGTCGGAGTAAGACCCATTTTGGAGGCCATAGCCACCAGCGCACCCTCTGTCGGATCCCCTTTTAACTCCCAGAGCACTTGGCTGGCACTGACCTGTTCTTCCTCCGGCTCACCTTTCTTCTGACCTTTTTTGCTGTCTTTTTTGGACTCCTTGCTCTTTTTCTTGCTGCCTGGATCGTTCAGAACAGTCTCCATAATGCTGGCATTATTACAAAGGGCACTGATCTGTAACATTCTTCGAAGTGACTGGTCATTTTTCAGTTCTATGATTCGATCATTTTCCAGCATATGGCCTTCCGGCGCATAACCATCTCCGGTCACTTTAACACTGCGCCCTTCCAACCACACATGTGTTACCGTCATTTTGTTCTGCGTGAGTGTACCTGTTTTATCCGAGCAGATCACAGAAGCACAACCTAATGTTTCCACAGACGGTAGTTTGCGCACAATCGCTTTCCGTTTGATCATTCGCTGAACACCCAGCGCCAGTGCAATCGTAACGATAGCCGGCAAACCCTCCGGGATGGCCGCCACGGCGAGGCTGACACCTGCCAGGAACATACCTACTGCGGGTTGTCCATGCAAGATACCAGCGACTACCACCATTACGGTTAATCCCAGCGCAACAAAGATCAGAATTTTGCCTAACTGCTCCAGCCTGTGTTGTAACGGAGTCTCCTGCTCCTCCGTATTCTGGATAAGATCAGCAATTTTGCCCATCTCCGTGTCCATTCCCGTTCGGATGACAACCCCCTTGGCTGTCCCCCTGGTGACCATGGTGCCCATAAAACCGATATTTTTCTGATCCCCTAGAGGTACATCTTCACTGGCGATGGGTCTGCAATGTTTACTGACGGGCACGGATTCTCCGGTTAGTGCCGATTCCTCTACATCCAGACTGTTGGTTTCCAACCAGCGCACATCAGCGGGAATTCGGTCACCGCTTTCCACCATGATAATATCTCCGGGTACTAATTGGTTGGCAGCAAGATGTACTTCCTGTCCAGACCTGAGCACTTTGGCGGCTGGAGCCGAGAGCTGTTTAAGTGCACGAAGAGAACGTTCTGCCCGGAACTCCTGTACAAATCCCAAAATGGCGTTCAGCACAATAATAGCCACAATCGTTACCGCATCCAGATACTCTCCAAGCAAACCGGATACCAGCGTTGCTCCCATGAGGACTAGCACCATGAAGTCCTTAAACTGATTCAGCAGTAGAGTAATCGGCGATATCCGCTTTCCCTCACTCAATTCATTCGAACCGGCAATCTTCCGTTTCTCAGCCACTACTTCGTCCGTCAACCCTTCTTGCGGGCTCACGCCGAGAGTTTCACGAAGCTCTTCGTCGTTCAGTTGGTGCCACTTGGTATGTTCCATGCTTCAAAATTCCCTCCCAGTCTTATTTCATCTGCAATGCACACTCACCTCTTCACCGGCAGGCTGCTAGGGCAGGCTGTACACTGTGCCGGACAAACTACCTGCTCTATATGTATTCGGACAGGTCCGTGAATAGCACCCGGAAGGTGAATCCTTTCCCTGGTGGGCAGAATAAGCTAAAATAAAGGTCTGCGAAGATTACTGAGCCATTCGTATGTGAATTAATCATTTTGCATGAACTCATGCAGATGTTCGATAGAGAGGAAGTGGACAATATGGCACTTGACGGTATCGTAACCCGAGCCATCGTACATGAATTGCAAGGCTGTATCGGAGGACGCATCAGCAAAATCCATCAGCCTAACGGCCATGATGTGGTGCTTACCCTGCGGGCCCAGCGCGGCAATAGCAAATTACTGGTCTCGGCAAGCCCGACGTATCCACGTGTACATTTTACAGAGAAGATCTTTTTGAATCCGACAGAGGCACCAATGTTTTGCATGCTCATGCGCAAGCATTGCGAAGGGGCCATCATTGAAAATATCCGTCAGATCGGGATGGAACGTATCATTCATATCGATGTACGTCAGCGGGACGAGCTTGGGGATGTTTCGGCCAAACGTATCATCATCGAACTCATGGGGCGTCACAGCAATATCATTTTGCTTGACCCTGCGACAGATACTATTTTGGACGGTATTCACCATGTCACGCCATCTATAAGTAGCTACCGCGTGATCATGCCAGGTTTCTCATATACTGCGCCGCCCGAACAGCATAAAAGCAATCCGCTTGAGGTATCCAAAACCGAGTTTGATCAACTTGTTGCCACAGCTGTGGATACAGACAAAAATAAAGACGAGACCGCGACAGAAGCTGAAACAGACTCAAAATCAGCAATAGAAACAAGAGCAGATGCCTCACGCTGGCTGGTCAATGCATTTAGTGGTATGAGCCCGCTCATTGCAGGGGAAATTGCATCCCGAACAGCTTCTGACTCCGATCGTATTGAAACGAAAACACTTTGGACTGCTTTTGAATCGGTGCTGGAGCCTGTCAAAGGTCAGTTATACACCCCTGTAACAGGGCTGAACGCCAAAGGGAAAATGGTCTTTGCTGCCATACGACTGCAGAGCATTCAGGATCAGGAAAAAACGTACGATACCATGAGCAAATGCATGGAAGAATACTACGGGGATAAAGCCGAACGTGATACGGTTAAACAAAGAGTCAGCGATCTGCTAAGGTTCCTGCAGAATGAGCGCAACAAAAATATTAAAAAGCTCGATAACCTCAACAAAGATCTGCTTGATGCGGACGATGCGGACAAGTACAGATTGTGGGGTGAGCTGTTATTCGCTTCCCTGCACTTGGTCAACAAGGGTGACAAGAGTGTAGAGCTGATTAATTTTTACGATGAGAACCAGGCCAACATGACTATTCAGCTCGATCCGCTGCTCACACCATCCGATAATGCGCAGCGTTATTTCAAACGTTATAACAAATACAAGAACAGTCTGGCTGTCATTCACGAGCAGCTCGGCAAAACAAAAGATGAAATCGCCTATCTCGACAACCTGCTTCAACAGCTGTCCATCGCCTCCATGAATGATATCGAAGAGATTCGGGACGAGCTTGTACAGCAGGGTTACCTGCGTGATCGGAATAAAAAAGGCAAAAAGAAAAAGAAAAACGACCGTCCAACTGTGCATCAATTCACTTCTTCGGAAGGCATTGACATTCTCGTCGGCAAAAACAATCTGCAGAACGAATATGTAACGAACCGTCTGGCGTCGGCTAATGATACGTGGCTGCATACCAAAGACATTCCAGGTTCACATGTCGTGATTCGCAGCACTGATTTTGGTGAAGCTACGCTGGAGGAAGCGGCACAGCTGGCAGCTTATTTCAGCCAAGCGAAAGAATCCAGCAGTGTGCCTGTGGACTACACGTATATCCGTCATGTACGCAAACCAAGCGGTGCGAAGCCCGGATTTGTTATTTATGACCATCAGAAAACCCTGTTTGTTACGCCAAATGACGAGTTGATCAAGGGCTTGCCCGCTACCATCAAAAATGGATGAAGCTCTTATCAAGAGGATGAAATGTAAAAGTAATAATACCAAAAAACCTTTTCCAGAAAACTGAAAAAGGTTTTTTGGTATGGTCTTATCTTTTTTCTGTATAATCAGGCGTGACGTATAATTCATCAGTTTTATTTGAATAAAAATCCATTATATCGTATAATAATTCAATTATTCTGAATAAAAATGAAGGATGTGTACTATGACCATACATATTAGAGAAACTCAATCCAATGATTTGAAACCACTGACTGCATTAATGTATGAGTACGTCGTGGGATTTTACAACAACCCCTGGCCTGGTGACCAAGCAATCCAGCTTTTGATTAACAACCTGCTTCATCAGCAGATTGGGGCTCAATTTGTGGCAGAAAAGGATGGAAAACTTATCGGATTCGCCACCCTGTTCTTTACTTATAGCACGATGAAAGCAGAGCGCGTAACCATTATGAATGACCTTTTTGTTACGGAAGCATTCCGAGAAGGTGAAGCGGAAGCCAAATTATTCGCACACTGCCAGCAATACACACATGAACACGGATGTGCTTATATGTCATGGATTACAGCAGTAACCAATGAACGTGCACAGCAATTATTTGAAAAGCTTGGAGCTAAACGTGGGGATTGGGTTAACTATTCCATCACATCATAGTGAACATAATTTATGGACAGCTCTGGTGTGCAAGCTGCACGATTCTGTATGATGTTATCTCTTGCTGCGCGCAGCTGCCTGCAGTCTATCGAGCACATCAACCGTTACAGTCTTGCTACCGAGATCCCCGTGAAAAACAACACCTTGCCGTTCACCATGGTAATCTGACCCACCTGTCTCTATAAGACCATATTCCTTCGCCATCTCAGCATACTTACCTTCCTCTTCCAGGCCGTGATCCGAGTGAAATACTTCTATACCGTCCGGAAGGGAATCTGTAATAATTCGGCGTACCAATTCATCATCGTTATAGAGACCAGGGTGGGCAATAACGGTCGCTCCACCCGCTGCTCTGATCCAATCACATGCATCCTTCGGCGCAACTCGGGGTACAGAAACAAAACCTGGCTTGCCTTCAGCAAGATAACGATCGAATGCATCTCGCATATCCACAGCGTATCCCTTCTTCACCAACACGTCAGCCATATGAGGTCTGCCAATACTTTCATCCGGCTCTAACGGCCGTCCCAGCTCATCTAATACCTCTTGCCAGCTTATATCAAGCCCAAGTTCCTGGAGCTTTCCAATAATCAGATGATTGCGCTCATCTCGCGCTTCTCTTAATCCGCGCAACCGTTGAAGGAATTGCTCATCCTCCGTATTCACGTAATAACCCAGCACATGAATATCTTTGCCGCCAGCCCGAGTGCTGATCTCAACACCGGCAACCACATGAATATCGTACTCTTTCCCCGCTAACTGCGCTTCCGCTACACCAGCTACGGTATCATGATCCGTCAAAGCAACCGCAGATAGTCCTTTTTGCTTGGCAAGCTTCACGTTATCCGCCGGTGGCTGCATTCCATCGGAGGCTTGACTATGGGTATGAAGATCACAACGTCCCTGGTTTTGATTCACGTACAACAGCTCCTTTCTTGCAAAAGTGGATTATCCCGTTAACTCTGATGTTCATACTCAGGCCAGAGATTCACCAAAATAATCATCTATTATTGGCATTACCCGCTATTATGCCTTGCCCGTCTTATGTTCAGGCTCATGCTGCTCCTGTTGACGGAGATAGTTCAGAAAAGCGACGGCTGACAAAGGCAACAAAGAAGACTTTAGATGAATCGCGTAAAACTGCCGCTTGAACTCCAGTCCACGAATGTCCACAATATGAACTAACCCTAAAGCAAGCTCATGCTGAACAGAAGAAGGAGACAGCATTGTGATGCCCACGCCCGCTTCCACCGCCGATTTGACGGCCCCTGTACTTCCTAACTCCATGACCACATTCATGTCACTCGGGTCAATTTTTTTCTTCTGCAGTTGATCTTCCATCACTTGACGGGTACCTGATCCTTGCTCACGCAGCACAAACGGGTAATTCATAACTTCTTCCAGATTCACTTTACCTCGTCCAGCCAGATCATGCCCTGCCGGTACAATCAGCTTCAGCTCATCCTGCATTACAGGTTCAACAATCATATCCGGGTGATTAACCGGCGCTTCAATTAACCCAAAGTTCAACTGGTGCTTCAAAATCTCATCCATGATCTGGGTTGTATTCATCACTTTCATCACAATCGAGATATCCGGATATTGACGTGCAAAAGGACCAAGCATGCGTGGCAGCACATATTCTCCGATGGTCAGGCTTGCCCCCAATTGTAATCTTCCTTGCAGTTTCTCCGTAAAAGCAGTCATCGCTTCATCTGTCTGTCTGATCAGTTCTACACTTCGTTTGGCGTGAGGTAGTAACGTCCGGCCGGCCTCCGACAATTCTATTTTTTTGGTGGAACGATGCAACAGCTTGGTCCCGAAATAGTCCTCCAGCGACTGGATCTGCATCGTCACGGCCGGTTGTGTCATATGTAATGCCTGCGCAGCTGCGGAAAAACTCCCCTTCTCCGCTACCGTATAAAAAATATGCAGTTGGTGAAAATTCATATCTTCGCCCCTCTTCAAATACGCTTTCTATATTGTATCCGATTTCCAGTCTGGCAACAAAAAAAAGCATGCAGCTTGTCTGCATGCGGTAGTACATAAAATGTTACATGAAATCTATGATTGCAATCTTGAATCTGCTCAATCATCTATGCTTACGGCTATTTTTGACCAGCGTCATTCTTCTGGAATGCCTCAGCCAAGAATAATATGACTTCAGATCTCTCAGTTCAATCGTCTCCGACATACGTCCCAAAAATGTGACTACAATCATCTTGTGCAGTGGATTGCCTGTAATATCATATTCTCCTTCAAGCTCCGAAAACTCGGCAACGACAACCAGATCATCATCAATCAGGTACACGTCCTGTTCATTACGGTAATATGGCGTTACCCGGTCCTGCTTCAGACACTCCCATAACCAGGCCGCAATATGATCATCATCATTACGTGCAGGCTCAATACGGTCTGCATACCGCATCTTTGCATGATGGGTAATGACGATGTCAGCCACTTTCTTGTCTCCGAGAGCCACAAAAAACGGCTCGTAGGTGCTCCAACGTTGCATCACCTTATCACGCATGGGAATCACTCTCCACCAGATAGGACTTTCTATCTATTTATTACCAAATATATTACAACATTAGTCCCGTAACCTCAAGGCGTAAGTTTAACTTTTTTCGTAAAAGTATAATTTCGCTTTTTTTAAGAAAAGAGCGACCCGCCGGGTCCCTCCTATGTTTTCCTGCTATACTCCGTAAAAACTTGTTTTATCCAACGTTTTGCTCGCATACTCCGTTTTAATCTCGTTTCGATAGGAACGTTCAATCTTGCGCACATAGGAAAGCCGCTTCACGTTTTTCATCGTATCATCAGCTCGTTCTGCATTAACATACATGACTACATAATGCATACGGCGGGAGATATAATGAACGGTACCATACTTTTCGAGATTGCGTGCCGCTTTCAAATCACTAACCCAAATGATAAATCCTGTTCTTTCCGCAAACATCATCGTTCCCCGCCCTTCTATGGATGGAGACCGGTCCTCGAAAGGCCCGGTCTGTTCAAAGTCTAAAATACTATGATGTGGCTACCTTCAACTTTAACTGCATCCACATTTACCGCCGCTTCCACAGCCGCCTTTCGGATTCGGATCATTGCTTGGCACCTTGATGGTGGTCGATACAGCAAAGGCAATCGTCTCCGACATCTGAAACAACATCTCATCCAATGCTTGTTCAGCCTGTTTAAAACGAATCACCGCTTCAAAGGACTCCAGCTCCTTCTCCAGTTCTTTCACCTGATCCTTGGCTGCGTGAAAATCTGGATGAAAGTGGCCAAAACGCTGTGTTTCTTCAAACAGCTCCTTCTTGGCATTTAATCTCCGGATCCCCTGCTGAATCTCGGGACTTGTCTCAACTTGCTGCTTCCAATATAAATAATCCGATACTTCGGCAGATTGGTTAATCATGTCGCCCAGTTCATATGCGCCCGTTAACACTTGGGCCATATCGACCGTGTTTATTTCCGCTACGCTCATGAATTATTCATCCTATCTATATATAAAGTTCTACTTAACGTAGACTACTTCATCATAGCATATCCATGAATAGTTAAGAAGAGTTTTTGCTGTAATTGCAAACTGGGAAACTGTGAAAATTCGGTTTTAATTTCATTTTTACATTGAAAACCAGCAGACTAGACATTCTCCGGTAGAAGAAGACGCATTGTATCCCAGCGGTTAGGGATGAATGTTCGCCATTCGGTACGAGCTGTGTGTTCGTCGGAATTCAGAATGCACCAACCCTCCAGCGTCCACTGTTCACGCCCCTCCACCTGATGCGGAATCAGAACAAACGTCTCCTCTCCCTCTCGAATCCCCAATTTCACCTGCCATTCGATGGCTTGGGCTGCAATTTGACGGGCGGTGGACATGTGATATCTCCTCCAATCTCTGTGCCACGTCTCAGGTACATCCGCTTTTCTCTTGTTCCAGGCCGCTTTTCCACTAACATCATGATCCCAATCAGAATCAATATTCTCGCCATCTCCTGTCATCCCAGGCGTATAATGTATTTGAATTAATCCCGGAGTTTCAGGATTGTAGAATAAAGATGGGGACACCTGCTCTGAATTCTCCCCCTTCTGCTTTTCCGGTTTAGCGGGGTTGTCAGGGTTTTCTGCATCCGAAGCCAAAGGAGGTATTAACTTGTGATCCGGAATAACCTCGCCCTCTCTTGCCCAATTTTTTAACGCAGCAAGGACATGCCCAGGCAAATCACCCTGTCCGTGGCTCTCTAAGAAATCCGCGATCGATTCCCACTTCACCCCACTAGCAATTGCTGTCTCCATCCGTTCCCGGCACAACCGATAGATGGACATCTGGTCACGTGTAATCCGTTCACTGTAAAGCTCCAGTCTCCAGCAGACTTCGGCGGATACATCCGGCGGCACCATCACTTCAAAGTCGGGCTGCACATAAAATTGGCTAGACGCTCTCTCTTCCTGCTCAATCATCAAGTCTGTTTGATTAACCCATTCCCTCTCTTTAATCAAGAACTCGCGCGGGTGGATCAGCCAACGAAACGCCAATCCCCCATTCTCATCCTCACCAACCTCACAAAACCCCCAGCCTGCCAGAGCGTACAGCCAACTTCTCGCTCCTGCATTCTCTTCCCATTTCAGCACTCGGCACCATTGATTCTTACCGGGTGCAAGTAGTGCGAGCTGATAGCGAAAATGTTGCAAATCAGATCGTGCTACCCCATATCGATCCATGCACACGTGAAAAATTTCATCATGCATCGCCGTCCAGGACAGCTTGATCCACTGTTGAAACATATCTTCTCTGATCTCAAACCCCCGATCCGTTTTCTGTATTAAGTGTAAACAAAGCAGTAAATCTAGCAAGATGACCACATGCACCGGATATAAGTCCTTATGATCATAAGTGATCCCCAAATCTTCAAAATCATCTTGAGACAATATGGTTAATGCGCTTAACTTAAATATGTTTCTCTTATGTATGGTGCCTTTGCCCGTTAGAGGCAGCCCCTCTCTCTGAATCCATGCAAGTAAATGAAGCAGTTCTCCAGCGATATGTGGTTTCCCCTCCTTAATGACATGCCGAACAGATCCGACCACCGGTTCTACAACACAGCCAATGCGACTTGAATAGGTCAAAGTTAATATCGCAAGGTAACGTTTAGGGATATAAAAGGAGCGTTCGCCCCAGCTTTTATATACGGATTTGATCCATTGTTTACGGCGAAGCATGGCAAAAGCAAGCTCGGCTTCCGCTCCACTTAACCCTTCCTTAGCCCAATCTTCCGAAGGCAGGAGAGAAGAGAACGTTTGACCCGCATGTTTGTGAAAAAGAGCACCCAGCACCCGCTGCTCCGCTAACGTAAGCGCGGACCACCCCTCCGGTTCAGTCATCGTCATTCTCGATTGCATCACATTTTCCATTCCAAACTCCAGGTCAGACATCTCCATTCACCCCTCTCTTCTCCAATATTAATGTATCGTATCCTGCTCATGTACAATGTCATACTCATACCCCTGCTCTACCAAAAACATCTGACGATTTAACGCAAAGTCCTGTTCCTTGCTGTTCTCCGAAACCAGTGCATAAAAATAAGCTTTGTTCTCACCTGCTTTCGGTCGCAAAATCCGGCCTAACCTCTGGGCTTCCTCCTGCCTGGAACCGAAACTGCCAGAGATTTCGAGCGCTACCGCAGCATCCGGTAAATCAACGGCAAAATTGGCAACCTTGGATACAACAATCGTACGTATTTCGCCCTTTCGAAAAGCAGAAAACCACTGAACACGCTCCTGTTGTGACATCGCTCCAGAGATTAGAGGTGCATCAATTTCCCGGGCAATCATCTCAAGCTGATCGAGATACTGTCCAATGACAAGGGTCGGCAAGTTATGATGGCGTTCCAGTAAACGCTTGATCACTTTTAATTTTTCCGGGTTTTCAGCTGCCAGACGAAATTGATGTTTACCCTCGGCCTGTACGTAGGTCGATCTTAATTCAGGCGAAAAGGGCACCCTTACTTCCTGACACTTCACCTCAGCAATCCAGCCTTGCTGCTCCAGCTCTTTCCATGGCATATCGTATAATTTGGGTCCGATCAGTGAAAACACATCCTGTTCACATCCGTCTTCACGGATAAGTGTTGCTGTTAAACCCAAACGGCGCGTTGCCTGAATATCTGCTGTAGCCCGGAATACAGGTGCAGGTAGCAAATGCACTTCGTCATAGATGATGAGCCCCCACTTTCGTTCCTGTAAAAGATGAATATGAGTGAACTCCGCATCTTTGGACTTGCGATGAGTCAAAATTTGATAGGTTGCCACCGTCACCGGTTTCACCTGTTTTTTCTGACCCGAATACTCTCCGATCTGCTCTGCAGTTATCGTTGTTTTATCCTGAATCTCTTGTATCCACTGCCGAACAGACGTTGTATTGGACGTCAAAATAAGACATTCACATTGCAGCTGTTCCAGCACAGCCATGCCAATAATGGTTTTGCCTGCTCCACAGGGCAGAACGAGTAGTCCACTGCCGCCGATTCCTTCACCACCTGCAAAAGCATCGACTGCCTTCTGCTGATAAGCCCGAAGTGCGAATCTACCTTGTTCATTCCCGCGGTATGCACTGTCTTTGCATGAATCGGACTGCCAGCCAAATGAAAGCTCGCTCCCTTTCCGATACCCGACATAATCCAATACGGGATAACCAAGACGCGTCAGTTCTCTTTTTAATAAACCTCGTTTTTCCCCTGACAACACAAGCTCATGTACACTCGTTCGTTCCATGCGAAAAGCAGAAATTGATTTGATGTCGCTCAAATCATCCAGGAGTTGCTGATCTTCGCTAGTTAGGCGCATTCTGACATGGTCTGGATCGGCATGCAGCTTTAATTTGCCGTATTGATCCATTATTCTGCGCACATCCTGTGTCAGGGCCGAAGGTACATTCCAGCGTGATACCCGTTCCAGACTGGCAATTACCCGTTCCGAATTCCAGCCCAATGCAGCCGCATTCCATAGCGACAATGGTGTAATACGATAGGTATGAAACGCTGCCGGTGTCTTCACGAGTTCGGCGTACATAATAAGCTCTGCTCTTGCTGTTTCGAACCCTGGATGACCCACTTCGAGCAATACTGTGAAATCACGCTGCACAATGCAGGCACCCGTCTGATTGAACGTATCCATCATTTCCACATCCATTCCTGATCCACATCATTTAACCCATCATTTTACTCGTACGCCCCGATTACATTCACAAGTTTCATTAATCCAAAACAAAAAAGCACCCTGTCCATACCTCGGTATGTTCAGGATGCCCAACTATGATTCTCAGCATTCGGTTGTATAACCCTTCGCCATCGCAACAAACAGTTTCACGCCCGTCTGCATCGCGTCTTCGTCAAAATCAAACATCGGATGATGATGTGGATACACTGCATTTTTCTCCGGATTGCCTGCACCGACAAACATGAAACACCCCGGAACCTTTTGCAAATAATACGCAAAGTCCTCGGCAGGCATTAGCATTGGAGAGTTTTGCACCCGCTCAGCACCAAACACCGCCGTAGCTTCATCGAAAAAGCGTGCCGTCTCCTGTGCATCATTTACCACGGGCGGATATCCCATAATGTATTTCACTTGCGTTTCTGCACCATATGCAGCTCCTGTCTGAGCCACCATGGTAAGTACACGTTCCTTCATTCCGGTCCGCGTTTCTTCATCGAATGTCCGCACCGTGCCGCTGAGCTTGCATTGCTCTGCAATCACATTTTGCGCAGAACCAGCTTGCATCGTTCCAATGGTTAATACCGCGGGACGTAATGGGTCAACCGAGCGACTGACTATTGTCTGAAGCTGCATTACAAGTGCGGAACCCGCAACCACACTGTCCACTGTAGCTTGCGGCATGCCGCCGTGACCGCCTTTTCCTTTGATATCAATGTAAAAGTCATCTGCCGCAGCCATCATCGGCCCTGCTGTGCTTGCAACCACGCCAACAGGAAGAGGCGTCCATAGATGTATGCCATAAATAACATCTACGCCTTCGAGCGCTCCGTCTGCTATGACCTGAACCGCACCGCCTGGAAGCAATTCTTCCGCCGGCTGGAACAGAAAACGGATCTCTCCCCGCACCTCCTGCTTATGCCGACTAAAATACAGTGCCGTTCCGAGCAACATAGAAATATGACCATCATGACCACAGGCATGCATTGCCCCAGCTTGTTGGGAGGCATATTCCACATCTTTCTCGTCCTGGATTGGCAAGGCGTCCATATCCGCCCGAAGCATCACAACAGGCCCAAGCCTGTCCCCGCGAAGTATCCCTATAACCCCGTGACCGCCTACATGACGTTTGACCTCAATACCAAAGCTCTCCAGCATATCCGCTACAAAAGAGGATGTTTTCTCCTCATGAAAGGAAACCTCAGGATTGCGATGAAGGTGACGCCGCCATTCCACCATGTGGATCTGCAGATCTTCCCACCATATATTAGTTGTCATATCATCCCATCCTTTCGATCATCAGCAGGGCTTGTTCGCAGCCCCAAACCTTCCTCTGCAAACCTATTGCTGTATATTGTAACAGAATTGCATGAAAACCGATACGAAAGGCCTCTGGAAAGCTTGCACGGGAAGGGGAAACATACTATCATGAACTAGAGAAACACACGAGAATTATACTCGGAAGCTTATGAGGAGGATCAAACGCTTATGATTTTTGAGAATACAGGCTTGGATGGCTTGAAAAGCGACTTGGCATACCTGGATGAGAGCGCCGAGAAAGTCGGATTTGTCCGGTGGCAGTGGGAGTACTACCGTGCTACATATGACTACAAAATCGAAGATGAACAAACCAACTCAGAATACTTTGTACGCATTAATACGCGCGCGGTAGAAGGCAAACTGGAGAAACCCGATACGGTTCTGGCCGTTGAAGCCGTTTATCTGGGCAAAGCTACTTTCCCGCATGGACTTGATTATGACTCTTCCGTTCCGCAGCCAGTCGTGAAGCTGGCCACCCAAAAATTGCAGCAGCTCAAAGAACTGCTCGAAGCTTAGGCGGGCCATATCATGAAACAACAAACGGCCCAGACGAGAACGAAGAGAGGCACGCCGGATTTTCAACTGCTAATCCTCACTTTATTGTTGGTGGGCTTTGGACTGGTGATGGTATTCAGCTCCAGTTCCAGCATCGCAATCGCAAGCGAAAGATTTAACAACGATGCCCTTTACTTCACGAAAAAACAACTTATGTGGGCGATTATCGGTCTATTTGGCATGTTTTTTGCCATGAACATCCGTTTTAACAAGTATAAAAAGCTTTATGCACCCTTCTTCCTGTTCACCACAGCACTGCTCTTACTTGTGTTGGTAACGGGTAAAGTGCTAAACGGTGCCAAAAGCTGGATTCATCTCTTTGGATTCAGTTTGCAGCCAGCAGAGTTCGCCAAGATTGCAATCATTCTATATCTCTCTGCACTTATTACCAAAAAAGGCGAACGATTCCGTGATTTCAAGACCGGATATTTCCCTGTCCTGTTTATCGTTGGATTCATTGCAGGATTGATTATGCTGCAACCCGACTTCGGTACCTGTTTCATTCTGGTGTCTACTTGTGGTCTTGTCATATACGCGGGTGGGGCCAACATGAAGCATATCCTGGGTTCTATACTATTGGTTGCGCTTGGTGCTGCACTTGCTATTGGAGCGAATGCCTTATTTTCCTCCATGTCTCCTTCAGATACCTCAAGTTCAGCTGTCTCTGTTACAGAAGTCAAGCAGAACTATAAAATTGGACGAATCCAAGCTTTCTTGGACCCTTTATCGGATCCCACGGACGGAAGTCTTAACCTCTACCGTTCCCTTGTTGCCATTGGTGACGGCGGTATTACAGGTTCTGGTATTGGACAAGGCACGATGAAGTTGCACTATTTACCCAATGCTTACAATGACTTTATTTTTTCAGTTATTGGAGAAGAGCTCGGTTTCATTGGAAGTGCACTGTTCCTGCTCGTATATCTGTACTTTATCTGGCGAGGCATTATCGTCTCACTGCGCTGTCCCGATCCTTTCGGAACACTGGTGGGTATAGGTATCATGGGATTGATCGCGATTCAGGCCTTCATTAATATTGGGGGGGTCACTCAAACGATACCGGTAACCGGGGTTACACTTCCGTTTATCAGTTATGGGGGGACTTCACTCTTTGTCATGATGGTAGCGATGGGTATAGTGCTGAGCATTTCACGCACTAACAATCTGGAAGCCATCAAGGAAGAGAAAACCAAATCGGTGACGGTGCAGACACGCACGTCTCCTGCGCTTCGTTCCCGCGATTCCATTCGTCGGGTTCGCTAATTAAAAAAAGACTTTGCATCAAGTGGATGCAAAGTCTTTTTCATTTTCATTTTCCCATCATGTAGTCTAAAGATTTACAGATCGTCGCCTCTGAATGATACACCTTCGACCTTCACGTTGACTTCAACTACACGTAATCCAGTCATCGTCTCTACCGCTTCTCTTACATTCTGCTGAAGCATACGGGAAACTTCATGAATCGGGGTTTCGTACAGGACGATGATGCGCAGATCAATGGCTGCTTCCAGCTGGCCGACCTCCACGCCTACGCCCTTCTGCACGTTTTTACCACTGAGACGTTTCGCCCAGCCCTCTGACAAACCTCCAGACATTGCAGCGATTCCAGGCGTTTCCATTGCAGCCATTCCGGCAATTTTCGCAACCACGTCATCGGCAATCCGGATGTTTCCGCTCTCCATTTGAAGTTGTTCTGCCATGCCACATCCTCCTCCACTTCGTTAATCGTATTTTAAATCCTTTCCACCCTAAAAAGCAAATTTAACTGTAAAAGATGCGTTTACAACCTGCCTCCATTTGGTTATATTGAATATGAAATTAATCGCATAGGTACATAACGTAAATTTCAAAACAAAATAAGTGAATAACCGAGGTGTTTTTTTGTGAGAAACCGGATTTCATCCTTTTTGCTGATTGCATTTTTTGCGCTCAGCGCCATCGCCCACTACATGCAATGGGATTCGATTCTACAGTTCGTGATATCTGCCATTTCGGTTATTTTTGTGGCCGGTTTTTTAGGTAAAGCGACTGAAAATGTAGCCCACTATGCCGGACAACGATTAGGCGGATTCCTGAATGCCACCTTCGGTAACGCAGCCGAATTAATCATTGCAATCTTTCTCGTAAAAGAGGGTTTGTTCGACATGGTCAAAGCCAGTCTGACCGGATCGATTATCGGTAATCTGCTGCTTGTGCTGGGGCTCAGCATCTTTGCCGGAGGATTGAAGTTTAAAATCCAGAATTACAACGTATCGCTTGCAGGGTTGAATGGCTCTCTGATGATCGTAGCCATCATTGCCTTATTCGTCCCGGCCGTATTCCTGAACACCCATTCCATTACACAGCGGGATACCAATACACTCAGTCTTATTGTTGCCGGATTGCTTATCGCGGCTTATATTGCCTGGCTGTTATTCTCAATGGTCACACACAAGAGTTACCTCGCGGACGTAACGGATGATAAGGATGAGGAACTCCCCCATGAGCACGCTCCTGCGTGGTCGAAGAAAAAATCGATCCTCTATCTCGTGATCGCAACAGTCATGGTTGCTTTTGTCAGTGAATGGCTGGTTGGCACACTTGAAGTATTCACTTCGGAGTTCGGACTGAGCGAGCTGTTTGTTGGTGCGTTCCTGGTCGCTATCATTGGAAACGCAGCCGAACACAGCGCAGCCATCATGCTTGCCATGAAAAACAAGATCGGAGCCGCCGTGGAAATTGCCGTTGGCAGCAGTTTGCAGATTGCGCTGTTTGTAGCCCCGGTGCTGATCTTTGTCAGTTATTTCACAGGCCGTACGATGGATATCGTGTTTACCACCATAGAGCTGGTGGCCATCGGCGTATCCGTCTTTATTGCCAAGTCGATCACACAAGACGGCTCCACGAACTGGTACGAAGGTCTGCTCCTGCTCGTTGTTTATATTATTCTGGGCGTTTCGTTCTTCTTGGTATAACGGAACCTATACTTTGTCGGAATACTGATCCCGCACACATCAAAAGACAGCCGAGGGAATTCATTGCCTGCGGCTGTCTTTTTTACTCCTACTTCAACGTCAGACAATACGTCTTCGAATACAAAAAAAGCATGCAACGGAATGTGCATGCCTTCTATTCTGACCCGCGCGATTGCAGGCTATTGCTCATTCTTTTTGTTCAGGGCCTCATATAAAATGGCCAAATTCCGCTCAAGCGCGCTAACCATCTGCTTACCTGTACCTTCTGGAAGGAGTCCTGCACGAACAGCAAAATCAACTTCCTTGGAGAACCCATACATCTGTGTATCCAATACTTCCTCATAGAGAGGGCAGTAGCGGGTAGCCAGATTCTCCATCTGTACTTCAATAAGCTTCTGTATTTTATCTGCATCTTCTTGAAGAAGACTGATTGCTTTCAGGTTCAGCTGGTCCTGCAGATCAGATGAAGTCATGCATCATTTCCCCCCTATGTCCCAAAAATCGCGTAAAGACGTTCTACCTCTAATATTAGACGAAATGGAGAGCTAATACAAGAACCTGACCAAAATAACCACACAATCTGTGAGCTCGATTACAGCCTTTTCTTCCATCTCCAAATTCATTGGAATAGGCATTATGTCCGGCTATGATTAAAAACACCCCTGCCAAAAGGCAGAGGTGTTTCTCAAATACAGTTATTCAGATGCGATGTTTACATTCAGGCCATGCTTTGAAAACACTTCTGACATCGCTGCCTTCGCTTCATCTGCATCTGGGCCATGAACATGCAGTTCATAACTGTGCGTGCTAATCAGCGTTGTAAACAACCCAAGAATACTTTTTACGTCAATATACTTGTTCTCTGAATGAAGCACGATTGAAGAAGTAAACTTGCCTGCTGTTTGAGCAATTTCCACTACAGCCGCGTTATTACTCGACATAGGAATCCCTCCGTCTTTTCACTTTTTGTATCATCTATTAATTACCACTACATGATACCGTGAATCCGCTTTCCTAGCAACTGCAAAATGAAGTTCCTATTTTAACTGGTCCGGATTCAGACATTCCAGCTCAGGAATGACAAAGATGCCGTCTTTACGAATCAGCACATCATCGAAATAAATCTCGCCGCCGCCGTAGTCCGGACGCTGAATCAATACGAGATCCCAGTGAATGGATGAACGGTTGCCGTTATCTGTTTCTTCATATGCCTGACCTGGCGTAAAGTGCAGGCTTCCCGCAATTTTTTCATCAAACAGAATATCTTTCATCGGGTGTAAAATGTACGGATTGAAACCAATCGCAAATTCACCGATATGACGCGCACCTTCATCCGAGTCCAGAATTTCATTCAGACGTTTTGTATCATTGCTGGATGCTTCCACAATTTTGCCATCCTTGAATGTGAATTTAATTTTCTCAAACGTAATTCCGTTATAAAGCGTTGGTGTGTTATAACTAATCGTTCCGTTAACAGAGTTGCGTACAGGCGCACTGTATACTTCGCCATCCGGAATATTTTTTTGACCTGAACACTTCTCTGCACCAATACCTTTAATGGAGAAACTCAGATCCGTTCCCGGTCCGGTAATCCGTACTTTATCCGTACGTTTCATCAGATTGGCAAGTGAATCTTGCGCTTTGTCCATTTTCGCATAATCCATGTTACATACATCAAAGTAGAAGTCTTCAAATGCTTCCGTGCTTATATTCGCCAGCTGTGCCATACTTGCGTTGGGGTAACGAAGCACAACCCATTTCGTATGTTTAACACGCTGCTCGCTATGTACCGGATGAGAATACAAAGAATTGTACAGCTTCATTTTTTCTTTTGGTACATCGGACAGATCGTTCACGTTCTCTCCGGCACGAATACCGATATAACAATCCATTTGTTTCATTCGTTTCAGATCAATCTCTGCCCACGTTTTCATCATCTCTTCCGTTGCATTTTGCAGCATCACGCGCTGAACCGTTCGATCCGTCAATTGTACAAAAACGTTACCGCCTTTTTTGCCGACTTCTTCAATAATGGCATTAATCAGATCACGTTCTGTTCCGATCATTTCAACCAATACATTTTCGCCTGGCCGTACATCAACAGAATAACCTACCAGGTTAGCTGCGAGCTTCTGAATTCTTGGGTCCTTCATTTTGAATAAATCCTCCTGTCAAATTGCCATCAGTGAATTGAACAACGGTAAATTACGTTAACTATTGTAGCACGCACCAGGCATCCCGTCAGCAGGCAGTCACAGGTTTTGTTTATTGATATGATTTAAAGTTCACATCGGTTACTAGAGCCTCTACATTACTTCGGCTGTTGCTATCCATGTATTTCACCTGGCTTTCAGAGGAAAGCCGCATCGGCAGGCTGGTTTTGCGATCAACGGTCAGATGATACACCGTGTTTACTTCAGCCTTTTGGATTAACTGCTGCATCGTATCCTCTCCCTGCTGCCACACCTTGCGCAACTCCTGCTCCAGTTCCTTCTTGTCCACGCCTTTTACTTGATTTGCCTTATGCATATATTCCGCCCGAATGGAATGCATCTCATCCGTCAGTTGACTTGCTGCCCAGGCCTTGGCGTCCTCTGGCACAAGCTCAATTCGCAGTATTTGTGTCTGACGTCCAGACCCATATTCAGATTGAATCGTTTTTTTCATACTGTCGATTTTCTCTAATTGCGCGATGGGGTTATAACGGGATAACGATCCGCGTAAAGGCTCATGCTGCGCCGTCAGAGCCGTCCATTGACCTTTCTTCCGTTCAAAAGAAGCACTGAATCCGCTCGGTTGACCATTATTTTTTACCGCATTCAGATTCATTCCTGAACCCGCTGCAGTCACCGCACCCGGTAATCGAGTCTGTAAAGTCAACCGGTCGTGATCTTCCAGCTTGCCTTCAAATTTAAATTGGTTTTCAAACATTCCGCTGTTCTCCCGTCTTAACCCGGCCTGACCCTCAAATGTTAAAGTCTCTTTCCCGGCTATTCCCGATAATGCCAGAGAAAATATTTCTTCGGGTGTCCGATCATGCTGGAGCATCCCGCAACCTGGAACCATTGCGAGCATGAGACACAAGATTAACGATAAAGTAATCTTAGGCTGGCGGTTCAGCATATGCATTCCACCTTTCAGTCATTTTCTCCATAGATTGCCCATACGATATACGCTTATACTTCATTCATTACAACTTGACGAACCTTCCAATATTTATCCATATACCAGCGTCCAAAAAATAAAAAAAAAGAAACGATTCCGCAAGCGGAATGTTTCTCTCTTAACGTGTACCTTCCTGATCCTCTATAACAATTCGGTTGCGTCCCCCGTTTTTCGCACGGTACAGTGCCATATCTGCACGGTAGAACAAGGACTCCACACTTACTTTCTCATCCATCCAGTTCCATTCAGCGATACCACTCGACACGGTCACAGAAGGACGGGTCTCCGCCTCAACTCGTGTCCGAATCCGTTCCGCATAAACCAACGCTTGGTGAATCCCGATTTGAGGCATGTAGATGGCCAGTTCTTCACCGCCCCACCTTGCGCAGATATCCTCTTCTCGAACCGAACTTGTGACAATGTCACTAACTTGTTTTAATACCTGATCCCCTGTCTGGTGACCAAAAGTATCATTCACCTGTTTAAACTGATCAATATCAACCACAACCAGTGAACCACAGTAATCATGGGCCTGACGTTCATGAATAATGTTATCCAGATAATGCCTTACGTACAGTCCAGTCAACATGTCCAGATTCGCCATCCGGCGCACCTCGGCATGTAAGGTCGCGTTGGTTAGAGCAAGGCCAAGGTGAATCGATAACATTTGCAACAGCCTGTAGTTCTCATAAGAGAAGAAATGCTCCCGCACATGGGCAAGCAGAATAGCACTCTTTACCTGGCCGTCCACTCTGATCGGGGCTGCAATCAAAGACATTGAGCCAGTCAGTTCCATGAAACTGGAAGTTACCTTATCAAATTGCGTATAGTCAGATATGATTAACGGTTCTTCTGTCTGATACATGTAACCCGCAATTCCGGAATCCACCGGATACGTTCGATGACGTATGTCTTTAACATTGGTAGACATCACCTCAAACCTGTTCGTACTGTCATTCAACTGCAAAATGCAGCAGAAATCGGCTTGAAATATGTTCTTAAGCTCCTGCTCGGACAACTGATAGATCTCCATTAATTGCAAGCTTTTATTAAGACGCTGTGTCAGATCATTGATTACACGAAGTTCCTGGATCAACATATGGGATTGTTCATGGAGTTTCGCGTTTTCAAAGGCTGTTCCCGCTGTATCCGCCATCATCGCAATCAGTTGCAGATCAGAATCCTCCATCAATTCCTCATTCATTTCGATATGAAAAACACCATATATGCCCTGCTTACCTTTGAGCGGCAAACCAACTTCAATGATTCGTCTGTCCAACTCATTAGACCGGGAGACGATCAATTTGCCTTCCATAAATGAACGCACACAGATATCTTCCCCACGTTCCTGAATAAGAAGTGGCCTAATCCGGGGATTGAAGCTTCTCTGATCCTGAGACATATATAGCATAATGTGTGTAGAAGGGTAGAGATAATCCATACTGACAAATACCTCGTCCAGTATCGCTCCGACATCCATCTTGTCATGCATTCGCTGTACAATCTGAAAAAGAATAGATCTTCGGTGTTCCTCCCGCGCTGTTTGTTCATGTGTATGCAGCAAGTCCGTCATAAATATGTATTCAAATCTTCGGTAAAAGCAGGTGCAGTAATGCAATGCCTCAGATCGAACCACAGCTTCTGACGTTTCGGATCGGTGGGATTCAAAGACCAGAGCAATGAACACAGCAAACATATCTTTATTAATTCTTGAAAACAGAGGCTCGGCAATCAGCAGATACTCCCCGCGCTTGCTGATCCCGCTTTTGGACAAAGTCTGCCCCTTTTCAGCACATTCCAAAACCATCAAACCTACATTGATATCTGAATCCGTATTATGGCTGGAATCCCCTCCCATGCACTCTCCATCCGTATTCCATACACTGTATACAGCAAACGGCAAGGACTGTACAGAAGCTTTCTGAGATGTCCAATCTTGGTAGGCTTGTCCTAACAAACTGCCTAAATATGAAAAGTCAAAAGGTGTGATATCCATTCTTTGCATCCACAACGCATGGTCATCATGAGATGGAAGTACTGTAAACGATGTGGAATCGCCCGCACTTCGCGATTTCAGACTAGCAGGTAAACTTCTTAGATGTTCCAACATGTCAGGCGCTCCTTTGCACCGTTTTTGCATCCTGGGAGGATGCATTAATCTGCATTGATTATCGCAAATCTGCAAAATATTAGCTAAACCTTGATACGTAAGATTGTTTAAAGTTAAGATACCATCTATTTTACTCTGTTTTAATCTTTTTTGCATCCATATTTCAGAAAATTGTCCCATTATTTTAGGCCTAATGACCTATCGACAAATTTAGACGTTTTTCTGGATTTATGTATTACTTGACTTTACTCCTTTCAGAATGTAAAATAAATTGTTGATGAAGACTACTAAAACGGTCTTTAAATTTGGGCATTACCGGTTGTGTCACCCTCATTCTTTTTGTTGCTTTCAGGACAGCGGCTGAACTTTCCTGATCGTTCTATGCGAGGCCAAGCCCGCATCAACAAATTGGAGCGCAAACAGAGCCCTATTATGAACTTTAACTAAAAAGGAGCTACTTTAAACATGGCACGTTACACTGGTCCTAAATTTAAATTAAGCCGTCGCCTCGGCATTTCCCTGAGCGGAACAGGCAAAGAATTGAAACGCCCTTTCCCTCCAGGTCAGCACGGAGCTAACCAACGCAGAAAAATGAGCAACTACGGTATGCAGTTGCAAGAAAAACAAAAATTGCGCCACATGTACGGTTTGGGTGAGAAACAATTCCGCACATTGTTCTCCAAAGCGCAAAAAATGCAAGGTATTGCCGGTGAGAACTTCATGTTCTTGCTTGAGTGCCGCCTTGACAACCTCGTTTACCGTCTTGGCTTTGCTAACTCCCGCGCTGGAGCGCGTCAATTGGTAGCACACGGTCACGTAACTGTAAACGGCAAAAAAGTCGATATCGCTTCTTACCAAGTAAGCACTGGCGATGTAATCGGCTTGCGTGAAAGAAGCCGCGGTTTGTCTTCCGTTAAGGAAGCTTTGGCAAACCGCTCTCATCTTCCAGCATACGTTGAGTTCAACGAAGCAGCAGTAGAAGGTAAATTCATCCGCTTGCCTGAGCGTGCTGAATTGTCCCAAGACATCGATGAAAAACAAATCGTCGAGTTCTACAACCGTTAATCGTTGGATCACAACCAAAAAAGCTGCCCGGGATTTTCCCGGCAGCTTTTTTGGTTGTTTTTCTTCCTAAATATCTTCATTATTAGCCACTACATAACGATAATAAATAGAACGACATCATACGGGGCTACACATGCAGTTTTTAAAAAACAGTAAGCTCGCCGTGAAGCTGGGATTACTGCTCGGTTTAGTCCTCCTCTGCTCCATTGGCGCATTAATTTCCTTCATCACCAAAGCCATCTACGATAAAAGCCTGCAATATGGCGAAGCGGTTGCGGAACGGTCGGCAAATGTGGCTACGAATGAGTTTATGACAGACATTAACCAGGTAAAAACACATTGGACAGCTTGAGTACTACCTTGCTCGATGCTTCAAAAAGCGGATCGCTGAACCGTCAGGACATCGAACTTTTCTTAATCTATCTCTTCACAGATCGCCGATGTGAACGAGCAGATCGAGCAAGTCTTCTCGATTGCCAGACAGATGTCAGGTGAGTCTCGGCAGGTTGATTCATCGCTTGAGCAGCTTAAAACCATCGGTCATGAAACGGCAAATCATGCAAGCCAGGTTGCATCAGCATCTGAGAAGCAGCTTGCATCTATGGAAGAAGTCACTACCGCCCCTGCTTCGCTGGCACATCTCACGCAGGAATTGTTAGAATTGATTCATCGCTTCAGAACATGATGAAGATAAAGTTATAAACTCTTCTCATTTATAAATTGTTCTATCAACCTTTACAGGCTGACCTGCTCCCATGCAGGGATAGCCTGTTTTCTTTGTTTTTCAACTCATGAAATGTCCACCATTATCACATGCTATATATCATAATCCATGCCAGATTGGCAAATTTCGACCATTACTTGTATTTCTCAGGCATGCAAACGGGTCTTTTTATGCTATAATTAGTGCTGTTAAAAGGAGGAAGACACTGAATGGTTGATGTTACTAAGAAAAAGCCTGAAGAACAGCCTGTACGCAAACGCAGCTTTGCCCGCAGACTGGGCAGCTTCGTCATGTGGATGGTTGTCCTAGGATTTATGGGCGCACTATTCGTGGGCGGTGCTCTAATGGGTTACGTCAGCTCTATTGTAAAAGACGAACCTGTCCGTTCAAGGGCCCTGATTGAACAAAAAGTCAGCGAAAACTCCATCACAGGCTTTGCTTACTTTTCTGACGGCAGTCCGATTGGTCAACTGCGTACGGAAGAAGACCGGCGTCCAGTCACCTTTGACCAGATCCCAAAAAGAGTTATTGATGCTGTTATTTCGATTGAAGACAATCATTTTTACGAACATAAAGGTGTAGATATGAGCGGAACACTGCGTGCCGTGAAACAGAAAGTACTGAAAGAATCAGTACAAACGGGCGGCAGTACGCTTACACAGCAGCTCGCAAGACGGGTATTTCTTAATCTGGATCGTACGGAGGATCGCAAAGTAAAGGAGATCCTGTTATCCCTTCGACTGGAACGTTTTCTGACTAAAGACGAGATTATGACAGCCTACCTGAATAAGGTGCCTTTCGGCAATGGCTCCAGCGGTTATAATGTATACGGAATCAAAGCAGCCGCCAAGGGACTGTTTAATATCAATGATCTCGAAAAAATAAACATAGCCCAAGCTGCTTATTTGGTTGGATTACCTCAGTCGCCCTCTTCCTACTCCGCCTTTAATGGTAAAGGGGAATTTGTAGAGGAAAAATTTGATCGCGCAATCAATCGCCAGCGTCTCGTACTTCGCCGCATGCTGGAACTTGGCAAAATTACGCAATCGGAGTATAACAACGCTCTAGCCTTTGATATCAAAAGCACGCTCGCTCCGAAAACCATTAAAGCTTATAACACTTATCCATACCTTATGATGGAAACGGAACGTCAAGCGGCACAGATTATCATGCAGCAGCTGACTGCGGACAAAACGAAAACAACAGGCAATAGTACAGATGATCAGCCATCCCGGAAGGAAAATAGTGCACTGCTTGAAGAAGCTCAGACACAGCTGCGCACAGGCGGTTATCGCATCTATACAACGATTAACAAAAATATTTACAAAACGATGCGCACCATTGCCGAAGATAACACTAATTTCTCTGCGGATGATCCTGTCAAAGGAAAAGAGCAGACAGCAGCCATATTGATTAATCATAAAACAGGAGCAATCCTCGGCATGATTGAAGGCCGGAGCTTCCAGGATGAGCAGATGAACTATGCAACGCAGATGATCCGTCAGCCGGGTTCAACAATGAAACCTATTGCTGCCTATCTGCCAGCTCTGGAGGAAGGTCTCGTTCAACCTGCCTCTATAATTGATGATTCACCAATCATTCTAAAAGACGGTTCTAGCGGATACCATATCGCGAAGAATGCAAATAACCGCTACCAAGGTCTGGTAACGGCTCGCAGGGCATTGAACTACTCACTGAACATACCAGCCCTGAAACTTTTCAATGAAGAGGTTGGAATAGACAAAGCCTGGACTTTTGCAAAGAAGCTTGGCATTACAACGATTCAGAAGCAAGATTATCAAGCACAGACCGGGGTCCTCGGTGGACTTCAATATGGTGTGACCGTGGAAGAACTGACGAGTGCCTACGGTGCGATCGCCAATAAAGGGGTATACAATGATTCTTACATGATTAGTAAAATTGTAGATTCCAAAGGCAATATTGTATATACACACGACACCGAGCCGGTACAGGCCTTTTCAGAGCAGACGGCCTATCTGATGACCGATATGCTACGTACCGTTATATCTGAAGGGACAGCCGATAAAGTACGAGCAAATTATAAGTACAGATCAAGCATCCCGATTGTTGGTAAAACAGGTTCGACCCAAAACTACGCAGATGTCTGGTTTGAAGGTTACACACCAGATGTTACTCTCGGTGTATGGGTTGGTTATAAACAGCCCGTTAATACGCTGGAAAACAAATCACAGCGTAAACGCGCTCAACAACTCTGGGCTAAAATTATGAATGAAGTGATAGAAACCAAGAAGGATCTGTTTGTCACGAACTCATTCCAAAAACCTTCCGGTATCGAAACACGGACAGTATCCGCATACAGTGGCAAGTTGCCAACATCCATGACTGATAAATTTGTTACTGACATTTTCAATAGCAAATTTATTCCGAAGGAACGCGATGATGCGGTCGCTAAATCAAAATACATTACGTACAATGGTGTAAACTACATTCCGCGTGACGAAACACCTGCGGATATGTTGAAGGAAAAGACGGTCATCAAGCGTAAAAAACCAATCTCGGATCTCATTAAAGAATTGCAGAATGCATTCAAACGCATGAGTCGTCACGAGTCGCTTGCATACTACTTGCCGGAAGATGCTGCCGCAGATTTACCGACCGAGGTTGATCCACGCACCGATAACGGCAAAGCACCAGATGCACCTGGCAATGTTCGTCTCTCCATTTCAGGGGAGCGGGCATCCATTACATTTAATGCTACACCTGAAAGTGATGTAGTCGGATATCGTCTCTATCGTTCAGTGGGTGGAGCCGGGTTCCAGAATCAAGGTCAAGTCGTGCTCTCAGGGGAGTCCAGGTCCTTCTCAGCGTATGCAACAGCAGGCGGTAACTTCGCATTTTATGTCACTGCTGTTGACGTTGCAGGCAAGGAATCTGCACCGAGTGCGATTGTAAACAGCACAGGTGCTGCTGGACCAGATACGGAAGTGAAACCGCCTATTGAGGTACCAGGTACGGTGGTAACTCCTGGAGAGACAGTCAGTGACAACAGTGCACCGACGACGGCTCCAAGCACACCAGGCCAAGTGAGTGTCTCAACACTCTCAAAAGGACTGCGAATTCAGTGGGCGCCGAACTCGGAAGCCGACGGCGTGCAGAACTATGCTGTCTTTTATAGCGAGACAGGTTCGGAACCTTTCACCAAGATTGGAACCACATCAGGTACAAGTATGGTTTATGGTGTACCCTCATCAACCAGTGGCTGGTTCAAAGTATCTGCCAGCAACAGCGTTGGAGAATCCTCACCTTCGGCAGCGATACACTATGAACCTTAAAGCTGTCTGACAGTATCACATCATCTAGGAGCATCATAAAAAAGCCGCATGTTCAGTAATTACACTGAGCATTGCGGCTTTTTTTATATTCGGTGATCAGTCTTCAATTGTGGATAAGTCACCTGTCGGCAGATCAAGCTCCCATGCCTTCAACACACGACGCATAATTTTGCCCGAGCGTGTCTTAGGCAACTTCTCCTTGAATTCAATCTCACGTGGTGCAGCGTGAGCAGACAAGCCTTCTTTTACAAACCGATAGATCTCTTCCTTCAGTTCCGGCGTGGCCTCATACCCCTCACGGAGCGCGACAAAAGCCTTGATGATCTCTCCCCGTGTCACATCCGGCTTGCCAATAACGCCCGCCTCAGCAACTGCTGGATGTTCTACCAGCTTGCTCTCCACTTCAAACGGTCCGATCCGCTCGCCGGAGGAATTGATGACATCATCAATACGTCCCTGGAACCAGAAATAACCGTCCTCATCCATGTACGCCGAATCCCCTGATACATACCAGCCAGTTAGTCTGAAATATTCCTCATACTTGGCTGGATTGTTCCAGATCTTCGCCATCATCGACGGCCAAGGGGTACGGATGGCCAGGTTGCCCATGCTGAACGGCGGCAGCTCCTGCCCACGATCATCAATGATAGCTGCTTCTACACCGGGCAGAGGACGCCCCATTGACCCCGGCTTAATCGGCATACCCGGATAGTTACAGATTAACTGTGCCCCCGTTTCCGTCATCCACCACGTATCGTGAATCCGTTGACCGTACGCCTTCCAGCCCCAACGTACCACCTCGGGGTTCAACGGTTCGCCTACCGACATCACATGACGCAAGCTGCTCAGATCATGCTGGGCAATCGTCTCGTCCCCTGCGCCCATCAGCATACGGAATGCCGTTGGAGCACTATACCATACGCTGACCTTGTTTTTCTCAATCGTACTATACCAGTCCTGTGGACTGAAACGACCGCCACGGATCACATTGGTTACTCCATTCAACCATGGGGCGAAGATTCCGTACGAAGTGCCTGTTACCCAGCCGGGATCGGCGGTGCACCAGTACACATCATTTTCGCGTAGATCGAGTACGACCTTGCCTGTATAATAATGCTGAATCATGGCATTCTGAACGTGATATACCCCTTTGGGTTTCCCCGTAGAGCCCGAAGTATAATGAATAAGCAATCCGTCCTCACGCGTCAGCCATTCTACCTCCATATCATCCGAAGCCGCCGACATCTCAGCATCAAAGTCAATTAATCCCGCTTCAGGCTGTGGACCACCGCCGACAACAAAGATATGTTTCAGCTCAGGCAATTCGGAACGTTTGATCCGCCCCAGAAGCTCCGGCGTGGTCACTAGCGCTACAGCACCGCTGTCTTCCAGCCGATCCTTCACTGCCGTTTCCATAAAAGCCTCAAATAAAGGGCCCGCTACAGCACCCACCTTCAAAATGCCCAGCAAACTGAAATACAGCTCAGGACTGCGCGGCATAAAAATAAAGACACGATCTCCTTTGGCTACGCCGTATTTACGCAGAACATTACCAAATCGACTCGACTGCTCGCTCAGATCTGCGAAGGTATAAGCTTCTTCACGAGAAGCATCGCTGTAGAGCAATGCCGTCTTCCCGCCTCTTCCTTCCAAGACATGGCGATCAATCGCCTCATGTGCCATATTCACTTTTCCGCTGGCGTGCCACGTAAAGTGCCTTTCTACCGTTTCCCAATCGAACTGGCTTCTGGCTTCCGTATAATCGCCCAGATTCGATTCAGACACCACCGTTTGCAGCATCTCATTATGTGCTTGACTCATGCTTGCCAGCCTCCTTCAACTCGACATTTCGATTCCCGTTAGGGTTCATTCGTATTGCCTCTGTGTTGACTGAACTTCCAGTTAGCGCTTACATTAGTAGAGAGAACTTCTCATCATGTACGTTGCCTGACCCAAACGATGCACTCAAACGGTACTGAATTGTGAACATTTTTTGTCAACGCAATTATAGCAAATTGAAACAAACATCGTCTACGGCTTTTCAATTTTTCGTTTTTTTGCTATAAGTAGGGGGAGAGAGGGGAATGAACCATGGAGCATATCAAGGAGCATCATATGCGTTCCATTTTCAAGTCCGGCCACCGAATTACGATTGAGGGCCCCGTGCCCGCGGAGCAGATTATGCAGATGGCTTTACATGCCGATCTGGATGCCTTTCGGCGCCCGGCAGAGCAACAGGAAGCTCTTGCTGAGATTGCTGCCTTGCCAGAAGGAAGAATTATTATTGCCCATGAAAATGAGATGATCATCGGATATGTCACTTTTCACTACGCCGATGAATGCGAACGATGGTCCGAAGGCAATATGACAGACTTGATCGAGCTTGGAGCCATCGAAGTTGCAGACGACTATCGCTCCCTTGGTGTTGGGCGTGAAATGCTGCTTACCGCACTGGAAGATAAGTACATGGAAAACTACATTATTTTCACGACAGAGTATTATTGGCATTGGGACTTAAAAGGCAGCGGACTGACCGTATGGGATTACCGCAAAATGATGGAACGGCTCATGCAGAACATTGATATGACGTGGTATGCCACAGATGATCCCGAAATCTGCTCCCATCCCGCAAATTGCCTTATGGTTCGGATTGGCAGTCAAGTACCCATGACTTCGGAAGAGCAGTTTGATCGTGTCCGCTTCCGTCATCGGTTTATGTACTAAAGAAAATGCTGTAATTCGAATACATAAAAAACCGCCTTGCAGAACGTTCTCCATCGTGAATGGAAATCGACCTGTGGAGCGGTTTATTGGTTTATTGACTTTATGGGATCGATATGTGTTTCAGATCACATATGTCCGAGCATATGCTCAACAATACGGTGGGAACGCTGGGAAGACTGTACAGTAAACTCCGCAAAATTCACATGTGCAGAACCGTCTGCCTTGTCAGACATACTGCGTAACACAACGAAAGGCACACGATTCATATAACACACTTGAGCAACCGCGGCACCTTCCATCTCTGCACATGCTCCGTCCATCTCTGTATAGAGCATGTTGACGGTCTCTTTGCTAGCAATGAACTGATCCCCTGACAACACCTTGCCAATCCGGTAATGAGCGCCCTGCGCCTTGCACGCTTCTTCAGCAAGCGAAATTAATGCAGGCTCCGCCGGAAATGCCGATGTCTCCTGGTACGGTATCACTCCACGTTCGAATCCTAGCGGGGTTACGTCCATGTCATGCTGCACACATACCGAGGAGATCACCATGTCACCAATGTTCAGCTCTGGATGAACCGCTCCGGCTACACCTGTAAAGATCACCCGGTTCACCTGAAAACGGTCGATCAGAATCTGCGTAGTTACCGCCGCATTCACTTTCCCTACACCTGACTTGCACACCACGATCTGCTTGCCCAGCCACTCACCTGCGACATACGTTATGCCTGTTTGTTTCACCGTTTCATGCTGTTTCATACCTTGAAGCAGAAGCTCTACTTCCTCGTCCATGGCTCCCATGATCCCTATAGTTTCACGCATTGTTGTATCCTCCCTGTTATCATCCTGCATATGAGATCAAGTTCAAATCATTGCACAGAGTCATTTTCAGCACAAAAGCCCCGTTTCCGGAGCTTCTGCACAATCAAACATTATGTAGAGAGAATGCCTTCTCCCTTTCTCTTACTTCACGGAATAACGGATTAACCCGCGTGACTTACTGACAGACGAAGAATGGTCTCATGCGGCAAGATCACTCTGGGATTCTCCACATTCTCTTTCTTCATCAGTTTGGTCAGCAAACGCATCGCTACCGCGCCCAGATCGTACATCGGCTGAGCCACTGTTGTTAACTGCGGGCGTACCATGGAAGCCATACGAATGTTATCCACGCTAATGATGGAGAAATCATCCGGTACTTTCAGACCATCATCCTGAATGCTGTGAATCGCTCCAATCGCCATTTCATCTGTTGCAGCAAAGATGGCTGTGGGCTTTTTCTTGAGTCCAAGGAAATACTTCATCGCTTCCACACCGGATTCATAACGATAGTTACCGATACGCACCAGATCCTCTTGGTATTCGATGCCTGCCGCTTCCAGAGCTTTCTTGTACCCTTGGAAACGTGCAAAACCGTTAGCCGGATCTTGCAGCGTACCACTGATCATTGCAATCTCCTTGTGACCGTGGCGAATCAGCGTGCTGACTGCATCAAATGCTGCAGCTTCATGGTCAATATCAACAGAAGGGAATGTACCCTTCTCATCACTTGTTGCACACAATACGATTGGCACTGCTGCAGACTGGAATGCCTGAATGTGTTCATCGGTTACAGTTCCGCCCATGAAGAGCAATCCGTCTACTTGTTTCTCAAGCAGGGTATTAATAACACGGATTTCTTTTTCCTTCTTCTTATCTGCATTACACAAAATGATATTGTAATGATACATGTTCGCGATATCTTCAATTCCGCGAGCAATCTCTGCAAAGGTTGAGTTCGAAATGTCCGGAATAACGACTCCAACCGTAGTTGTCTTTTTGCTCGCTAGACCACGGGCTACCGCATTCGGACGATATCCCAGTCGTTCAATTGCTTCGTATACTTTTTTCCGCGTCTGCGGTTTAACATTAGGGTTATTGTTAACTACCCGTGATACCGTTGCCATGGACACTCCAGCTTCACGTGCCACATCATAAATGGTTACCGTCACAGTACTTCGCTCCATTACCAGTAAATTTTCATTCCATTTTCATTAAGATTTATATTACGACAAATTATTGCATTAATCAATTAAAATAGGCTCTAGGACTCACTTAAAGTGCTAGCAAGCGTCCCGCTAGTAATCTCTGAATGAGAAGTATGCCATACCGGCATTCCTTTTTTAATCAGAATAACCTGCGGAGATTCGTGCTTAACACCCAACCTCTCAGCTGCTTCGTTAGATACGGGGCGGTCTTCTACCACGTAGATGATGCCGTATTTCACGCTTTCATTCGGAGAGTTATGCAAATAATCATTCATCTCCTGATAAGCATGTGCGCTAATCGGACAGCGGGTACTATGCTTGAACAGAAGCAAGGGTTGATCCTCCGTCGCCTGCACTGCGGAGTTTAGCTGTTCAATACTTGTCATTTTAGTCATGTCAGCCATTCGTTATACATCCCCCTTAATAAGCAATACCGCCATGTTGAGCGTTTTCACTCTTCGATATCTTAACAAAAAGTGAGCAAAAAATCCAATTTTCATGAAAACAAGCATTCTACACGTCAAAACTAGACGGCATTTGAGAAATGCGCCTGCCATACAAAGCCGGACAACTGTGCAAGTCTGCGCTCGGTATCTTCGATCCACGCCTTGTCCTCCGCTTTATGCGCGTAGCCCATAATATCCAAGAGTAGATTGATTCGTCCCTCCACAGCCTCTTTCATTCGATACTCCATCTCCTGATCTGTGGCTTCCGGCCAGGCAAGGAGCTGTTCATGTAACAGGTCGGCCAATTCGTTCTGTTCCCCGAAGGAAACATCCTGTTTCACCGGCTGTTCTCCCAGTTTATGGATACATTCTGTCAAATCCGGTTTGACCGGCTGTAGTACCTCGTATGATACACAGTCTGTACATGCAAAGACAGGTACATTTCGAATTTCTACCTTTTTGGCATATACGACTGTTCTTAATTCCAATTCCATTACATGTCCACACCTGCACGACTTTCGCACAACCATCACCTCATTCGTTCTCTGCTCTCTATGTATGTACCATTCGACCTATTTCCGCCTAAATCCTGCTGTAAACTAAAGATTGCACAAATTACCACTGTCCCCATATGAAGGCTGCCTAGTACAGGCTGGTATTGATTCGTACACGGTTTATCCATATAAGTGGAGACCGGCTTGCATGAAGCTATACAGCGAATCTGGTACAATATAAGACACGATCTGCCAAATTTATTGTAGAAGGAGAGCTGACATATGAGATTAACAGGTCAAAAGGTCATCGCACTGGTCGATGAGGAGTTTGAAGATCTTGAGCTGTGGTATCCGGTGTATCGCGTGCGCGAAGAAGGTGCCGAAGTACATCTGGCGGGCGAGCAAAAAGGGAAAACATATATCGGTAAATATGGCGTTCCCGCTACGGCTGAGTACAATTTTGATGAGCTGCGCAGCTCCGATTATGATGGAATACTGGTGCCAGGCGGCTGGGCTCCAGATAAATTGCGGCGTTATCCCAAAGTGCTGGAACTTGTGCAGGAAATGCATAGAGACGGCAAGCCGATCGGGCAAATCTGTCATGCAGGCTGGGTACTTATCTCTGCCAAAATTCTGGATGGAATTACGGTTACGTCTACGCCAGGTATTCGAGATGATATGGAAAACGCAGGTGCGATCTGGAAAGATGAAGCGGTAGTTGTGGATGGACACATCATCTCCGCTCGTCGCCCTCCAGATCTTCCACCGTACGGCAAAGCATTCTGTGATGCACTTGCTGCAAAAGCTGATAAATAAAAGAGAGCATACAAACAGGATCAATCAAAAAACCGCTGTGCAATGACATGCTCAGCGGTTTTTTATATCTTTTGGAAAAAGTGGTACAAAAGTGAATATATTAATTTAAAGGTAATATACGTCTACTAATGATGCAGTTTCATTTAAGATGCGTTTGATCCGCTCTGGTCATCCGGACTACCGCTTGCATCGTTGAAGCTCTGCAAACGCTCCTCAATATCAGCGCTCGTTCGCAGAGTAAAGCACTTACGCGCTTCCTCTTTAGCTTCTGCAGCTGTTGTATTCAAGACTCGATGCTTCACACGCAGCAATGATTGCGGAGACATGCTTAGATGACGAATCCCCAGTTCCAGCCACAATGGTATGGAGCGCTCGTCCCCCGCCATCTCACCACAGACGCTGACATCAATGCCTGCCGTATGGGCCGCGTCTACAGTAGCCCGAAGCATACGCAGCACAGCCGGATGATACGGATGATACATATGAGCAATCTGTTCATTCATTCGGTCCACTGCCAGTACATACTGTACCAGATCGTTTGTTCCGATACTGAAGAAATCGGCTTCTTCTGCAAGTAAATCCGCAATCATGACGGCTGCGGGAACCTCAATCATGATGCCTACCTGAATGTTTGCATCGTAGGCCAAGCCTCGCTCATCGAGATCAGCCATCGCTTCCCGAAGGATTTCGTTGGCTTGTTGCAACTCCTCAACCGAGGAAATCATCGGATACATAATCTTTACATTACCTGCCGCGCTTGCACGAAGAATAGCGGTAAGCTGTGTTTTGAACAAATCCTTACGATCCAAACTGATTCGAATGGCTCGATATCCTAGAAACGGATTATCCTCTTCCGGCAATTCAAAATAATCGAGCTCTTTGTCGCCCCCAATGTCGAGTGTGCGAATGACAACCGCCTGTCCAGTTGTTTTCTCGGCAACAAGCCGGTACACCTCATACTGTTCCTGCTCTCCGGGGAAGGTCGCACGATCCATATACAGGAATTCGGTTCGGAACAAACCTACACCCTTGGCTCCGTGTTTCAACGCCAGATCAAGCTCCTTCACGGAACTGATGTTGGAAGCCAGCTTCAGCACAGCTCCGTCTTTGGTCACCGCATCTACGGTGGCAAGTACTTGCAGCTGTTCTTTTTTCTTCAACTCTTTGTTGCGGAGCATTGTGTATCGTTCAATGGTTTTGCGATCCGGATCGATAAATACTAACCCATTATCGCCATCCACAACCAGCATGTCTCCCGTTTCTACCGGCATACCAAGACTCGCTTCCAGTCCGGAAACGAGAGGAATCCCGAGTGCACGCGCCATAATAGCAGAGTGTGACGTCTTACCGCCGATCAGTGTAACAATCCCCAGAACGTAGCTTGGATTCATATGCGCCAGCTGCGATGGTGACAACTCTTTGGCAACGAGAATATACGGCTGGGTATCTGAAGGTAGGGTAATCTCAGGGGCACCCAGCAGATGTTTAAGGAGGCGGTTACCGACATCCTTGATGTCGATTGCCCGCTCCTTCATATATTCGTCTTCCAGCAGGTCAAACATGGTGACAAAATGGTCTATCGCTTCTTTTACCGCCACCTCTGCCGCCTTGTACTGACGTTCAATAATGCCACGGATCTCGTTCATGAATACCGGATCTTCCAGAATAGCAAGATGTGCGTCAAAGATGCTGGATTCCTCCGGGCCCACAACTTCTTTGAACTCATTTTTGATAAATTCGATCTCATCCTTCGATGTCCGTATACCCTCGTACAGCCGTTCGAATTCCTGGGCGAGATCCACCGAATCCATTTTCTGGTCGGGTAGATCCCATTCCCAGCTGGGCAGGACAAATGCTTTGCCGATGGCGATGCCTGCAGCTCCATTGATGCCTTGTATCTTCATTCTACCCCTCCAACGTTCCTGTCATAGAGCACCACGGACATAACGGATGCCTGACCTTTCTTCACTTGCTTGAATGGAGCAAAGCTCCATGATTTCACACGATCCGGGTTCGTAATAACCATCGGGGTCGTGAGTGACGCGGCCTGTTCACGTAATACGGCCAGATCGAATTTGATAAGCAATTGTCCAGGCTCTACCGTATCCCCTTCTTGCACAAATGCCTCAAAATGCCCTTTCAGCTGTGAGGTATCGATCCCGATATGAAGCAAGACCTCCAGTCCCTCCCGTGTGGAAATACCAAGGGCATGCATCGTTGGATACAAATGCATAATCGTTCCAAAGACAGGCGATACCAGCTCTCCTCGCTCGGGCACAAAAGCTACACCGTCTCCAACCAGCTTGGCTGCAAAGATCTGATCCGGCACTTCCTCAATCGGAAGCATTTTACCCTGCACCGGTGCAGCGAATAACACCTGTTGTAGATCCCGTTCAAGCAGCTTTGCAATTTCTTCCCGAATCAGTTCGGAATAGGTGCCAAATACCACTTGCACGTTGCCGCCACCTAGCTTGATCAGTCCAGCTGATCCTAGATTCTTCATTGCGCCTGTATCGATCAATCGATCGTCGTGAACCGTCAGACGCAGGCGTGTAATACATGCCTCCACCTGCACGATGTTGCTTTTCCCGCCCAACGCTTCCAATACCAACGGGGCTTGATAAGGGATATTTCCAACCCAATCTTCGAGCATAGATCCTTCTTCCCGTCCAGGTGTTGGTATCTTGAACGTACGAATCGCCCAACGGAACAGGAAATAATAGACCAGCCCATATAGTATGCCAATCGGAATGAGCTTCCAAGCATTCTCAGACAAATGAAAATTGAGTATGTAATCAATTATACCAGCCGAGTATGAGAATCCGTGCCGTATATCCAGCCAGTAACTAAGCCACATGGCCACCCCGGACATCACGGCATGTACGATAAACAGATACGGCGCCGCAAAAAGAAAAGCAAACTCGATTTGCTCCGACACCCCTGTTAAAAAACAGACCAGCGCGGAAGTCAGAAATGTTTTTCTTATTTTGGGCTTCAGATCTTCCCTGGCCTCCTGAATAATCGCAAGCGCAATCGCAGGAATAGCAAACATCATAATGGGAAAGAGTCCGGCCATGAAAAACCCGGCAGTCGGATCACCTGCAAAAAATCGCGGCAAGTCCCCTTGCACGATGTTGCCGCTCGGCGTTTCGTAGGTCCCTAACTGGAACCAGAATACATTATTCAGCAAATGGTGAAGCCCAAAAGCAACCAGCACCCTGTACAACACACCGTAGATGAACAATCCGAAACCACCAAGGCTATACTCCCATGTTGCAATGGAATTCAGGCCATGCTGAAGAAGCGGAGCAATCCATAACATGAAGCAGGAGAACAGGGCCGAGCAAAGCCCCACGATAAGTAAAACAAATCTCGAACCGCCAAAAAACTGTAAGATTTCGGGCAGTTTGATGCTTTTAAACCGATTATGCATTCCACCGGCTAATGCACCGAGTATAATTCCGATTAATGAAGCAGGCTGCACCGTGCCATCTCCGAAATTTCGAGTGACTTGATCATAGATAACGATTCCAGCCAGCGCTGCGAGTCCAGCTTGACCGGCCTGGTTGGAGAGTCCCAGTGCCACGCCGACAGCGAACAAATACGGCAAAAAATAAAAAATACCGTGTCCGGCCACGGTAGACACTTCGCCAATCATTCCCATTCCCCAGGCGTTCCAGGGCAGACTGCCCACACTGAGCAAAATAGCAGCAGCGGGCAGGACCATTGTAGGCAGCATAACCGCTCTTCCGAGCTGCTGCAAGGATCCGAGCCAATTCATGGCGACCTCTCCTTTCTATCCTAGATGGTAAGCTTTACACCGCATTTTGTCAAAGTAAAAACACAATGATTAACAGGAAAAATCCCGTGTCTCTGAAAGACCACGGGATTCTCGTTTAAGTCGTAGATTCGGAGTAATGCTGCCTTGACAGCAGTAAGGCTCTTAGCCGCGGCCAGCGCCGCGTAGAACGATGGAATCTTCTACCTTGATACAACGATTGGTGACTGCAGTCATGCCGTTCTCTGCCGCAATCTGGACAGCCTCATCGTTATGAATGCCGAGTTGGAGCCATAATACCTTGGCTTTGATCGCAGCGGCTTCACGAGCGACTTCCGCGCAAAACTCCTCACGCCTGAAAACATTAACAATATCCACAGGTTCGGGGATATCTGCGAGTGTGGCATATACCTTCTCGCCCAAAATCTCTCCCTGTGCTTGCGGATTAACAGGGATGATACGATATCCTCTGCTCTGCATAGCTTCCGCGACCATATACGAGGTGCGATCCGATTTGTCCGATAAGCCGACAACAGCGATGTTGCCTGCCTTGCGCAAAATGTGTCCAATTTCTTCTCGAGTAGGGTTGTTAAATTCCATGTTCAAGCACCATCCTTTTCTGCTTAACGTGTTAATTTACTCTTTTACCCACTGAACCGAAGCGCCAAGCGCCTGCAAATGATCAAAATATTGCGGATATGACTTGGCTACATGGTGTGCATCCCGAATACGGAGAGGTTGTTTGGCCCGCAGACCCACGACAGTAAGCGCCATAATGACACGGTGATCATAGTGAGCATTAATCTCCACGCCGCCCTCAACACCTTCAGGACGCCCGTGCACGATAATCTCTGCTTGACGCTCCTCTACATTCGCTCCGGCCTTCCGCAGTTCATTCAAATAATCCGTAATTCGGTCACATTCCTTGTAACGCAGGTTCTCTACATTATAAAACCGTGAAGTGCCTTCCGCAAACACTGCTGCCGCTACCATAGCCAATACGGCGTCCGTAGCCGCATCTCCGTCGAATTCAATCGCCTTCAATCTGCCATTTCCTTGAACGTGAACCACGTCATTGTCATGAGTGAGTGGCACTTCCATCATACGCAGCACATCAACGATGGCACGCTCCCCTTGCTTGCTCTGCTCCATCAGTCTAAGAATCTTCACATCAGATTGGGTAACCGCTGCGGCAGCTAGTACGGCAGCCGAGCCAGGGTAATCCCCTTGTACGGTGTACGTTGTAGGCTTGTAAACCTGTCCGCCAGGAACACGGAATGACATGTAGTCGTCACTTGCATGAATGATGATACCTGCCTGTGCAAGAACCTCCAGCGTCTGCCCAATGACCACTTTTGATTTCAAATCATTCAGAACCTCAATTGTACTGTCTTCAGCAAGCAACGGTGTCACAAACAGCAATGCGCTCAAATATTGGGAACTCACAGAGCCGGACACACGAATATGTCCACCCTTCGCATGACCGCCTCTGACCGTAATCGGCAGACGGCCTTGCTGATGCTCCACCTGTACCCCCATTTGACCAAGCGCATCAATCAGATCGTCATGCGGCCGTTTACCAAGAGAATCCGGGTACGTGTTTACAAATGTGACCTCAGGGCATAGTGCCGTTACGCCCATCAGAAAACGAAGCACAGCACCAGCATTCCCCACGTTTAATTCACGTACGTTATGCGGGTTACTTCCAAAGCCTTGAATGACGATTTTGCTGTCGTCCTCTTCGAGTACAGCTCCCAGATCACGAATACATCTGCGCATCGCATCACTATCCTCACTATGTGCCGGAAAATGAATCGTACTTGTTCCTTCCGCCAGCGCAGCGGCCAGCAAGTAACGCGTTGTATAGTTTTTGGAGGACAAAGCTCCGATTTCCCCGTTCAGATTAGGGGTAGGGTTAACAATAACGTCCATGGATGATATTCTCCTTTTATTGATTGTAATGGTGAAGCTGCATAAATGGTATTCGTGAGGCTGCGTATAGCCAAATTGACATCCCCTGTATCCCTTGGGTATCATTAGAGGCGTTAAGTCCATATAGAAAAGAGGACCTGAATATGACACAAATCGCTGAAATTCAACCATCCGAGCTGCGCCGCCGTCTCCAAGCGGGAGAGAAGCTGCAGATGATAGACGTCCGCGAGGACGAAGAGGTCGCACAAGGCATGATTGATGGTGCCAAACACATTCCACTGGGACAGATTCCAGATCGCTTGTCCGAGATCGACAAATCAGGTGAGATCATTATCATCTGTCGTAGCGGTTATCGTAGTGAGCGGGCTTGTGAATATCTGCAACAGCTCGGATACGACGGCTCTACCAATATGGTCGGCGGCATGCTGCAGTGGCAGCAGGAAGACTAAAACAGGGCTATTGTACAAGCTGGTGAACCCTACTGATTGTTACACTTCAACGGGTTCACCCTTACACCTTACCATTTCCAGAACGGGCCACATGGCTCGTTTTTTAATAGGTTCTACCCCATACTCTAGTCTATATAAAATAAAGCCACTGACAGCATCGCGTGTAATCATGACTGTTCAACTTATATCTCTCACTTCTTCGGCGATCACAAGCTTAGACGCGGTAATGCGCTAAAATTAAACGAGTCACTTCGGCCGCGGACAACGCGGTTGTATCCACCGTGTAATGCGCAAACCGATATGCATCTTTGCGTTCTTCCATAATCGTTCGAATCCGTTCCTCCGCATTGCCTGCAAGTAGCGGACGGTTCTCACAGCTGCTCACACGTTCCACAATGACCTCAGGATCTGCCGTCAGGGCAACCACCCAGCCATTCGCTGACATCGCCTCACAATTATCCGGACGAAGTACAACGCCGCCTCCAGTTGCAATAACTTGTGCGTTGTTCTCAAGTACCGAGCATAGCATCCGGTTCTCTACATCACGGAAATGCGCCTCTCCTTTGCCCGAAAACAATTCCGGAATGGTACAGCCTTCCTCCTGTTCAACCGCAGCATCCACATCAATTAATCGGTATCCCAGCTCGCGAGAAAGCATCTCGGCAACGGTTGACTTGCCCGTTCCCATCATGCCGATGAGAATAATATTTTTAGACTTGCTCAAGGTGTACACTCCTTTAATTCAAGCATTTCGTGAGCACTTTTGTCCTAATCATAACACAGCCCTGCGAACGGGGGAAGGCCAATAAAGAGGGACCTGGTGGTCCCCGGTATGATCCGGTCCTCCAAGTCCCTCATGACATTCTTTTATCCGAAGATTACTCCATCCAGTTGTGGTGGAAGCTGCCTTCTTTGTCTAGACGTTTGAATGTGTGTGCGCCGAAGTAGTCGCGTTGTGCCTGCAGCAGGTTCGCTGGCAAACGCTCTGTGCGGTAGCTGTCGTAGTAGGACAATGCGCTGGAGAAACCCGGTACCGGAATACCTTGTTTCACCGCAGCCGCCACCACTTCACGCCATGCATCCTGGTACGTTTCCACGATGTTTTGGAAGTACGGATCAAGCAGCAGGTTTTTCAGGGCTGCGTCTTTATCGTATGCTTCCTTGATGTTTTGCAGGAACTGTGAACGGATGATGCAGCCACCGCGGAAGATCATCGCGATGTTGCCGTATTTCAGATCCCAGCCGTACTCGTCGGATGCGGCACGCATCTGTGCGAAGCCTTGGGCGTAGGATACGATCTTACTTGCGAACAGCGCTTTGCGCACGCTCTCGATGAACGCTTTTTTGTCGCCGGAGAATGCCTCTGCCTTAGGTCCGTTCAGGATTTTGCTTGCAGCGATACGTTCATCTTTCATGGCAGACAGGAAACGGGAGAATACGGATTCCGTAATCATGGACAATGGTACGCCGAGATCCAGTGCGCTTTGGCTTGTCCATTTGCCTGTTCCTTTTTGTCCAGCGGCATCCAGAATGACATCCACCATCGGTTTGCCCGTTTCCGGATCGTATTTGGAGAAGATGTCCGCGGTGATCTCGATCAGGTAACTGTCAAGTTCGCCTTGGTTCCATTCGGTGAAGATTTCATGCAATTCCTCTACGGATACGTTCAGTACCGATTTTAGCAAGTGGTACGCTTCTCCGATCAATTGCATATCACCGTACTCAATGCCGTTATGTACCATTTTCACGTAGTGTCCGGCACCGTCTGGTCCGATATATGTACAACATGGGTCGTCACCGACTTTAGCAGAAATCGCCGTGAGGATCGGTTCTACCAGTTTATAAGCACTTTCTTGTCCACCTGGCATAATGGAAGGGCCTTTCAACGCGCCTTCTTCACCGCCGGATACCCCTGTACCAATAAAGCGAATACCCTTGTCCTCCAGCTCTTTGCTGCGACGAACGGTGTCAGGGAAATAGGCATTTCCGCCATCAATAATGATATCTCCTTGATCCAAGTGAGGAAGCAATTGCTCAATCGTTGCATCGGTTGCTTTACCCGCTTGTACCATGATCAAAATTTTGCGCGGGGATTCCAGGGAGGCTACGAATTCTTCAATCGAGAATGTACCTGTCAAATTTCTGCCTTCGGCTTCTTTCAGAAGGTCATGTGTTTTCTCAGGCGAACGGTTGAATACCGATACTGAAAATCCTCTACTTTCAATATTAAAGGCCAAATTTTTCCCCATGACTGCCAGGCCAATTACGCCGATTTGTTGTTTTGTCATCTGGTCCTCCATCCTTTACTCCAATTAATTTTATTGAAAAAAAATCTCAACAATATACTCATTTTAACGGTTTTATGTGTGAAAGTGAACCCCGCACCCCAGCCGGACAGCGAGAAAACACCGGAATCGACTCAGGTGTTCATTGTATTTTCATAAATACGTTATTATAGTAAGATCAACGAATCAACCTGAATGGAGGAGCTTGCAGATGTCACTGGAGCAGCTTTCTAATGAAGAACGTTTTGCGCTGGATATTCGAAGGACATATCTTTTGGGAACCTATATGAATGAATGGGGCCTGCCTGAGAGCAGAATGAACCTTTCCAAAACGGAGCGAAACATTCATGTGGAAATTTACTATTTTCCTGCAACAATGCAGTCCGGTATCGCACGATTTGTCACGATTGGTTTGTCTCAAGCAACCCGTCCTTCTGGGGAACCAGTCACCGCAGAGTGGATGCTGGCACTGCAATCGGATTTAGGCGGTGCAACTGCGGATCGTGTCAATAGCTATTTTGCGGATATTATTACACATCATATCGAACATGCCCCGAATTCCGATATCCCGCGTGTGATGAAATCAAGTACCTTGGCACCGGCAGAATGGAATGCGACCGCCCTGTTGATTGACGAATTGCGAGGAGAAAACGAAGCCCTCGAAAACATATATACAGGCCATGAAACGGTGCCCCTATTATGGGTCATCCCAATCACTACAAATGAAGCGGATCTAATTCTGGAACAAGGAATTGAGGAATTTGATACTCATGTGGAGAATTCCGATGATTCCATTATCGATCCCAGGCGCCCCTAGACGAACGGAAGAATAAACGCTCTGACGATTCGGGATTCAAACAAAAAAGTCTCTCTGCACTGCACATCAAAGGGCTGCCCCTAGTCTGTTAATATCCTTAGGGAACAGCCCTCTTCAATAAAAACGATGCTCAAACACAGTTTACCTCATCCTTCCAGCATCAGCAGATGTCCGGACAACCGCTGCAGTGCTTCACGGCAGGTATTAGCCTTCTCTGTATTATTAATCTGAATGGCATTATGCAGCCGTTCCAGCACATCATCGATCTCCATACGCAGCAGCATAAGCCGCTCTTCGCCTTCACGCGAGAGGAACATCTCTTCCATCTCTTCCGCCGTTGGCGCAGGTTCTTTTTGAAAAATGACCCGCTGCTTGAATCCGGACACTTCCACCAGACGAATCACTTCACCAAACAAAATATTCTCCACCGTCATCTGCTGATCCTTGAAGCGTTTCACCACGGCATGCCCGCGTGTATCGCCAATCAGCTTCTCCAGCCACTCTGCAAGCTTGGCATCCTTGATCAGATAATCTCCTGTCATTTTATAATTCCCACTGCGCGTCTGTTGAAAACGGAGCTTTACCAGCTTACGTCCGGTGCGGACTGACAGGATAAAGAAGGATTCGTCCTCGCTCCAATATAGTGAATACCCCTCACGAATTAGGTCTTTGATTAGATTTTGGATATGCCGACGGTTGAACCGCAGCTCCAGATTGCAATATTCAACTTCATAACTCTTATTCACGGCACTCCCTCCATCTGTACCGGACTGCTCCGGCCTCATGTTTCAAGCACTTGTGTTACATCGGCTTACCCTATTTTATACTTCATTTTATGTAAGGGTACTTGGTTATTTGACTATTTTTCACGGAATGGGAATCCGATTTGTAGCTTTCCGCAGATGCACAGGGGCAAGCCCCTAGATATTCACGATATAATAGTCATTTTCATAAATGGAAAAGTGTCGAAATTATGATTATTGTAGTGCATTTCATAAATGACACTTTATTTGCACTAAATGATGGTTTCTGGCAACACAACAAATCAAAAGGAGGCCCATCACCCTGAGCAGATCAGGTTCCATGGACCTCCTTATTGGATTGTACGAGTTACCTCGTTCTTCCTCTATCCTGCCGGTGCAGTGCGGAATGGCTTGCGTGCCAAAACAAAGTGAACAACGGCGAGCCCGGCCATCACAAGAGCGCTGGCGATAAACGGGGCCGGGTGACTCACATGATCCCACAACAATCCCGACACAATCGGACCTACGACCATCCCCGACCCTTGCAACGTTAGAAAAAAGCCCCAGATAGCCCCGCGCTCACCTTCGGGAATCAAGGTTGCAACAAAAGCATTCCATGCTGGCAGAATCATGGCGTAACTTACGCCGACAAGCATTACGATGCCAAAAACAACAGGAATGGCTGTCACTGTTGAGAAAATAAACAGGCTGACTGCCGCCATCAGAAATCCGATGTTCAGAAACGGCTTCGTTCCAAACCTATCCACCATCTTACCCACTGGCAACAATGCGATGACCGTAATACCTCCTCCTGCAATGAGCAATAAGCTGTACAGGTTAGGTGAAATATTCAGATCGGTTCGTGTATACAGCGTAATCACAGGACTCAGCAGACCGATCACGAATGATTGCATGAACAGCGCAGGATAGACGAGCGGATTAACATTCAGCGTGCTGCGCACCCGATGTAAAGTACGCTTAACGCTCTGTTGCAGGCGAATAAACGGTGTAAGCAGGTTCGGCTTGGCTGGATACTTCTGTTTTACGGATTCTCCACCCTCTCCAGCGACTCCCGTTTCTGCGTTCTGCCCTCCCTCGATCACAACACGGCCCGGAAGAATCATAGCAACAAGAATGACCAGAATCGCACATCCCATGAGGACAAGGAAGATCGTCCGGTAATCATGACCGGTTCGTTCCAGAAGCCAGTTCATGCCGACAGGTCCAAGCCCTGTGCCTCCCAAAGCTGCCATCTCGAGTGCACCCATTGCCGTACCATTTTTGTTCTGGGGACCTGACATCGCAGTTACTCCCGTCATCGCACACGGCCATAGAGGTGATGTACCGATTCCGAGGATCAGGCAAGCCATAGACAGCCCAATAGCACTTTTGAGAAAAAGGATCATGATAACGGCAATTAACGTACAGATCAGAGCCGTTACCATCGTGGCTCGAAATCCGATGCGTTCTGCCGCCCAGCCTGAAGGTGCTCTGAACAAATTGTCCCCCAGATACTGAAGAGCAAATGCCACGCCAATGACGCCAGCAGAGAGCCCCAGAATATTATCCATATATACGGGGAGAACGGCGACCAGCAGTGCCCCTTTGATGATCTCCACCAGGAAAAGTGTCAGCCACATCGCAATAAAAAAAGGCGATCTCAATATCTTGGCTGGTTTGATGTCGGTTTGCATTCTTTTTCCCCTTTCAAGGTTCATTTACCGTTCCTCTACACTTAGTGTAACCGTGGAGATGACGACCAAATCTCACCAATTCAAAAATTTGTCGTTCATACCGCTTGCATTCAGTGCTTATTTTGCTATACTCATCTTTGTTTACCATTTTCTTAGGAAGGGTTGTGACAGCACTGATGAATCACCACCGTACGCCGCTGTTTACCGCTTTAAAAAATCACGCGGCACTCAATCCCGTACAGTTTCATATTCCGGGACATAAAAAAGGATTGGGAGCGGATAGCGAATTCCGTGAATTTATTGGCGATAACGCCTTCTCCATAGATTTAATCAACATCGCACCACTCGATGACCTGCATCAACCCACAGCTGTCATTCGCGAGGCACAGATGCTGGCCGCGGATGCCTTTGGAGCCGATTATACCTATTTTAGTGTACAGGGTACAAGCAGTGCGATTATGACGATGATTCTATCGGTATGCGGACCTGGAGACAAAATTATCGTGCCCCGCAACGTACACAAATCCGTCCTGTCTGCCATTATTTTCTCAGGAGCCAAACCTGTATTTGTCTCTCCTGCACAGGATGCTAACCTTGGCATTGATCACGGTGTAACCATTCAATCCATACGTCGTGCGCTTGAGCGCCACCCGGATGCCAAAGCTTTATTAGTCATCAATCCAACCTATTACGGTGTATGTACAGACCTCAAGTCCATCGTAGAGCTGGCTCACAGCTATCAGGTGCCCGTTCTGGTGGATGAGGCACATGGTGTGCTTATTCATTTCCATGAGGATCTGCCGCTGTCTGCAATGGCCGCTGGAGCTGATATGGCTGCTACAAGTGTACACAAGCTTGGTGGTTCGATGACCCAGAGCTCCGTTCTGAATCTGAACACGAAGAATGGGTTCGTCAATCCACAGCGTGTACAGACCATTCTGAGCTTGTTAACGTCAACATCCACCTCATACGTATTGCTTGCATCGCTGGATACTTCCAGACGTAATCTGGCCCTGCATGGTCATGAAATTGCGCAGAAGGCGATTGATCTTGCTGAGTTTGCACGACGTACGATCAATGATATGGATGGATTATACTGTTTCGGAGAAGAACTGTTAGGTACAGAAGCAACCTTTAATTATGACCCGACAAAAGTCACGATTCATGTGCGCCATCTCGGAATCACAGGTTATGAGACCGAAAACTGGTTGCGTGAGCATTATAATATCGAAGTTGAACTTAGCGACATGTACAATATCTTGTGCCTCATTACGCCAGGTGATACGGACGATAGCGTGAATATTTTGCTCAACGCACTTCAGGATCTTGCCCGTACTTATTATCAAGTCAATCCTGCGCATGAACTGGTGGTCAAAGTTCCAGATATCCCTCAGCTGATGTTGACACCGCGTGATGCCTTTTATGGGGATACCGAGGTCATTCCTTTCAAGGAATCCGCTGGACGCATTATCTCGGAATTCATCTATGTGTACCCGCCAGGCATTCCGATTTTGCTTCCTGGCGAGGTTATTACGCAAGAAAACATTGATTATATCATTGATCATGTTGAGGTCGGACTGCCGGTTAAAGGACCAGAAGACCGTAGCGTAACAAACGTCAAAGTCATCGTGGAAGCTGACGCGATTTTCTAAGAAACGACATATAGGCCAGGTTAAGACCGTGAAAGAAACGCGAAACGAAAGAAAACGTGAAGATATAGCTTGAACAGTGAAGGACCAGGTTTAACACCTGGTCCTTTTTGATTTCCATTTTTCCTGACTCGACTCTATGTGCCCGCAAGCCAAAATAGCCAATCAACAACAAAAGACCCCTTGAAAATCAAGGAGTCTTCATGTTATGTTCCGAAAGATTGACTATTCTTGGGAAGCAACCAATTCGTTGTACGCCGCTTCAACACGGTTCCACTCTGCTTCGTCTTCAATATTGTAGAGCACCATTTCCTCGTCTTCTTCTTCCATACGCAGGATGATGCCGTCAGCTTCAGGATTGTTGCGTTCGAGCAAGAGTGCATAAACGTGATCTTGCACGTCAAACGTCTCTACCAAAACCATTTCCACGTCTTGACCATTCTCGTCAGTCAGTGTGAGAAGGATCTCTTCGTGTTCATGATCGTGATCATGGTCGTTACCGCAACCGCAGTTATCTCCATGCTCGTGTTTGTGATCGCTCATTGTAATACCTCGCTTCATCATTAGAAAATGTGTAACCTTGCATATCGTAACATGTTCACAGAGCCAGGTCAATTTACCAGTCAGCGTTTACGCCGCCTTTAATCGTTCAGCGCTGTAATGATTTTTTCGGCAACCAGAACATAGTTGCTGTTTGCATTTTCTTTAATATGAAAGCCAATCTGGTACTTGCCCGCACGACTAAAATCATATGTGAAATCATACGTACGGAACCAGAAATTATCCTTCTGTGTTGTCAGATCCTGTGCCTGAATATCCTTCACCTGACCACTCGGGTCCGTTATTGTGACTTTCACGGCTGAGACATCTGTTGTCAGACTGTCTACCTGTGAGAACACATTGAATTTCAATTTGCCCACATTGACGTTCCCAAACACAGTATCTCCCTTGAAGAGAAAAATATGTACATTCGGCTTGATTACGGTTACTCGCTTGTTACTGTTATCCCAAAGAGCAACGCCCCCTGCCTCACGAACGGGTACATAAGTCGTTCCATTAATCAAATAACCACCGTCAGACGCTTCCTTGCCGTTAATGAGTACGCGAATCTTCTCGTTCACAGAATCCGCAAACAATAAAGACCCGCCCAGCAAGGAGAATACCATGACACATAGCAGCACTCTTTTCCATTTCATTCCGTCAATATACCCTCCCCTGCTGTTAGCATGTTTGTACATTTATACTGCGAACGCCTCTACAAAGTTGCGCTGTTTTTCATCATTTTTCATTTTTTATCCAAAATATTTACCACGCTTTGGGAAACACAAAAAAAGGCTACCCTGTTATCAGGATACCCTAATATGTTACTTCGTATATATACGTCATTAGACGAAGTGTCACGAAGATACATGGCGGGTGAGGATACAGGGTACCCCTTTGCCAACTGCTCCGCCCTCTCTCATTCGTGCGGCGTATTCCGTGCCTCGTGAGCAAGGTGTCTTGCAGCGCTCACATACATCGGATGTAACGAGCTTCATGGATACACGCATCTTGTCACTTTTTAACGCGGGAGCCTTCTTTCCTTTTGCCTTTGCCATCCCGGATTCCCCATTTCCCATAATGCTGACTGAATAATGCATCATATGGGGAAACGCCCAGTAGTGTGACTACCTAAAACACATATTTAAACAATAGGAAAATCACCAGGAAAATACCCGCAATAATCAGCAAGTTGCTGATTTCCCACCAAAATCCTTTTCCACCACCAGAGATCAGTTGCTTGGAATGTTCTTCATGACGCTGCTGGTGTGTGTATGATTCCGATAAGTCCGGCGGCTTGTTATAATCTTTAAAATCCATTCACGATGCACCTCTCTTTCGTTGAACTCCATTGACTCGCTCCAACAAATGTATAATAGTACACTTCTTATGACTATCTACGCTATCTTCACTTCCAAAGTTCCAACATTTTTACTTTTATTAGAATTAAGAAAGCAAGGAAGTTTCCCGCAGGCGTGCCGGGGCACGTCAAGGGGAAGTGACGTAGCAGGGAGCGAAAAGGGGGTAAAAGATGCACTTCCGTAGGTTTCAAGACAAGCCCTAAATTACAGACCGAATATAAGTAAAAAAACCTCCGATTCCTCGGAGGTTTGGGTTTGTCTTTAATCATATTGCTCTTGTGGAAAAATGAAGTATGATGCCAGACTGCTTACGCTTGTTCTACCTTAACATTAACATTACCTTTAATCGCTTTGGAATAAGGGCAGTATTCATGAGCAAGTTTCACAAATTTTTGTGCTGTCTCTTCATCCAGGCCCAAAATTTTCACTTCAAGCTCGATATCCAGCTTCACGCCACCATCTGCGGGGTCGGCTACCAACGCGACGGTTGCAGATACCGTGCTGCGTTCGATCGTTACATTATGCTTCTTCAATTGAAATTCCAACGCAGAGTTAAAACATGCACTGTATCCTGCTGCAAACAGTTGCTCCGGGTTAGTCGCTGTTGTTACTTGACCTCCAAGTTCAGGGGGTGTAGCTACATCCATCATGAATACGTTATCCGGGGATTGTACGATCCCTTGGCGTCCACCTGTATTAATAACTGTCGTTTCATATAGAGTTTTCATATTAAAATTCTCCTCTTTCGATTTAAAGTTTGTTGTATGGGATGAACATGTTTTATTTAAATTGCTTACAAATCAATTGTATACAATTAAATTTGGTTTGTAAATAGTTTTTTTGAAATAAACAAATGAAATAAAAAAGAGCCACCTTGTAAGGTAGCTCTATATATTGATATTAGCCAAAAGCATGCATGCGTTCATGCTCGAATATTGCTCATATTTAGCAACGAAGCACAGTCCGGCAACTGAATTCTATTGGGATGTTTCGGTTTGCTCCGTTTTTTGGGTCTTCTGTTGATTTCCCGCATTGCGGTCGAAACCTTGGCCACGGAATCCGCCCTTCATGCCGTTTCCTTTGAGGTTATCCTCTAATTTGGTTAGATCAACCGAGGATGCATCAATGAGCGTATTCGTGCTCGCTTTTTGTCCCTCCGTAGTCGAAGGGATCGTTCCCTTGAGCTGTCCTTGAATGCTCTCGGCACGCAATGTGCCCAATTTAGTCAATTCAGCAACAGCTTCTTGGTACTTTTCATATGTCACAAATGCCGTAGCATCATTTTTAACGTAATCCGTAATCAGATTGTTTAATGTTTGTACCGTTTGCTCAAATTTCCCGTTTGCAAAATAACCGTCTACGATCTCCTGTAAGTATTCATGGTACTTCACCTTGTAATCCGGTACCTCCAGTAACTTGCTTAGGATCGGCCGCTCTTCCATCGTCACACCTGATAATGGAGTATCAATGGCAAGATTGACCACATCGGATGCGGACCCTGCCTGGAAGCCACCAAAAGCCATATTGTAATCCCATGGCAGCATACTAATCTTCCCGTTATTTTCATATAAATAATAGTTATGCCCCATATTGGAGGTGTAGCTATCCATATTCACCACCACGTTATGAGCTGCAAAATATTTGAGCACAGCATCCACATCCACATATTGCTCAAGATTGGTACCGGCATTTAAGTTTTTGAGTGCTTCAATCACGCGTTGTTCATCTTCTTTCGTCGTTTTGGTCTTTGCATTATCAAAAATGCCAGAATAACTGGACACTTTATCATCCGTATACACTAAGGACACGCCGTTCGTGCCGCCATTCATTCCACCGCCTCTGCCGAATCCGCGCGCCCCCTCTCCGCGAGTGTTGGCAGTCTGAGAGTTGGCATCGCCTGTTCCTGCATCTGTATCAATCGGTGGTTCCATACCTTCAGGAGGCTGAAAGTCTCCCATCTCGCCAGCATTCCCTTCTGCTGGCGGGTTCCCCATTCCCATTGGGATTCCCATTCCTCCCGCTCCCATATTGCCATCGTTATTGGGTTTGTAGATTTCTCCTTCGCCATTCTTCGCACGTGCCAGATATCCGCTGTCAATGTCTTCAACAGCCAAATATAAGCCCCACGCCTTTCCGTTGACGTTAATGTTGGCAAAAGAAAACAGTGGAGCAGCAACTCCGATATAACTCATGATGTCATAGCTGATATACTCTTTCATATAACTGGCGTCGGAAATCATATTATTCACGACCATTTTGTCCAGACCATTCCAGGTCTGACCTTTCACGAATTTATCAAACTTGATTTTGAAACTATACCGATCGGTTGAATCGTCCTGTGCCACTTGCCGCAAACTGGAGTTTCCTTTGGCTCGAATGCCTACATTTTCGATCGTTGTTCCGTTTATCGTTACATTTGCCTTGATATAGTTCTCCTCTGTCGCCGTATCCAACATTTCCTGCCAGGCATCCTCATCCACATCAATGGAGAAAGACATCACTTCCGTTTTATTAAAGTTTTGTGCATAATCCACCGTTTTCGTCTGATCTTCTGTGGAATGATTCTCCGTAGTAGTTGTTGTCGTTGTTGTTTGCGTACTTCCACTCTCATTGCTACAAGCCGCTAATAACATCGAAGCAATCACCGTAGTTGCCATAACATTTCGCCATTGGTTGTTTATCATGCCATTTCCCACCTTTAGTTCTCTTTTAAATTCCTGCTACAGAGAAGTTTAAAAGAGAAACCTTAAATGGAACTGAACAGATTGAATCCATCCCGAGTTGAGAGACACCCGATGTCCATCTTGACAACCATCTTCCAAAGTATCTTCACTTTCCCTGTTTCTTTCCAAACAAAAAAGAGCCGCCTTCTAGGCGACTCTTCATAAACATTTCTATTTTATGGTTCTATTTTATTGTAAAATGTATCATTCAACTTTCTTGCTATCTTTCAACTTACCATTGCCATCCAGCTCATAGCGTTGATAAATATTATTAGAGAGCGTTAGAGATTCCAGAATTTTCTCCATAAAGGACGCTGATGCCTTGGCGCTGAGATGATCGCCATTCCAATAGTAATGAATCAAGAGACGATTCTGATTATATGGATGTTTAGTGACATATGCTCCGGAATGTCCTGCTGTTTTCATGGCCTCTTTCCAGTCCAAACCGGTATCCTTTGCCCGAGCATTAATGTTGTTTTTCAAAGCTTGGACAAAACCATTCGACTTCGCATTACCAACAAGAATGAGGTTACTGCTGCCAATCTCACGTTTCAGTTTCTGTTTCAACTGTTTTCGATCCCGAACTACATCGTACTTCATGCCAAATACATCAAAAATCTGAGTTAACTGGCTGGTCGCTTGTTCCTGTTGTTTCGCTGCTTCTTTGCTCACCTGATCTCCAAGTACGATGGTTAATGGCTCTCCTCGGAAGGACTTTTCCATTAAACGAATCATCACTTCGTAAGGCAGATTTGGAATGTTGTTCACCACTGCTTCATACTGCGGCTGATAGGCATCATGCATATATGCTGCAAGTTCCTTCTCTGACATCTGATATTCATGCTTAAGCTCAAATCCTGGCTTCTTTAAAGCTTTTTCCATGTCCTGACGCTGTTCTTTACCAAGCACATCCTCAATGGTACCAAGTAATCCATCAATTGTAGCGTTTTGGTAGACAAAGCGATGAAAATATTCTTTCATAAACGCATCAAATTTTTGTTCACCAACAGAGCGGTATAATTGGTAAATCGCCTGACGTCCCTTTTGGTAAAATACGTAATTAGCCATTTCTCCTACTTGTTCATTTGTTGAAGCAATGGATAGATCAATAGGTGACGGATCAAGCTGAATCGATCTGAATCCTCCTAGCTTATTTCCCTGCTTTTCTAAAAAATACACCGTGGAGAAATCGGCAAAACCTTCATCCAAAAATGACTCCGTTTCTGAGTTATTCCCAATTAAAGCATGGAACCACTGATGTGCAATCTCATGTATAAACGTGGTATCATCTTCAGGTGATAACCCCGCGGCACGCTCCGGCATCTGTATTAATCTTGAATATTCCACGCCAAAGCCATCCACATGAGTCTCGATGACACGAAATTCGGGATACGGATATTCACCATATTTTTCACTGTAGAACGCTATGACTTTAAATGCATAATCAATGTATTTGTGCACCGCAGCTTTTTTGGCAGGATCATCACCCGAATAAAAATATTCCACGGTAAGACCATTACGCATCTCACGTTCTACCTTTAGATTAGGACCGGCAAAAAACACAAACTCTCTCGTATTCCCGGCGTACGACGTAACCACTTTTCTGCCATCTTCAGTACTTTTTTTGGAGGATAAATCACCCGGCATAACTACTTCGTATGACTCAGGTACATTAAGCTCCACTTTAAAGTCGGATGAGGTGTAGAAATCACTCTCGAATGAAGTGCTATACGGCGTCTTGTTCCATTGATGTGTAATCTCGTCATACACAGACATCACCGGAAACCATTGTGCTCCGTTGATCTGATCCTTGTAATACGATATTCGTTGCATGCCATAAGGAATGTCGATCCGATAATCCACTTGGAAGGTAACAGATTGCCCCGGTTGCAAAGGTGTCTTCAATTGTACGCTTAATGCCTGATTTTTGTTATCGAAAAGAAGCTTCTCTTCTTGCTGTTTCACTTCCAGAATATCAATGCCTCCCAAGAAATCTGACGCTTTCTTCTCTGGGTGTTCTTTGGCTATTTGCTCATTCTGGCCTGTATACATAATCGTTTGTGTTGCTTTGGATCGATTAGCATCGGCATAGGTATGCATAACTAACTCTTTGAGCGGATCTTTGCTCGTATTCCGGTAGGTCACTGTCTGACTTCCCTGTAGGGTCATGTCTTTTTCATCCAGACGCGCTTTGATCTGATATTGGATCGGGGATTGCTCCTGAGACATCGCTTGTGGTATGCGAGAGGTTTGTTGCATATTGGAAGCTACTTGTGCCGTCTCCCAATCAGCAGCCAGGATGGATGAATTCCATTGGGCAGCATGAGTGGTATGAATTAACGGGGACGCCGCAAGTGTCACCACGAGCGTACTCAACATAACCTTTTTGATAATATTAGTGGGTTTGATTTTAAGAGTGTGCATGTTCTCTCTCCTTTTGCTGTATGTTGTTCACATATAACAATAAGAGATCAACCTTACGTTAAATTTAGGTTTCATTTAAATTTTGTTTAAGAATAGACAGCACAACGTATCTCCTCATCTGGTTTCTCCCCCAGCACGTCCCCCAAAACTCATTTAAATCGACCATCTAGTGTAGAAAAAAGAAAAGAAGCCTTGCTACGCAAGGCTTCTCGTGTATGATCTGTAGTGGGCTCGAACCACTGACCCCTACCCTGTCAAGATAGTGCTCTCCCAGCTGAGCTAACAGATCATGTATATTAGGTTTCGTTCAATCAAGTAACAGTATCATACCAAGTAAACGTGTTCATTGTCAATCCATAATTCTGGTTTTAAATCATTCGGATTGGAGCACAATAATGGAAAGATTACCATATCCGCATGAGGAGAATGCATGATGATTATCAAAAAAATGGCCAGAAAATTGGTCGATATACATCTTCATAATAAACCCGAAAATAGACATTGCAATGCCAAGCATACTATTTATACAGCTTATTCGGCTGTATTTTTGCTTCTGGTCTGTGCTTTAACTGGCTGCGGGCTGGAGCGAGACGAGCATACTGTACAATTTCAGCAAATGCAGCAACCTAATCAACAGAATGAATCGCTACCTGTATGGCTCGATGTTTATTCTAAATCAGTCATTCAGGAGGTATACTCCCCTCAGGGTAACAGCGAAATTTTGCATTAATCAAAATAATAGAGCTGAACCATGTATAAGAAACAGATCTGCATGTGTATCTCTTACGAGGCTTTAAAACACTAGTTCATTTACGAATTGACTATATCGTGACCATATCCCTTTTTAGAAGGTGCTCCGTTACTCTTCTTCATCCCATTTGCGAGAATATGCCTTCTTGGTCACGTAGTATAACAAAGCGATCATGCCTGCCGACAAGACTAATGTAATCGTCATAACAGCCGCCATTCCCATGACTATTCCTCCTCCACAGTCCCAATATGTACCAAACTTAACTATACAGGAAAAGCATTTTTTTGTATAATGCAGTCTGAACTTGCCGCACATGGAGCAGAAAGAAGGAATCGAATTTGGCAGCTGAGATTAGTTATGTCACGACAGAAGAAGAATTAAAGCAAGCGCTTGAGATTCGCCGTCAGGTTTTTGTCATTGAGCAGCAAGTGCCTGAAAAGCTTGAGATTGATCAATATGATATCATCAGTCCAGATGTGCATCACGTGTTACTTCATACCGATGGACAGGCTGTTGCCACAGGCCGTCTGATCTATTACAGCAAAGATACGGCCAAAATGCAGCGAATCGCTGTACTGGAATCTTATCGTTCATTTGGTTATGGACGTGTGCTCCTGTTAGCGATGGAGGAACTCGCTCGTGAGCTTGGATTAACCTACTCCCTGCTGGATGCCCAGTGTCAGGCTCAGAAATTTTACGATAAACTTGGCTATGAAGTCATTTCGGAAGAACCTTTTTATGATGCCGATATTCTGCACGTTCGTATGAGAAAAAGTCTGTAATCTCGTAGCATAGCTCTACATCGGTTCAACTGGTTCCTGATAAACATGCAACTCGTGCATACTTCTCGCCAATTTGGACAGGCTAACGGGGTAAACCCATTCCCATTTGGTCATAGAAGGAGAGTGTGACATGATGGATCAGACAACACGCGAGACATTCACAGCGGTGCAGAAAAATGGTGACGGTGACCTTACCGCCTTCCAGACATCTTCAGGCCGTATTTTGGATTACCAACAGGCTCTGAACGAAGTGCAGGCGGGCCAAATCGCTGGTGTTAATGTATTCAAAGGCAAGGATGGAGAAATGTATATTCGTGGCGATGCCGACGGTGACCCGACCAACAACCTTGACCAGCTTCCGAATTTCTAAAAAGACTTGCTAAATACAACGCCAATCCACCAGGGTTGGCGTTTTTGCTTACCTTTTGCCGGAGTTTGCCACGCTTCATCTTGCTCTAATAACGTATTTAATAATCAGTAAAATATTTTACTGCGGTACCCGTAGGCTGGGGTTTTCGTATAGGACTGGGTTGCTGCTCCCATGCCTGCAAAATCTGTATGCTCTCCATCGTGGATGAGTCATGCCAGGCAATGTGCCCTCTCTGCTCCAGTTCCAGCAGTGACTCCCGAATGTGCGCTGGACTTCGCCCTGTCTTGGTTTCTAACTCATCCATACGTGGAATCCGTCGTTGCTGACCTGCATAGTTGACGAGAATGCGCAGAATTTTACGTTCAAAGTCGTTCAGCATATTTTATCTCTCCCTTCCGATTCCGATCGGTCACAGGGCGCCATGCCAATATATTTTGCTCCAGAAAGGTTCGCGGTGCCCCCTCCTTACCATCCGATGCTCGAATCATCCCGCCCCGCACACTGTTAACTCGAATCTGCCGCTGCGTAATCTGTCCCGCACGATCCATGTACACAAGCTCCACCAACTGGCCAACATATTTCCCTAGCATGATCATCCCTCCAATAAGAACATTTGTTTGCATTCACTATTATATGCGAACATAAGTTCTTTATTCAATAACAAAAAAAGGAATTTAAAATAAAAAAACCAGACATGCTCCGCGCAAGACGGAAGTCTGGTTCTTCAGTTGATTAGTGACGATCTGATTCAGAAAATTGCACTGTTTTTAACTGTTGCGTATTTGGATTAAAATCCACATTGACATAAACGGCAAATTGCTTGCCATCTTTGGCACGAACCCACAATTTGAACTGCTCTCTCGACTGATTAGCCGTAAGCGACGAACGACCGATATGTTTGTAATCCAGGATATCGACGTTGTATTTTGTTTGGGTTTCTTTCACAGCGATAATTCCCCACTTCGCATAATCCGGGATGCTGCTGCTTGCTGAAACGGTTGTTGTGATACCTGCGAAACCAAGCATAAACGTTAATATTGTAAACATTAGCACTCTCATGCAGTTCACTCCTTGGGAGAATGTGTTTGCTGATATCGTGCCCTTTGGGTTTACATTTTACACCCACATCCGAAAAATCCAGACTGCTGGCCATAACCAAAATGGAACACCCAGCATCAGCTTATCCAGCGGCTTAGCCTCAGAAGTAGAACGAAAGCTCATTCCCCAGTCTCCGGAGAAAAAATCATGCTGCGCTTGGGGCTCTTTGCTTGGTTCCAAACCATACTTCTGCATAAGTAATTGCCTTGTTTGCTCATCTACCTGAACATTATTCCCCACACCACTTGCTATCGCCTGGGGATTACTTATGTACATTAGAAACACCATTAAACCTACAATACGTAACCATCGGAATCTCATCTCTACTTCTTCCTTTCTACCTTATTCCATTATGAATGATCAGCATTCAAAGCTTTGCATAACTTGACTGATTGTACATAAAAACTGTGGAATTGGAAACACCATAGCCATAAGGAACAACTCATTTTCACCAGAATCAGTGTCTCATTGGCATGACCCTTTAGACCCAATTTATAGATGATTTGTTTTAAAAATCCACAATTCGTGTAATGGGCTTTGACTGAGCAAACTGCCACAACGTCCACCCGAGTCCATCTTCACCCACATTCGAGGAGGTTATATCTGTATGTTCAAACGTCTGGATGAAATTCTGATTGAGATCCCCAACGTCGAAAAGCCAGATCCCAATGCTGCAGCAGCCATACAGGAATTGCTTGGCGGTAAATTCGGAGAGATGTCTACCTTAAACAACTACCTCTACCAATCCTTTAATTTTCGTTCCAAAGAAAAACTAAAACCGTTCTATGACCTCGTCATGAGTATTACAGCCGAAGAATTAGGACATGTTGAATTGGTATCACATGGGATTAACCATTGTCTCAGAGGATCAACGGAATATAAAGAACCTGATCAGACGCCGCTAGGCTCCGTCAAGGATGCTCGGCTGTCGTATCATTTCCTGGCAGGTGCACAAGGCGCGATGCCTTTTGATTCGATGGGTAATCCGTGGACAGGCGCCAATGTCTTCAACAGTGGCAATCTGGTAGAAGATCTGCTGCATAACTTCTTTCTCGAATGTGGAGCCCGTACCCACAAAATGAAAGTATACGAAATGACCGATCATCCTGCGGCTCGCGAAGTCGTCGGCTTCCTGCTCGTACGCGGCGGTGTGCACGTTGTGGCCTATGCCAAAGCGATTGAAATTGCAACGGGTGTCAATGTGACCAAGCTGATCCCTATCCCTTCTCTGGATAACAAAGCCTTCAACGAGGCTCGCAAATATGAAGAAAAAGGCGTTCACACCAAGCTGTACACATACAGCGACAAAGACTTCAATGCCATCGACCAGATCTGGAAAGGCACACATCCCGAAGATGGACAACCTCTTGAAGTGATTCAGGGTATCCCTCAAGGTTTCCCTATTCCAGAAGCTCTGGCGGTCGAGGAGGAATTTGCACCAGGCATCTCACAAGAAGATTTCAAGGAGATTGCACGTCGTCTGAAAATGGCGGGGAATATTGTTGATTAAGGGATAGGTTGCTTGACTAATTTGTTCTGTAGGTTGTTTCCCTCGAGATTATTAACTTTAATGTTATGAACTCTAAGTTAATTAAAGCCCTCACCCAGGCTATATAAATGCAGCCCGGTGAGGGCTTTGTATGATATTGTTGTGTTACAATTTTATGTTGCAAAATGAGTATGTTTTATATTTGTAATTTCCTAAGAATCTAGCTGTAAAAGTATAACCTTATCTCCGTTTACATCGTTAAGCTTAGTTAAACTCCAACACCGATTCATCACGCTTACTCATCACTTCAATAAGCATGTTAGCGCCCAGACGAAAACCTTGTACAAATGCAGTTTCAGTATGCATGCCCTCACATCTACCCCACAAGTCAAATAACTGTTCAAGCTCAAGAAATTCATTCTCGCTCAAACGATTCTTCCATTGCTCTGTCAGAGCTACAATCTGCCGCCCTAACGCTTGGTACTCCGGATGTGTCGGCATCATGTTCTCATCCGGGCGAAGTCGCCCGTTATAAAGTGCTTCCAATATCGAATTCATGTGATCCTCCTGTTTTTTAACTCGCATCTCACTTGAATGAGCGTTCTGCACATGGTAGGATATTTATGCAGTTGCTCGTTCGTAGTGATTGCGGGATAGGAAGCAGCGTTGTTCTTCTCGGGACGAGCGCTGCTTCTTTTTTATTTTTGGAGGTCGTCGTAAATCTTCTCAATCCCTTTGCGAACGATAGCAGATCGGTTCGTATTCAGCTTATCAGCCGCAACATCAAGTTTGTCCAGAATCTCCTCGTCGACACGGATCTCAATCGTTTTGCTCTTAGGATTATCAGATTTGGGACGCCCCGTCTTTTTCGAGGACATCACTCCACCCCCTTTTTGTCCTGACAATAATATATTATTGTCAGGACAAAAAGTCAATGTAAATAACCTGCAGATAAATATTTTTTTTCGCAGGTTATTTATTGTACACCACAGAACTACTGTCTTGTGTTGCAGCAAACACTGAATTTGGAAAGCACGGAATTCCAGTAACTCTGTTAATTCTACCTGAGTTTCGACAAAATCATTTTTACCTATCAAGGAAATATTATATAATTATAGATAAAACAGTAGGTTGTGCCTTGGCTAGTCTGCTTGTAACAGTAACATTATGTTTTCAAACCACTATTAAGAAGGGAGTGCTTTTATGATTTTCAAGTCTATTCAAATAAAGAACTTTAGAAACTTTAAAAGTATATCTATTGATCTCTCCAATAAAAATGTATTTTTTGGTTTAAATGATGTGGGTAAAACAAACTTTCTTTATGCGGTAAGATTCTTATTCGACAAAGAAGTTCGCAAACAAAATTTTACTGATTCTGACTATCATTCCAAAAACATCAATGAAGACATTGAACTAATTGTTACAATTGATATTTCAGACATTACATGTGTTGATAATCAGAAACTGAGAGCACAATTAAAAGGTTCTTTGTTAAGCTCGCATAATCAAGTATACATAAAATTAATCGCAAAATACGATAATAATGAATTGGTGGGAATTCCAGAACTTTTTTGGGGGGGAGATCTTAAAAAATTATACGAAATGAAACAACGAGGTTTTATGTATGAAATAGACTATGTTGTTAATTTAGTTTATATAGATTCTTATGTTGATTTATATAAATTATTTAAAAAGAACATTAATCGACTTGTTAAGAATGATCATCCTTCTGACAACAATATAATTGATAAAATAACCACTACAGTAGGTAAACTTAACAAACAAATTGCCTCGCTTTCTGGTGTTAAAAAATTTGAAACTAAAATTACACCTGAGTACAAAAAGTTTAGAAACGATAAAGTTTCTGTTTCCGTTAAGTCTGAGATTGCCATTAAAGGGCTCTACTCAAATATAATTCCATACATAAAACAAGATAATGATGTTAATCTTTACCCAACATCCGGTGAGGGGAGAAAAAAATTATTATCGTATGCGCTCTTTGATTTAATATCTGAGGAAACATCTGAGAAAAAAATAAATATTTTTTTGATCGAAGAACCCGAAAACCATCTGCATAAATCTATGCAAATGGCTCTGTCAAAATTTTTGTTTAATGATTCAAAATATAAATATTTATTCGTATCGACTCACTCTCCATACATTCTATATGAAATGGATTCTGTAAATCTTGTACGTGTGTATAATGAATCAAAGGTTAACAGCGCCAGTATCTTTTATCAAGTACCTAGTGAATTCAGTAAGAATAAGAAAATACTAAACAAGAATCTATCAGAAGCTATATTTGCAGACAAAGTACTCCTTGTTGAAGGGCCGTCTGAAGTAATGTTATTTGAAAAGGTTCTATCAGTAATTAACCCTTTTTTTGAAGCCGACGGTGCATATATCCTAATGGTGAATGGTATTGGTTTTGATAAATATTTCACAATATTAGAAAAACTAAATATAAAATGTATATTACGAACTGATAACGATCTTAGATCAACTAAAAGCGGAACATTCAGCGTTCTCGGATTTTCCCGTTGCAATAAATATATTAAAGATGGCTTTTTACCTACCAAACAAATCAATTCCAATACGGTCGCTGATAAAAGATCTTTATACAATTCAAATAAGAATAAAATTGATGATATCCGCAAGAAATACTCAATATATCTTTCAAAGTGTGATCTGGAAAATGATTTGGATGAAATAATGCATTCCAGATTAAAGAAACTATTAGGAACAGAAGATGTTGTAGACTATCTTCAAAAGGCAAAACATTATAATATGGTTGAATTAACAGAAAAGCTCTCTGATAAAGATTGCAAAAAAATTTATAATCATTATAATTTCTCCTGTTTGAAAGAGGTGGTAGAGTAATGCTTACTCCAACTCAAGAAGATATAGTCGCTACACAAGGAAATCTAATTGTTCGTGCAAGTGCAGGTACAGGGAAAACCCATATAATGGTTACGAAAATCACGAAAGAAATAAAGGAGCGAATGGATCATAAGGTGATAGCCTCTATTACCTTTACTATTAAAGCTGCTCAAGAAATTAAAGATAGAATAACTATAGATGTTTCCAGACATTTCGTTGGTACTAATAATGGTTTTGTTATTGAAGAGATCATTAAACCATTTATGAAAGATGCTTATGGAACTGATTTTGATGTAGATATGTCTACAGATTATTCATCAAAAATTTCAGATTTTCAACAAGGCATTGAAAAAATCCGTAATGAACAATTATTGTGTTCCTATGATAATTCAAACAAAAAAAGCAACTTCATTTTTCAATTAGCTTTAGATATAGTCAAAAAGTCTAAAGTTTGCCAACTGTACTTGAAATCGAAATTTTTCAAAATATATATTGATGAGTACCAAGATTGTGATAAAGACATGCATGCATTTTTTATCCATGTCTCAGATGTCCTTTTGATAGATACTTTTATTGTAGGCGATGAGAAACAGTCCATATATATGTGGAGAGGTGCTTATCCAGAAGCTTTCAAAGGTATTTGGACGAAAGCTAACTATAACAAGATTTTTATGGGAGATAACTTTCGCTCTTGTGAACAGATTCAAAACTACTCTAACTTACTCTTTAGTGAAACTAGAAGTCGTTATATATCAGTTAAAGACGTTAATGATGTTATCCTTCTAAATAGTACGCATGCCACTTGGGTTTCTGATGTAAAAAAACTAATTGATTTAAATAAAAGAGTTGCACTGCTTAGATATAGTAAGGATAATGCAAAGAATGGTGCAATTGCGCTATCACAGGGGGGGATCAATTGCAAGTACATCCCCCCTCTGCCATTGTCAGATATTACAACAGAAGTCGCATGGCTATACTTAGCCATAGCCAAGTATTATATAATCGAGCAATATTCAGTGTACGATTTAATTTATGAAATCCCTTCAGAAGGCCAAGATTCAAAACGAAGCGTGAAAAAAATAGAGGAATTACTGAAAAAAGTCTGGAATAATATTAATGATTTCGATACGTTTAATGACGAGGTTGAATCGTTGGCTGCATATCTGAATTACACCACTAAACGCGAGCATGTAATACTGCTTCTTAAAACTATTACAGACAGTGTTTATCATGTAGCATTTGAGCCAGACAATGATCAAAATGTAGCAATTACCTTTCATTCCTCAAAGGGGCTTGAGTTTGATCAGGTTATTGTCTTCTCTAATGATTACACATTAAACAATATGGAGACTATATACAATCATTATGTGGCCGTAACAAGAGCAAAGACAAAATTAATTGTTATAAAAACTGGAAATTTCATCTCTTCATATGAAAGAAATTTATCTAATATACTGGCTGAAAGTCATTTAGGTATTAATGACGTGATGAAAATAATCTAGTCACTCAGCATAACCAAAATAAAATTAAATATCCTCATTTATAAATTAAATTCAGTCACCAATTTCAAGTATCTGGACTTTATTAAGTACAAAAGAATAGAGTTGGACGAAAAACCAAAAGTTTCTCGTCCAGTTTGGGTCTGTCAAGAATTTTTGTCATGTTATTTGCAAATTAATTATGAATTTATTGCTTCATTCATAATTTTCCATTTCAAGATTATCATAAAAATAAAGAAACTCTCCTCTTCTGGAAGAACCAGAAACTGGATTGTCAACATTTTGGCTGTAACACAGCCCCCTCCATACCCAACGTTCTGTTTGAACTCCATACTTTTTATTTCTTTTGGTTTCTTCGCCACCAATACCTTCCCCACACGCCTAACACTCCACACAACAGTAACGCACAGTATGCCCAGGCGAACAACATGGCAAGCCCTAACCCGATGTTGGCATCCAGATGTTTGTCTGTAATGTAGGTATAGAATGCAAACGCAAGTGGCACAGCACCGACAATAAACAGTCCCATAAACCAGCCAACCAAGTTCCGTGAGCTATGGCCTTTATTTTGCCCCATCAAATGACGAATCCCCACAAATAACAACGATAATATCAAAATAAAACCGAGACAGGTAAGTAGTATCTTCGTCAGATCTGACATGTCAATTGCCTCCCAACGCTCCATTTTCTCCAGATGATATGCATGAACGCCACTAATCATGTACTATTGTAGCAATCACACACTTCAGCCGTAGTCTTGCCCATCATTACCCATTTCGGTGCCATGTGATCATACTTTTCCCTCCTTCCAAAATAAAAAAAGACCACCGCCCAGACTCCTTCCAAGTCATGAACGGTGGCTAACTTATATACTCCAGTGTACTACGTATTCCCAAACATTTAAGCAACTAACTATGCCTATGCACCAAACTGTGCATGATGCAGACGACTGTAAACGCCGCCTGAAGCGAGCAGTTCCTCATGACGTCCCTGCTCGGTGATCCCTTGCTCAGCCACGACCACGATGCGGTCTGCGTTTTTGATCGTCGCCAGCCTGTGTGCAATAACAAGCGTGGTACGGCCCTCGGACAGTTCCGCCAGCGATTGCTGAATCGCAGCTTCCGTCTCCGTATCCAGTGCAGATGTCGCTTCATCCAGAATCAGAATCGGCGGGTTTTTCAGGAACATTCGAGCAATGGATAACCGCTGCTTCTGTCCACCGGACAGCTTCACGCCGCGCTCGCCAATAAGTGTATCCAGTCCTTCCGGCATCGACAGAATCAGAGACTCCATCTGGGCCCGACGAGCGGCCATCCAGATTTCTTCTTCCGATGCATCCAACTTGCCGTACGCAATATTTTCCCGAATCGTACCATCGAAGAGGAACACATCCTGCTGCACAATCCCGATATGACCACGTAAGGAGTCCAGCGTCATGTGCTGAATGTCCTGACCATCAATGGTTATGCGCCCTTCCAGCACATCATAGAATCGCGGCAGCAGACTGCAGAGCGTTGTTTTCCCGGCACCCGACGGACCGACCAGAGCCACCGTTTCACCGGGACGGACATGTAGATCAATTCCTTGAAGTACAGGCTCCTGATCCGAATAACCGAAGGTCACTTGCTCATAACGAATATCCCCGCGCAGATGGGATACCGCTACGGCATCAGCACGGTCTTTGACATCTGGCTCCATATCGAGCAGATCGGTATATCGTTTGAAACCCGCAATGCCTTTGGGATACGTCTCGATGACCGAATTAATCTTCTGAATCGGTGTCAGGAACACATTCGACAACATGATAAAGGCGATAAATTGACCATAAGACATACTGCCATTAATAACAAACCACGTACCGCATACGAGAACAAACAAGGATACGAGCTTCATCAACATGTAACTGATGGAAGAGTTCCATGCCATAATCTTGTACGCAATCAGCTTGGTTTGACGGAAACGACCGTTGTTTACAGCAAATTGTGCCTTCTCATGCTCTTCGTTAGCAAAAGCCTGCACGACACGAATACCTGTAATGTTGTTCTCCACACGAGCATTGAAATCAGCGATATCCCCAAACATTCGGCTGAAAGCCTTGGACATTTTGCTACCAAAATACAAAGATAGGTAAATAATCAGCGGCACAATGATAAACGTCAGAATCGCCAGATCTCCGTTAATGTTCATCATGATCGTAAAAGCACCCACCAGTGTCATCACGGCAATAAATACGTCCTCCGGACCATGGTGAGCAATCTCTCCGATATCCATCAGATCATTGGTCATACGGGATACGAGATGTCCTGTCTTTGTATTATCAAAGTACCGGAAGGATAACTTCTGCACATGGTTGAACAGATCTTTACGCATATCCGTCTCGATATTGATCCCCAGTTTATGCCCCCAATAGGTGACGATGTAATTCAGGAACGAATTGAGCAGGTAAATGCCCAGCAGTCCCAGACACGCCCATAAAATCCAGTCCCATCGTCCACCCGGCAGCAGATCATCCACAACCCGGTTCACAGCCAGCGGAAAAGCCAGCTCCAGCAGCGCGACCAGAATCGCACATGTAAAATCTAGAATAAACAGTTTTTTGTACGGCCTGTAATAGGCAAAAAAACGACGAAGCATGAAGCCAGTTCCCCCTTACGGCAATCCTCCATCTATTTGATGATTACCTTTTATTTCGTCCTGCTTAAGAGGTACAGGAAGTATGGAGCGCCGAGAATGGCAACCAGAATCCCTGCCGGGATCTCCGAAGGCTGCAAGATAACACGACCGAGCGTGTCCGCAACCAATACAAGCAAAGATCCGACCAATGCAGATGCAGGCAGTAAAAACTGATGTTTTGGCCCAACCAGACGGCGTGCCAAGTGAGGCCCGACCAGGCCCACAAAACCGATACCCCCACTTACAGACACACATACGCCCGCAAGAATTGCAGCGGTAGCAAGCAAAATCATGCGTTCACGCTCTACAGGAGCACCGAGTCCGCTTGCGGTCTGGTCACCGAGATTTAATACATTCAACACTCGTGCCTTCGCCAGCACTAGCGGCACAAGTACAATAATAAACGGTAGCAGGGCCATAACGAATTTCCAATTGGAACCCCAAATGCTACCCGCCAGCCAAGTGGCTACAAATTGATATTTCTCCGGACTAAGCCGCAGCGTTAACACGATCATAGCTGAGCTGATACCGGCAGCGATCCCGATGCCCGTGAGCAGCATACGCGTCGGCAAGATACCTTCCCCTTTTTTGTAAGAGAGGATATAGATCAGAAATGCAGCGAAGCCTGCACCAATCAGAGCAAGGATCGGAAGCAGAAAGATTGGAGCTGCTGTCGTCGTTGGAAAAAAGGAAACAAACAGCATGACCATAAGCCCCGCCCCTGCATTAATACCAAGAATCCCCGGATCGGCGAGCGCGTTGCGCGATACCCCTTGCAAGATGCAGCCTGATAATGCCAGACCCGCTCCGATCAGAACGGCAATCACGATGCGAGGCAACCGGAATTCAAACAAGATCAACTCCTGTTTCGGTGTGCCGCTACCAAACAACGTCCGTAAAACCTCCAGTGGTGAAAGCTTGGTAAACCCGGTATTCATACTGATAATAAAAGCTGTAATAATTAAAAGACCGAGTACAATAAGAACAACGATACCTTTCGTTTTCTTTTTGCGCTCTGCACCACCCATAGTTGAGGAACTCATGTTACAGCGTCCTCCTTTCTTTCCGCGCCAGATACAGGAAGAATGGCACCCCGATGAGGGCAACCAGTGCACCAATTGGCGTCTCGTAAGGCGGGTTAATCATACGTGCGGCCAGATCCGAAAATACAAGTAACAGACTGCCCATCACGGCAGAGCAAGGAATAATCCAGCGATAGTCAACCCCGACCAGCTTCCGTGTCAGATGGGGGATGATCAGACCGACAAACCCAACTGCACCCACCACAGATACAGCAGTTCCCGCCAGAATGAGTACCACAATCAGACCCATCAGTTTAATCAGACCTGTACGTTGTCCCAGTCCAACCGCAATGTCCTCGCCAAGACTAAGCAGTGTGATCGAACGCGAGATAATTAAAGCAACGATGAGCGCTCCGAGCACCCAAGGAAACATCACTTCAAGTTGAGACCACTTCGTTCCGGCTACCCCTCCGGCAGTCCAGAAGGCCAGGTCTTGTCCAATTCTGAAATAGAGCGCAATGCCCTCACTAAGTGCAGACAGCATGGCCGATACAGCGGCTCCAGCCAACACCAGGCGCAGCGGCGTCAAACCTGATCTGGATGCTGCACCGAAACCATACACAAGCAGCACACCAAGTCCCGCTCCCAGGAAGGAATACATAATGATGTACATATACGGCAAGCCCGGGAAAAAAGCAAAACAGATCGCCAGCGCAAACCCAGCTCCAGCGTTCAGACCGAGTAGTCCCGAATCGGCGAGCGGATTCCGGGTCATGCCCTGCATAATCGCACCGGCAACAGCGAAACAAGCACCTACCATCGCTCCGCCAAGGATACGCGGCAGCCGAATCTCCCATATGATCTGATGAGGTGTCAGGTCAGGGTTGAAATTAAATACCGCCTGCCAGACCACACCGAGCTGAATATCCGCAGCGCCAAATGAGATGGACAATGCCATCCCCAGAGCCAGCAACAGGATTCCGCCTGTGAGAATGAGTGTAGCCGTCCATGGGCGCGTGTGGATTTTTGCTGTAGGTGGCTCCGTATTCGAATGTGTGGATGAACTGTTTGAGTTCATACTTGCCCACCTGCGTTATGAATGAAGCCTGCTAACCTTATGTACATAACAATCACCTCTCCAAAAGTACCACTTCTATTGATATTGATTCTCATTCCCATAGAACATTGTAAGGCAATCCTTCCCGTCTGGCAATGGACAAAAAGGACAACTTTCTTGCAGATATGAATATTTCCGCATGAATATACACGAAAAAAGACCATACAGGGCTTCAATCTCCTGCATGGTTTCCACTTTTAACATTTGGATTAGTCTAAACTGAACCTCATCTGATGCCGCTATTCGCTTAGCGTGTCCGGACAGTCATCAAAGAAGCGAGTACATCCGCAAAATCGGTGATGATGCCTTGTACTCCCATATCAATCATCATCTGCATCTCCCCAGGATCATTCACGGTAAAGGGATAAGTGACCATACCTTGGGCAAGAGCAGCGGCTACTTCTTCTTTGGCCACCGCCAGCCCTTTGTATGGCACAAAATAGCAGAAGCACCTCGGTGGGCAATGATTTCGATTTTGTTCAATTCAGCCCCTCCTGCATTCAAAGTGGATTCTATGAACCTCACTATATACTCCGTTTGTCATACGTGTGTTAAGAGAGCGTTTGATTGTATACTGGCTTGTTCATTAGCACATACTCTAACATTTAAAGGGCTGGGGATTCACTCATTTTTGCGAACTCAATCTAAAAACCAACATAATATAATATCAGTCGTAGACAACTGCACTCCGCTGTAAGGAGGTTGCCCTTTGAAACCAATGAAAACACGAACAAGGAAGCACTTGATCTCTTCCAGTTCTTGTTCTGCCCAAAAGCCTTCATCCCACCGTTTATCCAAGAACAGATCAGAACCCGGACCTAAATTCAGTACGCTAAAACCTCCAGGATCAAGACCATCTATTCCGCGAGCTTCTGTTCGAGGACTCTCTATACCTGACAGAACGAGTAATCAGTCCAGCGTCGTCGAACCGAAACAGAATACTCTTGATCAACTGGCCTTTGTTGCGGCCATCCTTGCACTGATCGCTTCCGCTATTGGACTATATATTGCCTGGAAAACACTTATTCTGCCCAGCGGTACTACGGAGATCATCGTATAGTTTTCGATATCTGGCTCTATCTCATTGCTATGGGATGGAGATCTTTTTTTAGGTACAAGCCAAAAAACCGTTCCCCGGAAACGCCGACAGTCGCCGGCGTCTCTTTGGAAAGGCCATTTTTCGAATGATGCCCTGAGACAGCATACATCCGTTATAGAATGGTCTGAATTACAGTACGAACGTGCGGGAGATGATAACCAGCAGGATGAACAATACCAGGATTGCGCCTGTTGATGTCCATACTCCGCCACCGAAACCTCCACAGTAGCCGTAACCTGCTCCTTTGAGATCGCTCATGAGTGACACTCCCCTCTTCATCAAAGTACACTATAGACTATGTCCACAAACGTTATTTGCTTGGGCAAATGAAGAAGTTTTTCACTTGAAGGAGCGAGGTACAGATTTCAGTTTCTTGGCTTTTACTTTCCGTTCAGCTCAGACCATTTCTGAGTTAATTCCTTAGGGATGTAGGCAGCCATCTGAGCAAGCAGTTCAGCCGGATCAGACTCAAGACTCCACAAACTGAGATGTGATGTGTTGGAGAAGCCCTCTTGCACGCTATACTCGACCATTTTCATAAGCGGTTCGTAATATCCGTTAACATTCAAGAGACCTACAGGCTTGCGATGAATACCGATCTGGGCCCAGCACAGTACCTCGAACAATTCTTCAAACGTGCCCATTCCGCCCGGAAGTGCGATAAACCCATCCGATAACTGAGCCATCGTTGCTTTCCGTTCATGCATCGTCCCCACTTCAATCAGCTGAGTGAGTCCTGCGTGAACTACCTCACCTCGGAATAACCCTGTAGGCATAACACCAATCACTTCTCCACCTTCAGCTAGAGCAGCATCCGCGACTGCACCCATCAAGCCCATGCGAGAGCCACCATAGACCAGAGCATATCCGCTATTTGCAATCTGTTTACCCAACCGGGCAGCGTGCTCAATATAATCGGGATGGTTACCCGGGTTAGAACCTGCAAAAACACATATCCGTTTCACGTGGTTTCACTCCTTCTTGAGATCTATCTCCTTAGTATACAGTACAAATGTCATTGCTATGTTACAGCATGTTAACAGAACACAGGCATCGCATTTTATAAGGATTCGAGCATTTATCTCATAGCCTGTTTACGCTGGGTTCATGTGCCTTCCGGTTAAAAAAACAAAAAAATACCCAGCCGTTTGCAGCCGGCCGGGTTCACAAATCCATACACATTAATTTAGAAGGGGTTGTTATTACCTACTATAAGGTCGAAACATTAATGCTGTATGATCGCAGTATGAAAACCATATTAAATTTCAACCAAACTATCGTATACCGCGCCTTGCACGCACAACAAACATATGCTTGTCTTTGCGCAGTAACCGGCCGTCTTCAAGTTCCACCTGATCTTCATCATGTCTTACAATCGTGGTGGATAACACCACAATTTTGGCTCGCCTCCAGATCATAATCTGTGACTTGAAATAGATCGCATTTTCAAACTGGATTGCCTTTTTCATGACATATCCGATCTTATGCACTTCAGAACGTGCCTTCTTCAAAGGCAGGCTTTCTTCAGGAAGCGGTTTGATCATTGCAATATTGTCAAACGATACCTTGATCCGTTTCGGCCCGATTCGAACACATTCCGTTTCTTCATCCCACTCCACCAGCGTTCCCTTCAGAGGCTCGCGGATTCCTGTTGCCCGGTATACTGCCACTTTTCGTCCAATCCAATGTCGCAATGTGCTCGCCTCCACTCTATCTAGTTTTCAGGTATTGTCCAATCGATCGGTTTAATACCTTGGGAGACGAGAAATTCATTCGCTTTGGAAAACGGACGGCTGCCCAGAAAGCCCCGATGTGCTGCCAAAGGGCTCGGATGTGTCGATTCCAGCACCAGATGTTTGTCTCTGTTAATAAAAGCACCCTTCTTCTGAGCGTGACTTCCCCATAACATGTACACCATAGGTTCTGGACGTTCATTCAGCACACGAATGACGGCATCCGTGAACGTCTGCCAACCCAATGCCTGATGCGAATTAGGCTGACTCTCCCGCACCGTCAGAACAGCGTTTAACAGTAACACGCCTTGCTCCGCCCAATGAATAAGTGAGCCATGCTTTGGAACAGGCACACCTAGATCGGCCTGAAGTTCCTTGTATATATTTTTCAGTGAAGGCGGTACGCGCACACCCGGTCTGACCGAGAAGCTTAATCCGTGAGCCTGACCCGCCCCGTGATAAGGATCTTGACCGATAATGACGGCTTTCACCTGATGATACGGAGTAAGCTTCAAGGCCGAGAACAAATCCTCCTTGGGAGGGTAGACGGTTTGTGTTTTGTACTCGGCAGCGAGCGCATAACGAATCTTGTTAAAGTACTCGGATTCGGTCTCCTTCTGCAACACCTCGTCCCAATCATTTCCGAACATAATGTATAGACTCCTTTCCCCTGATGAATGCATATCCGTAAAGCCCGATTGGATGGGCTCTTCCCTGCAAGAGTCACATGTCCCACGACTCATAGACTATCCATCATTTTAACATAACCGCAGTCGACAGACCAGAAGTGTACGAGGAAGGAAAAGAACACGAAAAGGGGACGAAACAGAATTCGCTCTGCTCCGCCCCTTGATATGCATCTGTTTATACCTGTATACGCCTGTATAAGTCAGCTTGAATGCATTTTTGATGAACTCCATTATAATTTTGATACATCGCAGATTCAATAGTCCTATGCTTAAGATTACACTTCATACAGACAATTCGTCGTAAAACCTGCCGACGCTATACGTGTACGAGCACCTCTTTCGCCTGTTTTTGTTCCACCAGGACCCGACTAATTCTACTCAGGCCTTCCTCCACGATCGAACGGGGGCAAGCCAGATTCAAACGAATGCAGCCTTCGCCGTTCGCCACAAACATTCCCCCGTCTTCCAGCAGTACACCCGCTTGCTCTGCGAAGAACAGAGGCAGGCTGACATTCTGCGGTGCATATGGCGTAATATCAATCCAGGCCAGGTATGTGGCGTCAGGGATATGAAAGACAGCGAGTGGAAGGTGTTGCTTCACATATTCCTCAACATATGCAAAGTTGTCATCCAGATAACTTCTTAGCTGTTTCAGCCATTCATCACCATGTTCATAGGCCGCTTGTGTAGCGGCAATACTCAGCGGATTTTTAAATCCATAATGGCGTGCCTGCCAGATCTCTCTCAGACCCTTGTTTGGAATGATGACATTGGAGAACATGAGCCCTGCCATGTTAAACGTTTTGCTCGGAGACATACAGGTGATAATTCGATCCGTATCCGGGAAAAGTTTGGCGAGCGGGGTATGTGTTTTTCCCGTACGCAGCAGATCACAATGAATTTCATCTGATATGATCCATACCTCATTGGCCAGACAGATTTCGCCTACACGCTTCAGTTCTTCCGTGCTCCAGACGCGTCCAGACGGATTATGCGGGTTACAGAAAATGCATACACGAACCTTCTCATCTCTGGCCTTTGCTTCAAAATCCTCAAAGTCAATCGTGTAGTGTCCCTCGTCACTCAACATGTCCGAGCAGACCAGCTCAAGCTGGTTATGATCCGCTGCCGATTTGAAAAACCCATAGGAAGGCGTCAGGATCAACACTTTTTCGTCCGGCTTGCATATATATTCCACCAGTTCATAGAGCGCGGGAATAATGCCATTGGACGTCTCCAAATGCTCCTTGGGGAAAGACCAGTCATAATATCGTTTCATCCAGTTCGAAACTGCTTCGTAATAAGCCGGGTCAAACACTTGAGAGTAACCCATAATCCGGCGGTCCAGACGTTCTTTCACGGCATCCAAAATCTCGGGTGGTGTGGCAAACTCCATATCGGCAATCCACATCCGAATGAACTCCTCATCCTTGAATGGAAATTCCATCTCGCTTGTTGCGTTAAAAATATATTGGCGGAAACCATCCGTATTCATGGCATTGGTTCCAGTACGGTCAATGATCTCATCAAAATTATAGGACATGTTATTTTTGCTTATCTTGGTCATAGGGACTAGCTCCTCTGTCTTCTCGTATTAGCATCATCGGTTCATTGCTTCTCCCCCTATTGTTCCATGCCGCTGGAGTTGCATCAAATGCAAGAGGTTATACTCAGAAGAAACAAAATATTTGACATGTTTCCTCAGAATAGTCTTTTCGATGAAAAAGTGATATATTTCTGATAGGTCTTGGCTTTTAAGAAAGACTTTCATCTTATTCATCTATTCTCACGAAACACTTATGTTACTTCAACCGGATAAGGAGCACCCCAATGAACAACATCAACCAGGAAGTGGGCAAAAAAATAAAAAACTTCCGCAAATGGCGCGGGCTCACCGTACAACAGCTGGCAGACCAGATTTTCAAGAGTAAAGGTACGCTTTCCAAATATGAAAGCGGCGATATTACACTGGATCTCGTCACACTGCACCAGATTGCGGATGCGCTGAACATCCAGGTGGAGCAGCTCCTTTACAAAGAACCGAGGCATGCGTCTCCGCTGATGAATACGGTTCAGTCCAGCTTTTTCAAAAACTCAACCCGCTTCTATTCGTACTTCTACGACGGTCGGAACAATAGTCTTATTCGCTGCGTTATTGATATGATGGCTCAATCGGATGCTAACCGCTATCGCACGGTGATGTATATGAATGTGAAGGACTTTGAGAATTATCAGGAATGTGAAAATATGTACTGGGGTCACACGGAGCATTACGATACGCTGACCACATTGATTCTGAAAAATCAGGCCACGCCGCTGGAGAATCTGTATATTAATATTTTGGCGTCGTTCCAGGAATCGGAGAAAAAATGGGGACTGATGGCCGGAGTCTCGTTCAGACCCTTCATGCCCATTGCGCTAAAAATGCTCTTCTCCCGCACACCGCTACCCGAAACGCCAGAGCTCTACAATGAGCTAAAAATATCCAAAGAAGATCTGCGTACGCTCAAAATTTACAACATGCTTGCGGTAACGTGATCGGTGGCCCTTGCATAAAAAAGACACTTGCGGAAGCTGTACAACCCAGCCCCATGCAAGTGTCTCTTGTGTTGGTTTATTAGATTCATTTGTTAACGTTTATTGAGCAAGTTTCACACTGCTTACCGCTTTTAATGTTTGATCAAATCCAGCGTTTCATCGAACTGATGCTTCTGCTCCTCGACCTTATGCTCGTTTCCAATGACGCAGCGTTGCTTCTGCTCCAGAATCGCAGAGATCAATCCGGCAAAGCCGATAATATCGCTCTCCTTCGTGGCAAGCACCTCATCCCGTTCCTTCTGCAGATCAGCCTCCGTCACATGGGACAAGTAACATTCCAGCGAGAATGATCCTTCACTGTACGGGGTTCTTGGCGTATCCAGATCCTGAATCGCACCGATGATATACCGTGTCATCTCCCGTTCATCTGCACGGAAATCGGTCAGATATTGCGGAATCTCCTCGTATACCTTGTAGGTTTTATCCAGATTCGGATCGCGATAAGAGGCCAGATAACTGTCTCCGTTCCGTCTGAACCCGGACATACAGCCGTAAGCACCACCTTTGGCACGGATATTGTTCCACAGGTAATCCAGTGACAAGATGCCTTGTAATACACGTAATGAGCCAGTATAGGCGTAACCTTTGTCGATATAGTTCCCGGTTTGAACCACATACTGAACCTCTGATGAAGAGCGGAAACCTTCGTTATGTGTTGCAGGCGTAAACGTGAAGGCTTCCTTCGCAACTTCATGTGTAAACAGTTTGGCTTTCAGGTCGGACACCTGTTCTTCCAGACCTTCGTATCCTTTCTCGTCCGCAGTGTAACTGACAAGCAGGTTCTCCGGTCTGAATATATAACCCATCAGCTCTTGCAGGCTGGAGGACAGCTGTTCTTTTTTCGCATCAAAGTTTGCCTGTACGTCCTCAAGCCACTGATAGTACGCAATTCCGCTAACGGATTCTCTGAAATCGGCAACGGCCGAATGTTTCGAGGACGATCTGGCAACCCCCGCAGAATGACCACTGTTGATCAGATTGCGCTGCAAGTTACCTTTGACCTGAGAAATAATCTCGAAAAGCCGCTTGGAGTTGTCAAAACGGGACGTAAATACAATTTCCTTCATCATATCAAGAGCAAATCCGAGTTTGTCATAAAGCACTTTCGCCGTAAACTCAAACGTTGCTTTGAAATCTTGAGGCTGGTGTGCATTCACATAAGAACCAACCCCGCTATTGATTCCGCCGGAATGGATATGAATTTCATTCGATAACTCGTTAAACGAGTAATTTTGGGTGTCTACGTATCCGAGCACACTTTTCAACAATCCCACATAAGGCAACAGACGGCGCGGCACTTCCTTGATATCAAATAACAGTTTCAAATAACCAATGCCATTGGTATACAAATTATGATGCAGAATCGTTGTACCATCCAAGTTGTTCAAGGTCTGGTGAAGCTTCGATGCCTTCGTATCAATATCCTCAATCGACAACGTTGGAATCACTTGCTGCTGTTCCTTGGTGGAAGGTGTGTTCTGGTATTCGGCAAGCGCTTCAGTACGCTTAATCATGTCTTGCACTTCTTCCGGACTAAGTCCGGCCTGTATCGACTTCAGACGTGATTTCAGCGCTTCTTCCTTGCGTGCGTTCAAGCCTTTGTCCGGGGTCAACGCAACAAATGACGTATGTGTATTTTGTAAAAGATACTTCTCGATGAGCTGTTCGAAATAGCCCTGCTTCATTTTGGTGCGAAGTTCTGCAAATACATCATTCGCCTCCAGATGTGTGAAAGGCGCCTCTTTATCATACAACCAGCTTTGTAGCGAGGAGAATCCGTAGATCAACCCTTTCGGCATACGGCCGAAGTCCGCTTCCCGATGATTGAACTCGTACGAGTTAATGCCGGCAAGCAATGCTTTCGGGTCAAAACCTTCTTTGACAACACGCTTCAGCACTTCTTGGATCGTTTCAAGGAATTCATCCTTGCTGGACAAGTTGCTCTTCTTAAGTCCCACAGTGAACAAGGGTTGATACAAGCTGTCATCATAGGAGCCGTAAACGTCCTTAGCAATACCTTTATCCAGCAAGGCTTGCTTCAGCACAGCTCCCGGCGCATTGAGCAATGCATATAACAGAATCTGAAAGGCAATGTTTAATTCCTTGTCCAGACTTGTGCCAATCACCGCATTATAGGTCAAGAAGCTGTTGTCCACTTCGGATTCCGTGCTTCCCGCAGAATACGACTTTACCGTATCCACCCGTGCTGGGAATGCGGGTTGCAACTTGATCTCGGAGTCGATCTCCATACGATCATAGTTGTTCAGGTAGTTTTCATCCAGCCATTGCAGCTTCTCTTCCATGTCCATATCTCCGTATAGATAGATGTAACTGTTAGACGGATGATAGTACCGTTTGTGAAAATCGAGCAGTCCTTCATAGGTCAGATCCAGAATGGCCTCCGGGAATCCGCCAGACTCACAGGAGTATGTTGTATCCGGGAAAAGAGAGTTCAAAACCTCTCGTCTTACCATCCGCTCCGGCGAAGAAAAGGCCCCTTTCATCTCGTTATACACCACGCCGTTGTATGTCAGTTCATCATCCGCAGAAGTCAGATTGTAATTCCAGCCCTCTTGCAGAAATATTTTTTCATTCTCATAAATATTCGTATTTAATACCGCATCCAGATACACATCCATCAAGTTATGGAAGTCATGATCGTTGCGACTCGCAACCGGGTAGACGGTTTTGTCAGGATACGTCATCGCGTTGAGGAATGTATTGAGTGAACCCTTGAGCAGCTCCACAAAAGAATCTTTGGCCGGAAACTTTTTTGATCCGCAAAGCACGGAGTGTTCCAGAATATGAGCTACCCCTGTATCATCTTCGGGAGGTGTGCGAAAACCGATGTTGAACACCTTGTTGTCATCGCTATTGGACAGCACTACGATGTGAGCACCCGATTTTAGATGTTCCAGCAGGTACGCATCGGATTTCAGTTCTTCGATTCTACGCTCTTGTAACACCTTATATGGCTTAAGCTGTTTCAACATAAACTTGAGTCCTCCGTCCATTCAATTGTTGTGTTGGTTTGTATAGTTCCCTTGAGGAACTTAATCCCTCAGCAAGGGAAAGGTAATATATGCCTATCGATAGTATACACCATTGTGACCTCTCTTCATAAAAGGAAGGTCGAATCCGCTTTCTGATATGTATTATGTGGGGATTGTGTTTATGAACTTACGCAGGAGAGGACAAGTTGGAGTAATCTGGAATTACTATCATAGACATTTAAAAACCATAACAATCTAATAATTTACTTGAAATGGTTTAAAAAAATTTAAGAACTAGAAAAAAAGCCCAATGCCTTATGCCGAAAGGATAATTAAGAGATGGGAAATTCTCTATAAATCCAACATAACCAATTATATTTCGCACTGCGTGCAGCTCCCAGCACGCAGTGCGAATACTTAGTAGCAGTTATGGTCCGGCTCAAGTTGCTTCCTGTATATATGTCTCTAAAATCTCAATAAATCATGTCACCCTACATTACAAAAAATATTATCTTTCCTCCTCGCTGACCCAGCGGGGAGGAAAGACCGAGCAGCTAGAGAGAAGTGACCTGTAAAGAATATGAGGTTTCTTGTTAATTCAGCACCACAATAGATTTTAAAACATAAGAATCCCTGCTAACTTTTTTTGTCAGCAGGGATTCTTATTAATCTTTAAGCCTCCACAGCTTCGGGTCTTTTCACTTGAAGAGGAGGAGGAATAAGCCACCCTTTTTCTTTACTCATCTGGAGAATACGAAGGCCTAAAGCGGTTTTGGTAACGTGATATTTCGCAAATAAGGCTCCAATGTCTTCTCTAATGGATTGGCCCATAACTTGACTACAAGCAACCAATCCCATCGAAGTATCAGACGCAATTTTTGCAGCTATCTCAGGATCTGTAAACCTTGCACCAACAGGAATGTCTTCCAGTTTTACGGGCGGTCTTTCTGGTAAAACTGGCGTTGGAGCAATTCCGTTATCAGTGAGGAGTGTATCACACTCTTTAATCTCAAGTTTAGCTTGATCAATCAATGCCTCCAATGTTTTTTTCAAATCTTTATCTCCTGCATGATTTAAAAATGCTTGGTAAAAGGAAAGAGCACCTTTCGCGACCATTGAACATTGCCAAACGCTGAAGATTTCACCATAATGCATAGGTTCATTTTTTGGATTACCACTTAATATTCCCATCATAACAGCTCCTTCATATTTTATTTCCCACCAAAAGTATAGTTCCATGATCATAAACAACATATTCAAAAGTAATAAAATACCGATGGAATAAGGATGTGACTTTTGGAGATATTAACTTTACACACATACAGGAGGGAAATTTCATGAAGAAGCAAATAACAACTTTTGTTGTATCCATTTGTTTATTAGGTGCATTGGCTGTACCTGCCTCTGCTCACAGTGTAAATGAAGCAACCCAAGATGGACGAAGTATTAACACCTACCAAAACAACAGCTCTAATTATCAACCAAACAGTGTAAGGGCAAATTCAACGGATAACGATAATGGTATGGACTGGGGATGGCTGGGCCTACTCGGGTTACTAGGTTTAGCTGGAATGCGTAAAAGAGTAACGGATCATTCCAATCGATAATGTCGCTAGACACCCCCGGTATCCTTAGAGGGAGATATCTATTTCCCTCTATTTTGCTTAACTAGCAGTAATCGTTCTCTTCGCAACGGTTGAACTTATCTAATCAACGAATTTTTACATATAATAAGCCATTCTTCTTCCGTAATCCAAAACACTTAAAGACCATGTTCTTGTTCCTATTGACAATCTATTTAATGATCATACACATTTTTACATTTCAAAACAAAAGAAAAGATCACATTTGACTTGTTAAACAAGTCAAATGTGATCTTTTCTTTAAGATGCCGAGGACCGGGATCGAACCGGTACGGTAGTCACCTACCGCAGGATTTTAAGTCCTGTGCGTCTGCCAATTCCGCCACCCCGGCGTATGTATTATTTTCTTGGCGACAAGAAATATCTTACCATGAACCAATTAATAATGCAACCCTTTTCTCAAAAAATGAAACAGGCACTGCAAGCATAAGCTCACAGTGCCTAGAAAGTCCGAGTTGCGGTCCCGGACTTCCGGTAAACCATCTATATTAAGGGAGGTGTGAGATAAGAATACCTCCCCAACATTAAAGGAACCTAAAATCAGCCTTAAATTAAACTAAAAAAGCAAAATGGGCTTCACACGCGCCGCTTGCTCCTCGCTACATTCCACAATGACCAGAATGTGACCTTGCAGCAGCCAGTCCTCATAATGGCGTGCATCCTCTTCCGGAATGCCTGTTTCTGTCAGCGTTAAGACCAGATCATCGGTCTCACTTCCAATCTCATTACCAGCTAATCTACGCACCGCTTTTCCGATCGATGCGGTTTGATTCATTCGTTTACCCAGCCCGGCTAATATGCCTTTCACCGCTCCAAACGCTCCATCCGTTCCAGCACCTTTCAGCGGCTTGGGTAACCCCGTCTTCTCGCTGATCATCTCCAGATCGATCTGTTCCTTGGCTACCGCCCCCAAATATTGATCTGGGATACCTTCCTTCTTCAACGCATTCAACAGGATAATTGCCTCGTGCTCCGAACGAGCAAGCCCAACAAACAGTTTTGACATGTGGTTCCCCTCCTCTTCCTCATACCTTATATAACCCCGCAGCATATTCTCAGTAACGCCATTCCCACTCGCTAAGTCAATTCACCTAGAACAGCTTGATCATTTCTCTACTGGAAATCTATACCTAGTTCTGATAGACTAGATAAAGAAGACAAATTAACCATTGAAAACTTCGACACACTGATAAACATCTTATAATCAGGAGCAATGACTTATGAAAAAAGAGGTAGAAATTGCCATTCGGCGTAATCAACAGATTCTGGTTCGGAATACAAGCGGACAGACCGTAACCGGCTTTCCGGAGCGTTCAGCAGACAGCTCCATTCTCTCCTTGCGCACCGTTCAGGGAAATGTATGGATTCCGTTTGATGAAGTCGAACATGTCACTCGTCTTTTAACCCTTCGCTCTCACCATCTGGGCACCATGCAACTTGTATAGACATTGAACTTGTCATGCTGCATTTTCAGTTACTTTCGTAGATTGTGAACATGGAGAACAGGGATATGTACGCTGATCGATAAAGATAAGCTATATGTAGGAAATCTACGTTTTCTACTAAAGCCAACTTATATTTAAAAACCAGACGTCACTAACGTCTGGTTTTTCTTATACTGCCTATTTTTTTATACTTACCATAGTCAAAAATAAATATCCTCTGTATCCTTCCATTGCTATATCCCGTGTTATTTCACGACAAATTTAACACGGGTTCCATCCGGATATGTACTTAGTTGATTGCCTACCCATGAGCCTGCACCGCGATTATCTTTTGGCGTAATGTACTGGATATCCGCACCCTTGCCGCCTTCTGCACACATTGCCATAGGCCACTCATCCCGATCCTTGCCTTTTTTGACCGGCACACCTTTCAGTGACAGTTCCCTGTTCCCTTCAGCACCCTTCCGGTTGATCGTACACACATCTGTATGTCCTGCTTGGATCGCTTTCCGGATGTGGTTTGCTGTTTCCGGATACCGATCTGCAGGAAAAGTGATCGTATGATCTACACTCTTGTCCGTTGTTTTGAACGGAGAAGGGATGTCTAGCGGCCACTCTCCTCCTGCCCAGGCGTACAGAGCAATCAGTACCATGCCCACCAACGTCAGCATCTTCCCTTTAAATTGCCGGTTCGTTCGTTTGCCTCTTCTGCTGCGTTTCTTACTCATGATGTGCCTCCCCCATATAACACTAGCATACCTAGCATTATAACAGAACGCCAGTTCGTAAAACAATTCATTCCACAACAAAAAAGCAGCCAGATCCATTCCGGCTGCAGCCCTGCACTGTCTTATCCTGCGTTAAAAATACTCTGACGACTTCGAAAAGGCACCGTCACATGAAACTCCGTTCCTTTGCCTTCAGCACTGTCCACAGTGATGCTGCCGTTCATTAATTCCAACAACTCTTTGCAAATCGTTAACCCAAGTCCACTTCCCCCGAACCTTCTTGCATGCGAAATGTCGGATTGAGTAAAGGCATCAAACAGTTGACTGATCTGATGAGAGGGGATACCGATCCCTGTGTCCCGTACAGAGAACATCAACATGGTCTTTTCATGTGATCGCTGCTTGACATCCACTCGAAGTTGCACTTCCCCTTGCTCCGTAAACTTGATGGCATTGCTCAGCAAATTATCCAGCACTTGACGTAGTCTTAGTGGATCGCCCCATAGCACATCAGGAATACTCAAATCTGCATGGCAAAATATACGGATATGTTTATTCATCGCTGCCAGCTCATGTGTCTTCACAATTTGCTGAATCAGCTTTAATGGCTGGAACTCGATATGTTCCACTCCCATTTTACCTCTGCCGAGCTTCGCCATATCCAGACTGTTGTTTACAATGTGCAGGAGCGCCTCTCCGGATTGACGTGCCAGTTCCAGATATTCTTTTTGCTCTTCGGTAATATCGCCCATTCCCGCAAGCTCGATCATTCCCATGATGCCATTTAGCGGTGTACGAAGCTCATGATTTAACTTGCCGATGAATTCCAGCTGACCTCTGCTGGTTTTCTCAGCCAACGACGTAGCAAGCTTCAGTTGCTCTTCGGCAAATTTCCGTTCTGTGATGTCATACTGAATGCCAACAAAGTACAAACAATCACCTGATTCATTAAAAATGGGATCAATATTGAGTTCATTCCAGAACTTCTGACCACTTTTCGTGTAATTTAGAATCTCAACTTTAGTTGATTGTTGCTTTCTTAACGCTTCTCGAATATTTGAAACGGTTTCGGGATTGGTATCCGTCCCCTGTAGAAATCGGCAATTCCGTCCGATCGATTCTTCGTGCGTGTATCCGGTCAGCCGAGTAAAATGTTCGTTTACGTACATGAGCGGAAACTCAGGCGAGGTAGCGTCAACTACCGTAACGGAGGATTTTAATTTCGATATGATAAACTCCCATTGCATCGGGAGTTGATTATTTAGGCTCATGCCTGTCTCCTCCATCTCACATCCTTAACTCCAGATGGTATGTGTTGATATTAAAAATATCTATTATATTGTACCACAGTTATTCAATCCGTGTAGTTCTTGGGTAATAGTTCTTAATCATACTAATCCTTATCCATTTACATAACCTGCCTGCCATTCAGAGATCCACCCATAATTTAATTGATCATCATCGTTAATATGCGGATTGTCTCCATTTTTTCCAGACGCAGACCTTAAAGGCGGGACCGTTAATGGTTGACGAGGAAGGAAGATCGACGATGGAAATCCTCTTTTTTATATTTATGGTGTTATGTATAATCAATCTGTGTTTTCCCAAGTTTGGCTGGTATCTTCGATACGGCTGGATCATGCAAGGGGAGACGGAACCTAGCAAATCTTACATGACTATGGTTCGAATGTCCAGTCTGTTTATGCTACTGATTTCTTTTATTCTTGCCATGGCATAATACAATAACAAGCTTGAAAACAAAACCAGTTGCTCCCTGTGCAGCTGGTCTTTGACGTGCACTGACGGAAATATGATAACTTTATTTGTGGTCTTACTGTAGCATGAGCCGTAAGATAAATGATATCGATGTATCGTTACAGAAAGGACAGATTGGTATGAACATCGCATTTTATCCATTCTGGGCTGCCAGAACACTGCTCTCACTTATACAAGTGATCTTAATCACAACCTTGACCTGCCTTATATACAGACAAACTGAATGGATTGGCCATGCACTGCTGTTTCTGTGCTTTTACGGACTGACCCATGTTGCAGCAAGATTCGCATTCGATTTTCTGATGAGACGCTTTACGTTATCCAGACTAATCATCGGTGTTCCTTTGACCAAAATACTGCTGCTCGTCGGGATCGCATTCTCCCTGCCACACTTGACGTTACATATTACGCTTATGTTTACAGGTACTGTACTATTCTCTGCCATTATTCGCTGGGAGTCTCTGTCTCTGGAGACACTTCAGCCACGACTGGTTAAAGGCGAAGATATAACGAAAGCAAACAGTCTGCTCTCTTTTTCCAATTATACAGTAACAGGCATCGGACTGGTCATGACAGTAATTACATTCCTGTATGTGGGGCCTGCACAGGCAATTTGGGCAGCTATAGCCCTCTCACTCGCTGCACTGGCTCTGATCGTGACTGTTCATCACCTGATTCACAGCCTCTCCAACACTTCGATCAATCTGAATACCAGACGACCCTTGCACAAATAAAAAAGACGAGCATGGTCAAACTGCCCGTCTCAGGCTGCTTCTCCGCAAGCAGCTTGTTTGTATTTCTTTTCCCAAATGTATCTACTTCTCACATCCTAGCTTGTCTAATCCAATCGGTAATCTGTCAGCGGTTTACCCTTCTTATAGTACAAATTCGGGGATAATATATTGAAAAAAATGTGTACATCCGGCAGTTCGGCTTTCTCCAAAATGGACTGTATGGATGCTGCAATTCGATCATGTATCTCCTGGTCACGCTGAAACATTAAAATCTCTATGGATGCCGGGGAAGGTGTCAGGGCCTGTACATCATAACGTTCTGCTTTCATTCTTTCCTGAGGAATATGAGTGATCAAGGCCATCTTTTCGGTAATTTGAGGTACAACTTCCTCCAGTTTAGAACCTGTGAATCCTTTAAATCGTATAAAAGGCATTGCTATCCCTTCAATCTCTGTTAGTAGTCTCTTATGTGATTTTAAGCACATTGTTTTCACTTGTCAAATGTCATTCATGTCATATTACGCTTTGGAAATAAGCGCAAAGCCCCACCAAAGTCTTGGTGGAGCTGACTGCCTGCACGCCAGATCGTTATCTTACAGCCAGAAAGATTTTGTAATGATGACGAGCAGAATGAAGAGAACGAGAATTGCACTAGTGGAAGTCCATCCTCCGCCGAATCCACCAACATTGCCACAACCGTATCCAACTTGACTCATTTGATTGGCCTCCTTTGAATTTCAAGGTACGCCATAACATATGCGTATTTCCCGCTAGTGACCGGGCGAATGTGCACGTCTGATCGCCCAATCCTCGGGGAGTTGCCTGATGATCAACAAAAGTGTGCTCTGACTCTATAACAAAACCGAATCACACCTCGTTATATAACGGGTTGTTATATAGAACTCATTCGAGTCCTTTCAGAAGCGACGCAGCCTCTTCATGCTCCGGATCTATTTCGAGTACACGGCGAGCGTAAGCAAGTGCTTCCTGTTCTTGTTCCAGCTCATAACAGCATACAGCCAGATCATATAATAGTGTGCTCTGATGTGTATCCAGGTCGGCAGTCAGTGATCTTTCCAGGAACAACTTAGCCTCTTCATACATAAACATCTCCAGTAAGAGCTGCCCTGAAACAAAAGCCACCTGATTCCGATGTTCCATAGCGTAATAGGAAGACCACATCAACCTGATCCCGGATTGAAGGTCGAGCATCTCCTCATCGCTTGCATCGGATAAAAGATCATTAAACCTGGAGGAAGCAAGAATCAGAAACTCGGCATCATATCCGCCCAATCGCCAGAAAGCCAACAGCTGTTTCAGCTCCATCTGATCCACTTTAGGGTCTATCCATTCCTTCAGGGTAAAGAAATCATCTGGACCAAACCGCTCCACAAAACGGTGGTAGGCCAGCCTTGTATTCACATAACTCATGGGTGCTTCCAACATTAAAATCATGCCAACGTTTAGATCCTTATAGTGGTGGGAAGTAAAATAGGAAGCGGCTCCCTGCTGTTCCAGCACATATTTTAACGCATGATAATTCGCGGACAATGAGAAACTGCCGTGTATTGTAAATTCAGGCGGCTCTGCATATTTCCAGTAATCCAGTCGATGATCCCCTTTATCCGCGGTAATAAGCACATACCCTGACCGGGACAGCTTACTCAATCGTTCGAGACACCCTAGCCCTGCAGAAGGAAGAAGAATATGCGAATCTTCTAACTCAGCCTTGTACAGGATCATCAATTCGGAGTAAGGATAGGTCTCTTCACAGTACTCGGGTGCAGGACGATATTTATATTGCAGTGTCATACTTTCCAGGATCTCGGCAGGTTTCTGCTTGGCTACGGGGCTCGGAAGTTCAACAAGCAGATCACATTCAAATACCTGCCCCTCCCCAATGTAAATCAGGTCCTGCGGAATACTATCAAAAAAGTAGTTGGCAATGAGCAGCAAAGGCTGATGTAAATCTCCTTGCCCGATCACCGTGCCAGACATCAGAAGATGTAACTCTTTATCCTGCATCGCATCAAAACGTGCAAAGTCCAACAGTCCCTTTTCAATATATCCCTGCATGGATCTATGCTCTTTCCATCCCATTACATTCTCCATAGCCAGGTCAGTCATCACATATCGGAAAGGCGGCAGCTCTATACCTGCCATTTCCTTCAATGCACAGAGTTTATTCAACACCTGATGAGCCAATCTGCCTCCACCTGCACCAAGTTCAACAATGTTTATCATTTCATCCTGCTCGCCTCTGGCTGACAAGTCCTGCAAGAATCCAAAAATCATCTCCGCATACGCTGTTGCAATTAGCGGATTGCTCGTAATATACTCAGGCACCTGGCGATTTTCCCAAGCTTGCAGCCCCATCTGTTCATAATAAGCTCTCTGCCAATCCCAAACGGGCGCTTCGCTAAACCGGACATACTGGCTTTCTTTCTCCATCATCACTTATATCAAACTCGCTTTCTATCTATTCATTCTGAACCAAATCCATCTATCCTATGTAAAAGAACAATTATATCATATCACCGGCGTCCTCTGTTCTCTTTTCATACTTCCCCAATTCCAAGGCTACATTCATATTCTCTTCTGACTTACAAAAAAGAGCCTGCTTCGCAGAGAAGCAAGCTTAACGCATATAAATTTGCCAACCAAACAAAAAAACAGATTGAACCTGCTTCTTTATTTTTTATCAAGCTGATTAGCCGTTAGTCAGAGTACAAAACACCGTCAAAGTTCTCTGGACCTACACGAACCGTACCCAGCAAGTTACTGCTGACAAATGCAGTGTACGTTAATTGTGGCGTAATCGGCGGATTATAATCATCGGCCGAGAATGTAATAACCTGTGGTGCCAGAACGGTCAAGTTAAATGTGGATGTAGCCGAATAGATGACAGGATCTGTTGCTAAAGTTCCCCGAACTATCGTAATCGTTATACCGGCAAGCGCCAAAGGAAGCTGTACAGACACGGTTCCTTTGAATTGAACCCGCGGGTTGGCACCAATCGTAGCTGTTGTCACCAACCCAATCTGTCCAAACAATTGCGGTGTGTTAATTACCAGAATTGGTATCGCAATAGAGTTCGCCAAACTCGCATTTTGCGAGGTTCTTGCATCAATTAACTGAGTCATGAAATCTACCTCCTATAAATGGGATTGAGATAGTATATGCGAGAATCATGATCTGGCATGGACATACAACCCCCTATTGAAAATAAAGTTATGTGATCTGGAAGAGAAAGATAGAATCACCCCACTTTTATCTGTTATCTAAGCCATGGATTACCCATCATATATAAACATAGAAAATAGAAATCTATGAAAACAGAAAAAAACCCTTGCATCGCAAGGGTTTTAAAATATGGGCCCTACAGGACTCGAACCTGTGACCAATCGGTTATGAGCCGACCGCTCTAACCAACTGAGCTAAGGGCCCTAAACAAATAATGTATAACAGTGCAGATGATCGCTGTAACCATCCAGTAAAGCAATATTGCGGGGGCAGGATTTGAACCTGCGGCCTTCGGGTTATGAGCCCGACGAGCTACCGGGCTGCTCCACCCCGCGTCGTTAATAATAATAAACAGCGACTTAATTAATATACACCATTACTACAATACAAGTCAAGGGGTAATGTTAGGGAATGAATCGCACACCGTAACGCCCTTTCCGTGAGCGGTACACTTCAACTTCTTCGGGCTCGTTATGCCCGTAAATCCAGCCATCCTGCTCCAGTCTTTTCGCCAGGCAGCCAGCTTGAAATTTCGTTGAATACAGCTTGCTGAAATATATCCATTTCATCCTGCTCGTCCTTTCCAAAGCGTCATGTACTGCTGCTAATTGTAGAATACCCCAATTTCGTAAAAATAGCCGCCAGAGATGATAAAATCTCTGGCGGCTATTTTTTAGTGTAAACATGGTGCAAAATCGGAAGTTGACCAACGTGTTCATACGAGGTCAGTATAACTTATTGGAATGTCGCTTTAGGATCCTTTTTCAACTTCGCAAGCATCTCGTTCCCTTTGGCTGCCCATTCACCCAGTGCTTCTTTCGGTGTCTTTTTGTTTTCCAGCACCTGATTAAAGTATTCCATGCCTTTATCGGCTACTTGATACAATCCAGGCGTCTTCTGATACATTTTATCGAGATTCGTATTGGCTGGCGGTACCGGCTTCAAGGTGTAGAACGCCTGAATGTTGTAATCCAGACCGTCTTTGGGCTTAATAAAGCTTTTCCGGGATACCAATTCATAGCTGCTGCGTGCCTTGATCTTCGCCCAATCCTCGCTGTTCATATACTTGATCAGTTCCCAGGCATCGTTCGGGTTCTGAGCCGAGCTGTTAATCGCCATCAAGCTGCTCAGATAGATGTTGCCTCCAACCTCAGGAGCTTCTGGATGAACGGGAGGAGTAACCACATCCCATTCTACTTTTGTAAAACCTTCCATTTTATCTGCGTTTTTATTGGCATCAATTAATTGATTGATGTAATTGTAATCTCCAATCGCCATAGCCGTCTTGCCACTCAGGAACAAGTCGCCTTGAAGAGGATTATAGCGCCCCTCCGTTTGCTGATCCTGCGGTTCGTCACCTTTCGGGATGACTTTATCAATCGCCAGCTTGCTGACCGTACTCCACACTTTCTCCCACTGCGGAGAATCCACTGTCATTTTCTCTGCCTTATCGTCAAAAACTTTCAGCTGCAGTGAATTATAATACTGCTGCATGGAGTAATAAGGGGAGCCGCCGTTATAGGTAGTGAATGCCATTCCAAAGACATGGTCTTTACCTTCTCCTTTGGTCAGGCGAGTCGCCAGATTAAAGATATCGTCCCACGTCATTTTGTCCGTTGGCGGTTCAACGCCCGCTTTTTCAAACATGCCTTTGTTATAGAACAAAGCAGAGGAAGAGAACGTAGGTGTGAGAGCATAGATGTTCTGATCACCCAGATCCTTGATTCCCTCGAGCACACTTGGCACAATATCACTAGTATCAAATTTATCTTCCTGCATTAATGGATCAAGCTGTTTAACCATGTTCTCCTGAATTAACGACTTGATTGTAGCTGTATCCGCTACAACAACATCCACCGGATTGTCTCCCGTCATAATCTTTTTCAAGCTCTCCAATGTATCTGGCGCTTCCTTCTGTTCTGTCGAATTCCCAAAGCCAAACATGCTGCCTTGATCAACCGCAGGCACGATTTCAATCGTGACATTTTTGTGCGTAAGCTCAAAAGCATCCGTAAATTGCTGACGGAAGTAACTGTCATCCTGTCCGCCCCAGAGTGTAGCTACACGTAGCACACGCTGTTCATTATCTTTATTCTCACTAGCCGTACATCCCGCAATAAGTGGTAATGCCAGTGTTGCTGTTGCCACGATGGCCAGCACACGTTTTCCCCACAACCTGTTCTTCATCTCCCATTTCCCCCTCTTAAATTATCTTGGCGGTGTAATGACAATGCGCTCACCGTCAAATTCCAATGTAGCCCGGCTATCGATGGACAAAGCCTCCAGGTACTCCTTGGGCACCTGAAGCCTCCCTGCACGATCAATAATGACAAATGCTTCATGAACGTCAGGAGAGCCTGCTTCAGACAGTCCCTCATCATCGTCCAGATTTGGATTACGCTTCACAAATTCAGTGCTCGTTAAGCCATCCCGAATCGCAACGATCCGATCAACCTTGCCAGCAAGCGTCAAGTCATGGGTAACGATGACAATCGTTACACCGAGTTCCTTATTCATTTTGCGAAAAATGTTCATGATCGTATCACATGTCTCGGAATCGACGGAACCGGTTGGTTCGTCCGCCAGCAGAATCTTTGGCCGATTGGACAAGGAGATCGCAATCGCTACACGCTGCTGCTCCCCGCCCGACAGCTGATGCAGTTTGTTATGCATCCGATCTTTCAAGCCGACCCATTCCAGCAGCTGCATCGCATAAGCACGATCACGTTTGCCACCCAGAATCATCGGCGTTTCCACATTCTCCAGCGCAGTGAGGTAAGGTAGCAGGTTTCGTCCGTTATTTTGCCAGATAAATCCGACCGTATGGCGTTTGTATTCCACCAGTTGAGCATCCGTCATTTTCAGCAAATCCCAGTCTCCGACAACCGCTGTACCCGCAGTAGGACGATCCAGGCCTCCCAGGATGTTAAGCAATGTTGATTTTCCGCTTCCGCTGTTGCCGATGATCGCCATCATTTCCCCTTGATTGACGGTCAGATTGAGACCTTGAAGGGCAACGACTTCCACATCACTGGATTTAAAAATTTTGACAAGTCCCTCGCATTGGATCACGTTTACCTCTCCTCTCCCATTTTGACCGCCTGGTGAACCCTCAGCCTGCGAATCTGCCAGAGCAACATCGATGCTCCAATAATCAGCATCACCACGGTTACACCGTACAGTTGCAGCATATCCTGCTGTTCAAAGACGATCCGGAATGGCGGAACCTGCGCAGACACATTATCGGTCGTTTGCAGAAACGGCAGGAAGAGTCTGCTTGAAACCTGACCAATACTGATCCCCAGGAGGATCGAAAGCCCAGCCGTGAATACCTGCTCCAGCAATAACATACCGCTTAGCTGTGCTCTGGATAGACCCATAGCACGCAGGACACCGAACTGTACCACACGTCCCGAGAGGTTAAAGAACCAGTACAGCACGTAACCAATTAACGAGATAATCACCGATACGAGGAAACCCAAACTCAGAATACCGAACACTCCGCCTCTCGATGGATGTTTGCCCTGTGTGACGAGCTCGGTTCGCACATCACGGACAGAGGATAGTTCAATTCCTTCTGCTGCAAGTTTCTCCATTAATGGAGCGACCTTGGCGTCCGGTTTCATTTTTAACCATACCTCGTAGGGCATTAACGGCACCTGATCGTAGATATAATCCAGATTAGCCACAAAGAATGGCACCTGATCCGGGTATTGTGAAGGCCAGTATGGAATAATACCAAAAACAACAAATTCAATCGCTTGACCCTGTACACCAATGGAGACGGAGTCTCCCGTTTTGAGCTTGAACTTGTCAGCAAATTTCGAGGAGATCAGAACAGCACCTTCATATTTGCCAAGCAAATCAAGATACTTGTAAGGGTGTGCGGGGAACAAGTCGTTACGGAACCAGGCAACCTTGGCGAAGTCCACATTATCAATGCCGACTAACATCCCTTGTCCACCGGATTTACCCGAGACAATAATGTTGCCCTTTGTTTGCAGTACCCGTGCAGCATGCTCCACACCGTTTAATTGACGGAACACTTCAAATGGTGGCTCGGAGTATATGATTTTGGTGGGCTGCGATGAACTGCCGCCACCTCCACCGCCAGGAGCTCCGCCTCCGCCATTTCCGCCACCAGCGCCACCACCGGCACCTCCGCCGCCTCCACCTTGCTGCCCGCCGCCTTGTTGGCCTCCGCCGCCCTGTCCAGAACCTCCTGGCTTAACCTCCGGGGTTCCTTCCCATACCGTTTGCATAATAACATCGGAACCATAACGGTAAAGCGTGCGTTCCGTTGAATTCAAATCAATGGTTCGAGCTGCAGCCGAGTTATATACCCCAAGGCCGAGTGTCAACACTAATAGAATCATGAGCGGATAATAGGATGATGACGAACGTGACAACTGAGTCAGCGTCAGATACAACGGAACCGGCAGCAGCTTGCGTCCGATCAACTGAATCAATTTCAGAATCCACGGGAACAAACGCAGGAAAAACAGTCCTAGCGCAAATATTGCAAGCGCAGGTACAAAGAACAGAAACGGCTGTACCTGTAACTGATCCGTTGTCATTCCCGTCTGGAACGTCAGCATCTGACGTTCATAAAACAGATAGTATCCATAACCAGCCAGTCCGAGCAGTCCAACATCGAGGAACCAACGTTGCCACAGCGGTGCACGATCTGTACGTGCCTGACGCCGTTTGGCAGAAACAATCGTTGCTCGTGCATACGTAATCGCCGGAATCAACGATGCAATAATGGCAACCAGCACGGCTACTACTCCGAGCAGAATGGCTTCTTTGGAGACTCCAATCGGAATAGACTTCCGATCAACAAAGGATAAGAATCCACTGGCCGAGCCGATACTCTTAGCCATGAACCATCCCAGAAGCGGTCCAATAACCAGTGCAATTGCACCCAGGAAAATCCCTTCAAGCAGATAAAGCGAGAAGATCTGGCGAGCTGATGCTCCGCGGCTGCGCAGCACCGCAATGTCGCTTTCCTGCTTTTGCAGTGATTGTCTGGCATTCATCGCGATAAAATAAAAGACCATCGCAATCATCGGTGCAGCGAGCGTAAACAGCATCGTCTGCAGCTGCAGACTCTGACTGCGGAACTGCTTGAGCAAATCACCGAAGGTAATATCCACTTTGGTATCTTTCAGTCGCTGATACAGATCAATATCCAGCCGTTCCAGCATAGAACTGAGGCCCGACAGCTGGCTGGTTTGAACCTCTTTCAGATCAAAGGCGTAGTACCAACGCGAGTTCTGAAGCGGAATGCCCTTTTCTTTGAGGATTACGTCATTAAAAACAGAATCATTCACATAAAGTCCATTCATCATGCCGTCGAAGCCTTGAACCCAATAAGGACTGTTGGGATTATCGGCCTTGAAGGAACCTGTAATTTTCACACGTAACGTGATATCCAGACCACTGTAGATCGGGTATTCCAAAATATCACCTACATGCAGATCATTCCGGTACATTCCTTCTTCAAGCATCACGGCTTCAATAATGTCACCTTTGACCTGATTGCCAGGTTTCACACCCGCCGAGTAATTCACCTGAGCATCCAGCCCACTCATCGTACCCAGTGTCATACTTCGCGCGCGGCTTGCATCCACTTTGGTAGGATCTTCAGGAGTGACCTCTGTACTGCGAATGGATCTCGAATTCACATACGTATGGAATGGAAACCCAATGTCGCGGGGAACATCCTCACGAATGTAGCGATCCACTTCATCAAGTCCTCTTGTATCGGTCTTTACACCCCCGGGTGCCTGGTAACTCATCAACAGCGATCCCGCTGGCAAACCCTCACTGTTATCCTGTAGTGTCTGCGCGACAACCCGTTTCAACGCACCATCGGCATACATTGGAATACTGACGGTGAACGCTACCGCCACAATCAAGCCAATCAATGTGCTGAAGGTCATCCAGCGCGTGTTCCACATCTTGCGGAACAGCAGCCGAAGCAATGGCAGCCCCATTAGCGTCCCACAACTTTCTGACCAACTGTCAGACCTTTCAGAATCTCAACATCGGTCGATGTCTGTTGTCCAACCTGAACGTCCACTTCACGCTTGCTGCCATCATTCTCGATCACCTGTACATAGGTTCTGGAGCCGATGGAGCGCAGAGCAGATACAGGAATGACAATTGCGTTCTCCGTGCGCTGGGTTACGATGGAAACGGTTAAAGGCGTACCGCGTTCTACATTGCTCGGCATCTTCGCCAGAGTAACCAAAACATACTGATCCAGTGTTTCCTTCGGTGGAGGTGAACCTCCTTGGCCTTGGCCTGAACCATTGCCATTATTGTTACTTGAAGCATTAGCCGTAGGCATTGCTTTAATTTTGCCAGCCACTTTGCCGGCACCGTTAATGTCAACTTCAGCCTTCATGCCAGACGTAAACTTCTCGAGGTCTTCCTTGGCAAAAGTAGCCGCTACAACCAGATTGGATGTATCCGCAATCGTCGCAATCGGATCATACGCTTTGACCGCTGCCCCCTTTTCCACCTGAACCGCGATAACGGTCCCTCCAAACGGAGCCGTCAACGTGGATTGACCCAATTTTTCCTCCAGATCCGCAAGCTCCTGACGAAGCTCTTCAAATGCAATCGTTGCTTCTTCAAACTCCACCGGATCCATCTCATCCTTCTTCCGCAGTGTTTCCTTCATCTGTACTTCCGATTTGCGAATCTGGAGCCGCTTGCCGCGAATCTCCTTCTCCACACTTGCTACGTCGAGAACAGCGAGCACCTGCCCTTGCTTCACTTTGTCCCCCGTTTTTACATTCAAATCTTTGATGTGCATGCCATCCAGCGTAAAATACACCTTTTCTTCACGCTGACTCATCAACTTACCGCTGCCACTGACTTTCTTCTCCAGCGTCTCCGTACGAACTTCATACTCCGGTTTTTTGGAGATTGTTGGTGCCGTAATCGGCGGAAGCACTTCTTCCTCCGATTCTGACGGCAGTAATGAACAGCCTGACATCGTTGCAGCCACTATTGCACCAAGTACAATAAGTGCTGTGCGTTTCCCCCTCTTCGGAACGGCACCTTTACTTGATAAATCTGCCGTCCGCCATTTCATAAACATGGTCCGCAACCTCCAGAATTGTAGGATCGTGTGTAGTCATACATATGGTTACTTGTTCTACTTCAATGATATTGCGGAACACAGCCATTACCTGTGCACCCATCTTCGAGTCCAGCTCCGCCGTTGGCTCATCCGCAAGCAACAAACGGGGCCGGTGTGCAATCGCTTTAGCAATGGCCACCCGTTGCTGCTCCCCCCCGGACATTTCAAAAGGCCGGTGCTTCACACGTTTGGTCAGTCCAACCAAATCCAGACAATGACCTACTCTTTCCTTCCACTCCGACCGCGGTACATCCGCCATCCGGAGTGAAAGCTCTACATTTTCCCAAGCAGATAATAAGGGCATGAGTGCATACGCCTGAAAAATAAACCCGATCTCCTTACGCCGCAGAGCCGTTCGCCGCTGATCTCCCCAATCCTGAAGGGGCTGTCCAGAGAATAAAATCTCACCGCTGGAAGGCTGGTCAAGCCCGCCAAGCATGTTCAACAATGTTGTTTTACCTGAACCCGACCTGCCTTTCAGCATAACGAGCTGTTGCGGCTTTACTTCCATATCAATGCCTTTGAGCACATGAATGATGCGACTGCCTGTCTGAAAGCTGCGATGAACGTTACGTACCTCCAACACGGGTCCATCATATGGAGGCAACAGTTCCTTCTTCGGCTTCGTTTTAACCTGCTGCGTTGTCTCCTCTGGAGCTACAGCAACTGCAGTCTCTTCCTGGACAGATGACTCATCCGACATGACAGCTTCGGTGGCTAGAGGATCGGGCTGGGGTATGTATGAAGATTCTCCCGATATAGCGCTTTCCTCCAGCCCAGAATGCTCCTGCTCGTGTTCATCGCCCGATTGGCTCTTGGCAGGTCTTTTCCTTGAGAATAACTTTTTCATGCCAGCAATCACGCTCATCCTCTCTTATTATGCCGCGCATTTCCTTCATGCGCCCTAAAACTAGAAATCTGTTCCATGCTACACTGAATTATAAACGACTGTTCTCCACTAAAAGTTACAAGCTTTTTACAACGTCAGTGTGAAAAAGTTAATATTTTGATGAACATAACAAAAAAGCACCCCTACATACGGGATGCCTCTTGATTATTCGATTGTTTTGCCGTCCTTACAGCAATCATTACAATTTTGATACCGTTTGCCAGACAGCAGTCTAAACTATGCGGAATGTATTATTTACCAAATGAAGAAGGATCTTCACGCCATGATTGCAGCAGTGCAAAATCACTCTCCTGAATCGTTCCCTGAGCCAAAGCCACATCCATCAGTGCGGTATAATTGGACAGAGTTTGTAGGGGGATGCCAGCCTCTTCGAACGCTTTCACACCTTTATCCAGTTGATAGCTGAAAATGGCAAGAACCGCGAGCGGTGTTGCCCCTGCTGCACGTACAGCTTCTGCCGCTTTAATCGAACTTCCGCCAGTTGAGATCAGATCTTCGATCACGACTACTTTCTGACCATCGCTGATTAATCCTTCAATCAGATTTTCCTTACCATGCCCCTTTGCTTTATCCCGAATATAAGCCATCGGCAGATTCAGCTTCTGAGCCACCCATGCTGCGTGCGGAATGCCTGCCGTTGCTGTACCTGCAATCACTTCGGCATCCGGATACTGGTCACGAATGATGGCCGCAAATGCTTCAGCAATATCGTTACGGATCTCAGGGTAAGACATCGTCAGACGATTATCACAATAGATTGGCGATTTGATACCGGATGTCCAGGTAAATGGCTGCTGCGGACGCAGTGCCACCGCTTTGATTTTCAACAGTTGGGAAGCAATATGGTTCGGGATTTGGCTAAGTTCGATCATACGTTCAACATCTCCTTTAAAATGGTTTCTGCCGCTTCACGCGGATGGGGTGCACCGGTTATGGGTCTGCCAACTACGATGTAATGGCTGCCTCTGCTGATTGCTTCTCCTGGAGTCAGAACACGTGTCTGGTCACCGAGACCACTGCCTGCAGGACGAATACCCGGGGTTACTGTATGAAAATCTCTACCACACGCTGCCCGAATCGCTGGCACTTCCAGCGGAGAAGCTACCACACCATCCAGACCGGCCTCCTGAGCCAGTCCAGCATAATGAACAACCGCTTGCTCTACACTCCCAGGAATGCCAATTTCGTTATTCATCGTCTCTACGCTGGTGCTGGTCAATTGTGTTACAGCGATAATCCGGGGTCTATTCAGCGAAGGATCGGCTGCAAGTGCTGCTTCCGCGCCTTCACGTGCCGCACGCATCATGCTGCTTCCGCCTGCCGCATGTACATTAAACATATCCACCCCAAGCCGTGTGATACTTTCGGCTCCGCCGTGCACAGTATTGGGAATATCATGCATTTTCACATCGAGGAACACCGAGTAACCTCTCGCCTTCAGCTCTCGAATGAAGTCTGGACCTGCTGCATAGAACAGCTGCATGCCTACCTTGAGATAACAAGGAATGCCCTCAAGAGCTTGTACCAACTTCTGAGCCTCTTCCGCTCCAGGATAATCGAGTGCAACCATCAGACGTCCAGCCATTTCATTGAAATTTGGGTGATTCATAACCCAGCGCCCCTTCCGCATGCTTATTTTTCCGTTTTTGCCCGATATAAAGGACATCCCGCCAGCCCGCAGGCTAACTGATGTCCTTTTATCAGTGAATATTTATTTTATAAAGGCAGGCATTGCTTCCGAGGAGAAGTTGATCGTTTGCAGCATGATCAGCAGCGCACGAATGGTATCCAGGGAAGTCATACATACCACACCATTCTCTACCGCTTCACGGCGGATACGGAAACCATCACGCTGTGGCGTTTTACCCTTAGTCAGGGTGTTGAACACAAAGTTCGCTTCACCACTGCGGATCATATCGAGAATGTTTGGTGAGCCTTCGCTCAATTTGTTCACAACCGTTACTGGAATGTTAGCCGCTTGAAGCGCAGCTGCCGTTCCGCCAGTTGCCATAATTTTGTAGCCAAGTCTGTAGAAACCTTCAAGCAAAGGTACAGCTTCGTCTTTGTCTTTATCTGCTACAGTAACAACGATTGCTCCAGTAGCCGGAATTTTCATTCCCGCTCCAATCAGACCTTTGAACAGGGCTTTCGCATAGTTCGGGTCACGTCCCATAACCTCACCTGTCGATTTCATCTCAGGTCCGAGGGTTGGTTCAACACGGCGCAGCTTCGCGAAGGAGAACACAGGCACTTTCACCGATACATGATCCGTTTCAGGCCACAGACCATCGACATAACCCAAGTCTTTCAGTTTCACACCCAGGATGGCTTGTGTTGCCAGGTTTGCCATCGGAATATTTGTTACTTTGCTCAGGAAAGGTACAGTACGGGATGAACGCGGGTTAACCTCGATAACGTAAACCTGACCCTCGTGGATAACAAACTGGATGTTCACCAGTCCGATCGTTTTCAGTTCTTTGGCGATTTTGATCGTGATCTCGACAATTTTCTCTTTCAGATCTGCCGACAGGTGCTGTGGTGGATACACCGCGATAGAGTCACCAGAGTGCACCCCTGCGCGTTCGATATGCTCCATGATGCCTGGAACCAGTACCGTTTCACCGTCACAGATGGCATCCACTTCAACCTCTTTACCCAGCATATAACGGTCGATCAGAACCGGATGCTCCGGATTGATTTTCACCGCTTGCTCCATGTAAGTCAAGAGTTCTGCATCGGAGTAGACAATTTCCATCGCTCGACCGCCCAGGACGTATGAAGGACGAACCAGAACCGGGTAACCCAGACCTTGTGCCGTTTCAACTGCATCGTCTACGGAAATGACGGTTTTACCTTTTGGCTGTGCAATCTCCAGACGAGAGAGCAAACGCTCGAACTTTTTGCGATCTTCTGCTTCATCAATGCTTTCCAGATCCGTTCCGAGGATGGTTACTCCTGCGTTACGTAGCGGTGCTGCCAGATTGATCGCCGTTTGACCACCAAACTGTACGATGACTCCTACGGGTTGCTCCTGCTCAATGACGTTCATTACATCTTCGAAGAACAGCGGTTCGAAGTACAGGCGGTCAGAAGTGTTAAAGTCTGTTGATACGGTCTCCGGGTTGTTGTTGATAATAACCGCTTCGTAACCTGCTTTTTGCAGAGCCCATACGGCATGTACTGTAGAGTAGTCGAATTCGATGCCTTGGCCGATCCGGATCGGGCCGGAACCCAGCACCACGACTTTTTTCTTGTCCGAAGGAATGACTTCATTCTCTGTTTCATATGTCGAGTAGTAGTATGGCGTTGTTGCTTCAAACTCGGCCGCACAGGTATCTACCATTTTGTAAACCGGACGAAGGTTCTCTTCTTCACGACGTGCTCTGACTTCAGCTTCGGTAGTCAACGTACCTCCAGGCTGACCTTCGGCACGCAACTCAGCGATAGCACGGTCCGTAAAGCCAAGGCGTTTCGCTTGATAGAGCGTTTCGGAAGTCAATTCGGATTCTGCACGAACACGGTCTTCGAACTTAATGAGACCTTCAATTTTATCCAGGAACCACCAGTCGATCTTGGTCAGATCCTGAAGTTGTTGCAGCGTATAACCTCTGCGGAAGGCTTCCGCGATCAGGAACATGCGCTCATCGTCTGCTTTCATCAGACGTTCGTCAAGCGTCGTTTCATCCAGTGTTTCTGCACCTTTCAGGTACAAACGGTGAACACCGATCTCGAGGGAACGAACCGCTTTGTGAATAGACTCTTCAAACGTACGTCCAATCGCCATCACTTCGCCTGTTGCTTTCATCTGTGTACCCAGCTTGCGGTTCGCAGATGTAAACTTATCGAACGGCCAGCGTGGAATTTTACTTACGATATAATCAAGTGTTGGCTCAAAGCAAGCGTATGTTTGGCCTGTAACCGGGTTAACGATCTCATCCAGTGTATAACCCATCGCGATTTTGGCAGCCATTTTTGCAATCGGATAACCTGTTGCTTTGGATGCCAGCGCAGATGAACGGCTTACACGAGGGTTAACCTCGATGACATAATATTGGAAGCTGTGTGGATCAAGTGCGAACTGTACGTTACATCCTCCCTCAATGTTCAGGGCACGGATAATTTTCAGGGAAGCTGAACGCAGCATTTGATATTCACGGTCAGATAACGTCTGACTCGGTGCCACAACGATACTGTCACCTGTATGAACGCCTACCGGGTCAAAGTTTTCCATGTTGCAGACCACGATACAGTTATCGTTCTTGTCACGCATGACCTCGTATTCGACTTCTTTCATGCCGGCGATGCTCTTCTCCACCAGACATTGACCGATTGGACTGTAACGAATTCCGGCTGCTACGGTTTCGCGCAACTCTTCTTCATTCGCGCAGATTCCGCCGCCTGTTCCGCCGAGTGTGTAGGCAGGACGCACGATGATTGGATAACCAATCTCCCCAGCGAATTGCAGGGATTCTTCCAATGTTGTAACGATAACACTTTCTGGTACAGGCTGTTCCAGCTCACGCATCAGATCACGGAACAGATCGCGGTCTTCTGCTTTTTCGATGGAAGTCAGTTGTGTTCCGAGCAATTTTACGTTTTCGCGCTCAAGTACTCCCGCACGTGCGAGTTCTACAGCCATGTTCAGACCTGTCTGGCCGCCCAGTGTAGGCAACAAACCGTCTGGACGTTCCTGACGAATGATTTGGGTTACAAAATCAAGCGTAATTGGCTCAATGTAGACTTTATCAGCCATATTGGTGTCCGTCATGATTGTCGCAGGGTTGCTGTTAATGAGTACAACTTCCACGCCTTCTTCTTTCAGTGCCTGACAAGCTTGCGTACCGGCATAGTCGAACTCGGCCGCCTGACCGATGACGATTGGACCGGAACCAATCACCAGGATTTTTTTGAGATCTTTGTTAATCGGCATGTTATTGCGCTCCTTTCACTGCGGCTGCCAATACGGCTTGACGCGGCTTTTGCGGGTTAGTGATCTTGTGCTCGCGAATCATCTCGATGAAACGGTCAAACAGATAGCTGTTATCATAAGGCCCTGGCGCTGCTTCCGGGTGATACTGTACGGAGAAGGCAGGATATGTTTTATGTTTCAGACCCTCGATGGTCTTGTCATTATTGTTGATATGTGTAACTTCGAGATCCGTGCTTTTCACAGACTCTTCGTTTACAGTGTAACCGTGATTCTGGGATGTGATGAAGCAACGTCCGCTCTCCAGTTCTTTGACCGGGTGATTACCTCCGCGGTGTCCAAACTTGAGTTTTTCCGTGTCTGCGCCTGCTGCCAGGGCGAACAACTGGTGACCCAGGCAGATGCCGAAGATCGGATATTCACCGAGCAACTCGCTAATCATATTCACGGCATGCGGTACGTCTTTCGGGTCTCCAGGGCCGTTGGACAATTGAATGCCATCGGGGTTCAGACGGCGAATTTCGTCAGCAGTTACATCATGCGGTACAACAACAACGTCACAGTTACGCTTGCTCAGTTCACGCAAAATGCCTGTTTTTGCACCATAGTCGACCAGTACGATACGTTCTGCTGTTCCCGGGCTGTTGTACACATGCTCTGTAGACGTCATAGGCACCTGGTTACGCAATTGCTCAATCGTCGTGTCCCCCATCATCTCCAGCAGTTCTTCGACAGGTTTCGATCCTGTTGTGAGAATTCCCTTCATTGTACCGTGGTGACGAATCCGGCGAGTCAACATCCGTGTATCAATCTCGCTGATGCCTACGATGCCGTATTCTTTCAGCAGATTATCCACACTGTACTCTGCACGCCAGTTGCTCGGCGTTGGCTCATGGCGTCGCACCACGAAACCGTGCACGTACGGACGAATCGACTCAAAGTCATCCCGGGTAATCCCGTAGTTACCGATCAATGGATACGTCATGGTTACGATCTGGCCACAGTATGAAGGATCTGAAAGCACCTCTTGATAGCCTGTAATTCCCGTATTAAAAACGACCTCTCCTGTCGTTTCACCTTCCGCACCAAATGCTTTTCCGGTGAACAGCGTGCCGTCTTCCAACAATAATCTTGCCTGTCCCTGCATCCCATTTCACTCCCTCTGTGTTTATCAAAGTTAAATGGCCTTGGGTTGAACGTGGAGTTACGTTAGCGTGGGACTTCGTGGACAGAAAACCCTGCGATCGCTGTTATCCCCGGATTACTATGGTTCCATTTTTCAAATGGGGTAATCCGGTGATAAAGGCGAGCGCTTCGCTTCTTCGGGTCCTTTCTGTCCACTTCGCAGCTAAGGTGGTGCTCAAAGTTCAAAAAGTACATTTAACTATGTTTGTTTTGTATGTTGGGCTCTCGGCATCATTTCGCCTTGAGTTTGTTTAAAAGAAAAGAAGGTACTGATTACTCCGGTATTTCAATGAAAATTTTATGTTATAAGTACTAATGTACGTCGTTAACAATGTATTACGTCAGCATGGTGCTGTTTTATTGCTTTAACGTGTTATTCCATACACTTTTGCCATCCACCCAAGTCTGTACCGGCCAACCTTTCAGCTTCCAGTCTGTGAACGGTGTGTTTCTGCCCTTTGTTGCAAATGTTGCCGGGTCAACCGCCTTTTCCTGATTCAGATCGATCATCGTCAGATCGGCAGGCGCTCCTGCTTCCAGCTTGCCAGTATCCAGTCGGAATACACGAGCCGGATCAGCTGTCATGCGTTTGACCAGGAAGTCTAAGGTCCACAATCCTGTTTCAACAAACTTGGTATAGAGCAGTGGAAAGGCTGTTTCGAATCCAACGATACCGAATGGCGCAAGCTCCATGCCTTTTGCTTTCTCTTCTTCACTATGCGGTGCATGGTCGGTTACGATCATGTCGAGTGTTCCATCCTGCAATCCTTCGATACAAGCTTGCACATCGCGCGGTGAGCGCAGCGGCGGGTTCATTTTCCAATTCGCATCCATACCCGGAATGTCTTCATCTGACAACACCAGGTGGTGTGGACAAACTTCAGCGGTAACTTTGATGCCAATCGATTTCGCCAGACGAATCAGGCGAACCGATTGTTCTGTGCTGACGTGGCACACATGGTAATGTACCCCTGTTGCTTCTGCGAGCAGGATGTCACGTCCTACGTGAATGGCTTCGGACTCGTTCGGGATACCTTTGATGCCATGGCGTTTGGAGAATTCACCTTCGGTGACATATCCGCCAACAACCAGAGAATCATCTTCACAGTGGGCAATCACAGGCATATCCATGCTGGCTGCGAGGCTCATGGCGTCCTTCATCATCTGCGCGTTCTGTACACCTACACCGTCGTCCGTGAAGCCGATTGCGCCTGCTGCTTTTAATGCGGCAAAGTCGGTGAGTTCACGGCCCAGTTCGTTTTTGGTAATCGCCGCATAAGGCAACACCTTAACCAGATCCGCTTCCTTTGCTTTGTTCAGTACCAGTTCCACAATCTCAGGCGTATCCGTTACCGGTCTTGTATTAGGCATGCAGGCAATGGTTGTAAAACCACCTTGCGCAGCTGATCGGGCTCCTGTTTCGATCGTCTCTTTATGTTCGAACCCAGGCTCGCGTAAATGCACGTGCATATCGATTAATCCAGGGATAACCAGTTTACCCGATGCATCCGTTACCTGCTCTGCTGACGTCTCGGCGTTCCGTAAAATTTCATCTTCCGGGTCAGCGATCGTTTTAATTTTACCTTCTACTATAAGAATGCTTTTCCGTTCAAGTTCCCCTTTTTGATTCAAGACGTTTGCGTTCTTTATCACCTGTACCATAATTGACCTCCGCTTCGGTTCTGTCCAGCAGGTTGAATCCGCCAGATAAATTGTTTATCGTCTACTCTGTATATTGGCCTGCAAGAACACCGTCTCGTCAGCCTATGACTCAATGCTAGACCCTGTTACTGCTTCATCGCACGTTCCATGACCGCCATGCGGATCGGAACACCGTTTGCCATCTGCGGGAAAATTCGTGATGCTTCACTCTCAACAACCGCATCGTCCACCTCAACGTTACGATTCACAGGAGCAGGGTGCATAATAATTGTACTTGGCTTCAGGCGCGACGCCCGTTCTTCCGTCAATCCGTAGTGTTCGCGATAATCCTCAGCTGAAGTGATCAGGCCGTGTTGATGACGTTCCAATTGAACCCGGAGCATCATGACTACATCAGCATCAAGTGCTTCTTCGAGACCTACATAAGGTGCGTACTGTTCAAGTTCTGGCGCCTGCATCGTTGATGGTGCGCAGAAGCGTACATCCGCTCCAAACTTTTGCAGTGCCCACAAGTTGGAACGTGCTACCCGGCTGTGTAAAATATCTCCGATGATCGAAACACGCAAGCCTTTCAGTTCACCAAATGCCTTCCGCATCGTGTAAAGATCAAGGAGCGCCTGCGTTGGATGCTCATTATTGCCATCTCCCGCATTGACTAGTGGCACACTCACTTTCTGAGCCAGCTGCTGCAGAACACCAGCCGGTTTCAAGCGAATAACCCCTGCATCGATCCCCATAGATTCAAGGGTTCGCACCGTATCGTAGATCGATTCTCCCTTTTCTACACTTGATGCAGCTGCCGTGAAGTTCAAGACCTGAGCTCCCAGACGTTTCTCAGCCATTTCAAATGAGAACCGCGTTCGCGTGCTGTTCTCGAAGAACATGTTCGCTACAAAGTGTGATTCCAGGATCGGAACCAACTTTTCCTTCTGTCCTTCCCAATGAGCTGCGCGGTTCAGAATCGACTCGATCTCGTCACGGCTAAGATCTTTCAATCCAAGCAAGCTTCGGTCTCTCAACGCTGACTGTGTAATCATCATGCCTGCTCCCCTCGGTTCTGTATGATTTTGACTTCATCCTGTCCGTCCGTTTCCATGAGTGCAACCTCAATCTCCTCTGATTTGGAAGTCGGCACGTTTTTGCCGATAAAATCAGGTCGGATCGGAAGTTCCCGGTGTCCACGATCTGCGAGAACAGCGAGCTGTATGTTCTGTGGTCTTCCGCAGTCCATCAGCGCATCCATCGCAGCCCGTATCGTGCGCCCGGTGTACAGCACATCATCGAACAAAATCACTTTTTTGTTATGAATGGAAAGTGATTCAGGTGTCATAATCAACAGTTCCTTCCGATTCATCTGCTTATTATCCAGACGATCATCACGATAAGGAGTTACATCCAGTTCTCCCCAGGGAACTTTGGCGCCTTCAATCTCTTCAATCTTGGCGGCGATTCGTTCGGCCAGGTACACTCCTCGTGTACGAATTCCGACCAGCACACAATCGTCGATTCCTTTGTTCTTCTCCAAAATTTCGTGGGCAATCCTTGTCAATGCTCGGCGGATCGCCGTTTCATCCATAATGACATGTGTTTCTGTGCTCATGCGTTCAGCCTCCTCAGGATTTTCCTTCGAAACCATGGCCCCGTGACGAGGAGAACAAAAAAGACTCCTTGCCGTGTTTATTGGCAAGGAGTCTCCGAACTTCAGACGTCGCTGAAGAAAGTTTACTCTCGGGATGCATCATCTGATCTGCCGCAGCAAATCAAAGATGTATCATTCACGTTACCTTGCCAGTCTCACGGGACTGATTTAAAGGTGCTATTCATGTCGTGCATATGAGGAACCTCACAGAGTTCTGTCTCAATATGCCCGTTTGTCTTCATGAATTATGACAGAAAGACAACCCTCTGTCAACACCTCACCATCGCAGGTGCAGATCCTCTGCTTCGTCTGTATTAGAATCAGCAATTAGGCTACAAAACATCCATGTCACATCACATGTCATTCGTCGTTTATAATTATACAACAAAACTGTATATTTATCCATAGGTAATTGCAACATGTTTCTAATCCAAATAACACCACCTGTCACTATTTTCAAATGCTTCTCCTCAATCTATGAAGAAGATGAATCAGTCTCCTATCAATGGGGGAAAGTTTATACACATGCTCATTTATTAAATACGCCTTTTTTCCGATATACATAAAGCTTAGGGAGTAAAGAACCTAAGGAAGGTAAGCCTTTCCCCTCACTGTTATAACTCTCTTCATTATTTTTAAGGAGGATACTATGCGTCACATATGGCATATTTACAAGACAGACTGGCTGCATATTTTCAAAGTACCCACAGGTATATTTCTGATCATCGCCATCATATTACTGCCAGGTGTATATGACTGGGTGAATGTCAAATCCGTTTGGGATCCGTACAGTAATACGCAAGGCATCAAAATCGCCGTAACTAGTGAAGACAAGGGTGCCACGGTTACGGGTACTGCCATTAATATTGGCGATGAGTTAATGAATAGTTTAAGTCACAACCACAAGCTGGGATGGACACTTGTAAATCAGGTCGAAGCTAGCCACGGTGTTCAGACCGGTGAGTATTATGCCAGCCTGCTCATTCCTGCTGACTTTTCATCACGGATCACGGGCATTGTGGATGGAAAACTGGATCGGCCGGAAGTCATTTATACAGTCAATGAAAAGGTCAATGCCATCGCTCCCAAAATAACCGGTTCGGGCGTATCCGCCATTACAACGCAGATTAATGAGAATTTTACTGAAGCCGTCAGTGAAGCTGTGCTTACCAAGCTGAAGGAAGCTGGCGTAGAGATTAATGCACAGTTGCCAACATTACGCAAAATGGAAAGTGGCATCTTTATGCTGGAGAAAAATCTGCCTGAGATCCAGACAGCAGGCCAGAAAGTACTCGAAGTTGACCAAGCGATGCCGGAGATTGTGAAGCAGGCACAAAAAATTGTGCAATTGGAGAAACGACTGCCTGAAATTAATGAAGCTGCTGGGTATGTACTGAAAATTCAGCAGTATTGGCCCCAGATCAAAGCCGCAGCTTCAGAGGTGGTTGCCTTACAAGATCGAATACCAGAAATAGAGCAAGCCGTCGCCCGCATTCAAGAAGTTGATGCCAACTTTGGACACGTTTCCGGAGTGATTCAAATCGCCCTGGATAAAACGAATCGAGCTCTTGCTATCGTATCTGCTGCCGAACAGGATCTGGATAAAGTGTCCGGAATTTCGGATAACGCAGTGCAGTTTGCTAATGGATTGAATCAATTTGCAGCTTCCAGTCAGGAAGCTTTCCAATCGATTACGCCAACGATTCGGCAAAATCTGTTGTTCGTGCAGCAAATAACAAACGGAGCTGGCGATATGTTCGAACAATTGAAAGGAACCGATTGGAGTAAGTTGCCGAGCGCTGATGACATCGACCGTCTTGCATCTCGTCTCGGCATTGCTGTAAAAATCATGGAAAGTATGTCGGGCCTGTTCGGCAAAATGGATGCTTTACTGCCCTCTCATCCACTTGCAACAAGGATACAGCAATTGCAAACAATATCTGAACAACTTCAGCAACAGATAAAACTCGTTGGAATCATCAGTACAGCCTTGCGTGAGAATACAATCCCTCCCGCAGATGTTGTTGCCCGATTAAATGAAATGAATAGAAACATTAACACCGGAATCGATCGCTTCCTAAGCACCTTTGACAGCCAGATTGTTCCTGCGCTTACGGATGCAATCGATCAGCTAAAGTCTGTTCTCTCTACGTCTGCCAATACGTTGCAAGCAGCAAAGGAGCGTCTTCCCGACATTGCAGCAATTCTCGCTACAGCCAAGGAGGGCATTCAATTTGGTCAAACGGAGCTGAAAAAAATTCAGGGTGAGCTACCCGATATTCAGGCTAAGGTACATGAGATTTCACAAACCCTTGACACCAAGGGCAAATCCTTTATTCATGCTCTGAGTGTGGTGTCATCCCTTATTCAGCGTGACCTGCCCAAGCTGGCGGATAAATTAAATGCAGCTGCGGATTTTGTTCGTAATGATCTGCCTCAGGCTGAGAAGCAAATTGGCAAAGCGTCCAGCTTTGTGCAGCATCAACTGCCCGATGTGCAACAAGGAGTACACCGCGTAGCTACCCTTGTTCGTAAGGATTTGCCAGAGCTGGAACGTGCAATCCGCAAGGCTGCCGAGAAATTAAGAGAAGTCGAGGGCAATAATCAGTTTGCCGAGCTTGCCAAATTATTGCGGGGGGATATCCAAGAAGAAAGTGCATTCCTTGCTAGTCCAGTACAGATTAAGGAGCAACACCTGTACCCCATTCCGAATTACGGTTCTGCCATGTCACCGTTCTATGCCGTATTATCACTATGGGTAGGTTCAACATTGTTAATTTCCCTGTTGCGTGCAGAAGCAGAAAATCCGGAGGGCACATACCGCGGATATGAACTGTATCTCGGTCGCCTAGCTACTTTCTTAACCGTTGGTTTATTGCAGGCGATATGTGTTACAGCGGGAGACATCTGGATTCTGGGAACGTATGTCGCAGATCAATGGTTGTTTATTGTATTTGCCATGCTAGTGAGTGCAGTGTTTGTCACGATCACATATACGCTTTTATCTGTATTCGGTAATATTGGCAAAGGCATCGCTATTATCTTCATGGTGTTTCAGTTCTCCAGTTCGGGTGGTACTTTCCCGATCAGCATGACTTCGCCCTTTTTTCAGGCGTTAAATCCGTTCATGCCGTTCACTTATGCGATCAGTCTGCTACGTGAAGCTGTCGGTGGTATTCTATGGTCAACAGCCGTAAAGGACATCCTGTGGTTATGTCTGTTCATTGCGCTTAGTTTGATTCTTGCTCTTTTGTTAAAACGACCATTAAGCAACTTGACGAAACGTTCTGCCGAAAATGCGAAAAAGACGAAGATCATCGCTTGAGTCGTCCGTTTAATGTATGACGGTATTTAGGCTTAGCCAAAAAAAGAAAAAGCTTCTTGAACATCAGTTCAAGAAGCTTTTTTATCACGAAATGGAACATTATGCACCTGATATTAATTTAATCTTCTTCTGAATTCATTATTGTTGTACTGAACGCTGCTGTTCCAGCTGTTCATAAGATTGTTTAATCGTCGATAACGTTTCGAAATGACGATAGATGTTGTTGCCAACCATAACGAGCAGCGATGCCAAGAGCAGTCCAATCAGTACTTTTTTACCAAACCCGGAACGCAGACCGCTGATATACATACCCCCAAGCAGATAAAAAGCAAATAAATAATGTCCTGCATACAGATACATATCATATTGGTATACAGCCAGCCCGAATCCTACAACGATATGAAGCAGGAAAGCAAACAGGATATAAGGCATTAACGTCCACACACTACGTTCTCGAATACCGCGAATGAACCCGGCAAACGCAAGCAGCAATAGAAATCCCCCTGTAATCTGAACATAAAGCGGATTAGAACGAGAAAGATCCGTAACAAATGCTACCATACCTGGATCAAGCAAGTGCACTTTGGGAGACAGCATTGGATTAATCGTCAACATCACTAATGCTTTGAAGTGTACCCCTAACTGGAATGGTGTCGCGTAACTTGTACCCCCATTCTGAATACCTAAGAGCCAGTTGCTTACCCAGCTTCGTCCGCCAAACGCAACATACTGAATGGCTGTTAACACCACAATCATCAGCACAGCCAGTGCCATAATACCAATATATTTTTTCCACCTTGCCTTGTTTCGCCATACCTGCATATTAAAGAATACGGCTCCAGCAAACGGTACAATATTGGTCGAGGTTAATCCGAAGTTAATCGTTGCTAATAGTGCGTTCGGGACATAATGTACTTCCTTCTGTACACGCGAATACTGCAAGTAAAGGACGGACAGAAGAATAACAAACTGCACATATGGATAGGAGTCCGGAATAAATGCGGTGAACATTAGATACGAGCTGAATCCAAATAACATAGCGAACAACAAGGGTGTATAGGAAGGTCTTCCTTCATTTCGACTTAGAAAAACAAAGGCCAGCACAACCGATCCCGCATTCACAAGAGATTGCAGAATTAAAAAGAACCAATTCCCCCCTAACAGCTTGGACACGGTCGCCAATATAACCACCAAAAAAGAAATCAATGGATGAATAATGGAGGAACCGTTGTCTCCGTAATACATGGAAGGATCAAAATTAAACAAATTAATAGGAAACAAGGCTGTATTAAACGGCGTATACTTCCCTAGCATCTCTGCATGTTGACTGATATATAAAATATAAGATCCATTCATCAGTCCATAAAAAAGAGCAAAACCTGCAAACAAAACAAAAGCAGTCCAGGTCACTTTACGTTCATAAAATATGTAGTCTAAAAATTTCATACATTCACATCCAATAGTTGATATAAAGTTTACGTCTAGAGTACAAGGAGGCATAATCCGCCCATAATACATGCCACACCCATCCATCGCATGGGCCCCACGGTCTCTTTAAAGATCCATCTCGCAATAATAAGCGTCCAGACATAGTTTAAGGCGTTGGCAGGCAGTACAACGGTTAGAGGCAAAAATTTCAGCAAAACGATATTCAGCAGTGCACCTGTTCCGTAAAAACCAAGTCCAATCAACACATGTAGTCGCTTGCGGCTAGCAGCGTAAAATTTCAGTCCCGCTCCGCCCATCGCTCCACACAAGGTCATCACAATTAATACAGCAATCATCCAGCTATCGTTCCACACTGGTTAATGTCACCCCAATTCCCAGGAGCACAACTGCAGCAAGCTTTTGTACTGTAATCTCTTCACCAAGCAGGAAGTACCCATAGATTAAAGCAAAAACATAACTGGCACACATCAGCGGGTAAGCTACCGAAAGCTTCTCCCGGGCGAATGCCTTAATCATTAAGATCGCACCCAATCCGTAACATAGAAAACCGACGCCCATGTAGATCCATTCCGTCAATCCCCACTTCCAGAACAGCTGCCCAGTTGCCGTCAGGAATGCAGAGGCTAACATCAACCATTTGCCAGTATGACGTGCCCTACTTATTTCCCCCATGTTAATGCCTCCATCTCCGGAACACGTTTGTTAACAAAATACCGCTGCCTCACAAGCTGCATAACCGGGAAATCGGACAACGAATCGGAATAAGAGCATGATTGCTCATAATCAATTTCCATGTTTTTTTTGGTCAAATATGCTTGAATCCGGCGTACCTTCTCTTCACCTTTACAATTGGCACCTTCAATGATGCAGGTATAACCATCCTCATGTCGGACAAGTTCGGTTCCGATAACATGATCGACCCAAGGAAAGTTTTTAAAATACTTCATATACGCATGCGGAGAAGCCGTCACGAGCAGCACATGATATCCAGCTTCCTTCCGATGTTGCATTTCTACACTAGCCTCGGTAAATATAGATGTTCGCAGGTGAGTATCAAAAAAATGTTCCAGATCCTTTTCAGACATCCGCCTGATTTCTTGAAAATAGGAACGTTTAACACGTTCAACCGTCATAAAGCCCGCTTTGAATAATATCGTGTGAAGAGCAATGACAGGTAACCTCCATACCTGCCACGGATAACGTCGCATCGCGTAATATACAAATTGGAACATGGAGTCACTGCGTATAATCGTTTTATCAATATCAAAGATGGCAACTTTCTTACGTTTCACTCTAATTCCCCTCTACCTTATATTCTCTCTATTTATTCGAAGATAGCAAAGATCGTAATTACACTGACAACGTACAAAATAACCGTAATTAGAATAGGCTTGTCCTCAAATAAAACGCGGTCCGGTGATCCGCCCTGATTTTTCATATGGATGAGATATAAATACCTGAACATGCCATAGATCACCAGTGGGATCGTCCACATGAGATGAATCGTGCGATCGGATGTAAAGGTGAAAAGTGAATAACTGATAATGGTTGCTGTCGTCACAATAGTATTGAATTGATCCAATAACGTAATCGAGTAGTTATCCAGCACCTTACGATGTGACCCCATGTTGCCTTCGAGCAATGTAAGTTCATTTCTCCGTTTACCAATCGCCAGAAAGAGTGATAACAGCATCGTACAAATCAGGAACCAAGGTGTGAACGGAACATGAATCAAGACACCCCCAGCAATGGCACGTAGAACAAATCCAGCCGCGATGGTCATCATATCCAGAATTACGATATGTTTAAGCACAAAGGAATAGGATACGTTCAGCAGGAAGTACACTACGCACAACACACCGAATAACGGATTCATGATAAAGGCAGCTGCCAAAGAGATTACCAGCAGTGCAATTCCGAATAATAACGCATGGGCAGGATTAACCTGCCCGGAAGCAATGGGTCGGAACTGCTTGGTCGGATGCTGTCTGTCCCGTTCCTGGTCTACATAGTCGTTTAAAATATAAACACAGCCTGCAACCAGACTAAACAATAGAAAACCGACTCCTGTTGCAACCATGTTTTCTGTTCGAATTTCTTCAAATGAAAACAACAGTGCGGCAAACAATAATAAATTTTTAGTCCACTGTCTGGGCCTTAACAATTTGAATAAGCCGGAAATCGTTCCAGCTCTGCTCTCGGCCGATAATATCGTGTTCTGCCTTGATGAAAACAATGGTAATAACTCCCTTCAATAACAATTCTGACTTAGATATCTATACAAATAACGTAAAGATTTAATCATAAGTTGCTTGGTTATTTTTGTAAAGAGTATAAATTATAAATTTTGACAAAAAAAAGAGACCGTTTCCGGTCTCTTTATACCAAACATGAGTCTATATTATCCCAAGTTTGAATTAAAACTCAAACTCTACATCACTCAGACGACGTTTGATTTCAGCAATGACCCGTTTCTCTTCTTCTTCGCCGCTTGCGATAAACGTAACGGAGAAACGAACAAAGTTTCCTGCATCATCCCAAGGTACGGAAGAGATCAGTTTCTCACGGATCAGGAATTGGGAGAAATCTTCACCTGATTCGAAACGGCGTCCACCCACAACACCTTTTGGCGCTTCAACATAAAGGAAGAAAGAGCCTTTCGGTTTTTCAGCCTGAAAGCCCAGTTCATTCAATGCTGTAACCAACATATCGTGACGACGGGAATACTTCTCTGCAATTTTTTCAGTGATTTCCGGATGGTTCAATCCGTAAGCAGCTGCCTTCTGGATCGCGATGAATTGACCGGAGTCATTGTTGTCTTTTACATCACTGAATGCTTTAACTACAAGTGGGTTACCCGCTACAAATCCGATTCTCCAGCCAGTCATATTGTACGATTTGGAAAGGGAGTGCAGTTCCACACCTACATCCTTGGCACCAGGTACGGACAGGAAGCTGAATGGTTTTTTGCCATCATACGTCAATGCCGCATATGGCGCATCGTGCACAACAACCACGTTGTATTTTTTCGCCCATTCGACAACCTCAGTGAAAAACTCAACTGTAGCACTTGCACCAGTCGGGTTGTTCGGATAGTTCAAATAAAGCAATTTCGCACGTCTAGCAATGTCTTCCGGAATGGCCTTCAAGTCAGGCAAGAAGTTGTTCTCTTTCGTCAATTGCACATTGAACACTTCTCCACCCAGATACTTGGTGTGTGTGCCCATAACCGGATAACCAGGAACTGTCATAATGGTTACGTCACCTGGGTTGATGAAGCAAGAAGGCATCATCGCCAAAGCCGGTTTGGAACCGATGGAGTGTACGATCTCAGTATCTGCATCAATACCTTCCACGTTAAAAACGTTTTTCAGATATGCTGCTGCTGCAGTCTTGAATTCGGGAATCCCGTTATCGGCATAACCACGATTCTCCGGTTTGCCCGCTTCTTCAGCAAGTGCAGCTACGATGCCTGCATCTGCCATCTCGTCCGGTTCCCCTACCCCAAGGTCAATCAGCTCGACATCGGGAAAATCTTTTTTAGCCGAAGCTTTAGCACGTTTAATTTTCTCAAATTTATAGATGTTGGTGTCTTTACCATAGTTGGAGCCGCCGATACGGTCGGCAAAATTAGTTTGGATATACGTTTCCTGATATTTATCGATACTCATAATGTCGTTCATCTCCTCATTTGACGCAAATTTCTCATGTTTTAATATGAAGCATTTGAGCAATCAACACCATGGACAAAATATCCGAACATTTGTACTTTCTTCAAACGTCAGCGGCTTCTCAGCGAAGCCAGTACATCTTCCATATCCTGCGGGATCGGCGCGTTGAATTCCATGTATTCTCCTGTGGTAGGATGTACAAAACCAAGTGTTGCCGCATGCAGGGCCTGTCCATTCATTCTGATACCCTTGTTACGGCCATATGTCGGATCACCAACAAGGGGATGACCGATAAATTTCATATGCACCCGGATCTGGTGGGTACGTCCTGTTTCAAGCTTTAACTCAAGCAAGGTATAGTCGTTGATGCGCTCCGTTACTGTAAAATGAGTCACCGCATGTTTGCTGTTACGTTCCGTGACCGTGTACATTTTGCGATCATTGGTATCTCGTCCGATCGGTGCATCAATCGTACCTTGATCATGACTGAGATGGCCGTGAACCAGCGCAATATAACGTCTATTGACACTATGCTCCTTCAACTGGGCAGCCAGGGATGCATGGGCACGGTCATTTTTGGCAGCCATAATCAAGCCTGACGTATCCTTGTCAATCCGATGTACGATCCCTGGACGCAATTCACCGTTAATGCCGGAGAGATCCTTGCAATGATACATCAGAGCGTTCACAAGTGTACCTGACGTATGTCCCGGTGCCGGGTGTACGACAAGTCCACGTTGTTTGTTAATGACAATAAGGTCACTGTCTTCGTAGACCACTTCAAGTGGAATATTCTCCGCAATGATCTCCACCGCGGCAGGCTCAGGAATCTGTAATACGATCTGATCTCCTTCGTACAGCTTAGCGTTGGACTTCACTACAGCACCATTGACCGTAACCGCCCCGTCTGCAATCCATAGCTGAACCTGCGAGCGAGAAACGTTATCTACGGCTTCTGTAATGTATTTATCCACACGTTCTTTCTTATGTTCAGCGGCAACGATCCATTCCAACCGTTCCTCACCGTTAAATTGTTCATTGTTATTATGTTGTTCCTCATTCAATTTACTCATGATGCTCATTCCCTTCAATCTTTGCAGCCGCTTTTTCACGACGTCCTTCGAGCAATGTTTCCACAACAATCAGTGCAACCCCAATACAGATGGCCGAATCAGCGATGTTGAAAATCGGAAACGTATAACTACCAAAATTAAGCTGTACAAAGTCTACAACTTCCCCTGTCAAAGCACGGTCAAGAAAGTTGCCGATCGCTCCTCCAAGTACGAGACTAAGGGCTACTGGCAGCAATTTGTGCGGAGTATCTTTTACCTTTTGCAAATACCAAATCAAGGCGATAACCACAATGATGGTCACCACAATAAAGAACCAGCGCTGGTCCTGCAAAATACCAAACGCCGCACCTGAATTACGATGAGAAGTGATGACAAAAAAATTGCCAATGACCGGAATTTCTTCTCTAAGTTCCATACGGGTAGCAATCAGGTACTTCGTTCCCTGATCTACTAAAAATACGATAAAAGCAAGGATATAATACACCACGTTTGTTGTCACTCCGTTCTTGTCTTTTCCAGCGATACCAAGCTTTCGCCAGACTTATTTATTGTAGCACAGCTATTCGAAGATCGTCCATGACATGGCAAACGCACAAGGCCGAAGCATGAGTCATACGGCATGGAAAATGCGATAACATTTGCCTTCTGTAATCCCACCCGAAACGGTACATCCTAGAGTGGAGACAATAACCGGATTCCAGATGGAACAGAAAGGGGAAAGCTATGTCACATTTTACAGCCGAGCAAATGCAATCTTTACGTTCCCAACTTTTGTCTGACAAACAAGATATCGAGCACCGGCTATCAGAGAACGAACACTACGGCTTGGGAGACTCTTTAAAACTGCAGACTGGTGAACTGTCGCCGATTGATAACCATCCTGGTGATCTTGCCACGGAGGTGTATGAACGGGAGAAGGATATCTCCCTGCTCGAGCATGATGAGTTTCAACTCGAACGTATTGATTCAGCCCTGCACGCGATCGAAGAAGGTCATTACGGTACATGTGCTGTCTGCCAGCAACCGATCCCTTATGAGCGCATGGAGGCTGTACCCTACACAAAATATTGTAAAAAACATCAGCCCGAGACCGTTGTTTCCGAGAATCGCCCTGTGGAGGAGGAGTTCCTTGCTCCATCGTTTGGACGTACCAGTCTGGACGAACGGGAAGATCAAAATGGCTTTGACGGCGAAGACGCCTGGCAGATTGTAGAGAGCTGGGGCAACTCGGACTCCCCTGCAATGGCGGAGAACGGTGATATTGACAGTTACGATGTTATGGCTATTGAAGCTACGGAGGAAATGGATGGTTTCGTTGAAGCTTATGAGAGCTTTGTCGCTACAGATATTTATGGTCATGATGTATCCATTGTCCGCAACCGACAGTACCGACAGTATCTGGAGAATCGCGAAGGATCGGGGCTCCTTGAACCCGATGCCGGGGATGATGAATCATATTAGGGTTTTGTGAAATGCTGAACCGTCATTCAAGCATTCTAGTAGGTATTCATATCAAGCTGCCGCTGCACGATCCGCACAATATCAGCTATGTAATCTCCGACGATGGGCAGATTTAACGCGCCAAGAACTTGTAACACATAGATAATGGTTGCGGCAAAAAAAGTAAATCCGATAGCGATTCCTACACCTCTCGCTGCACCGGACAACAAATTCAAGCCGATGAGCTTCCATGGTCTGTTTAGCAGCTCTGTATACTGCGCGATTCGTGAACGCTCCAGTTCATTGGCAAGCCGGTTCGTTAATGTATGTAACTCTTCGATTTTGTCGTGGGATGTATTCACGGAATCTGTAGCAGGAGTTTCCTTCATGGATTCGGCTGACTGTTCTTGTTTACTCATGTTTCGCTCCATTCCTTACATGAATATAGATCAAACGAACGAAATACTTTTTTTAAAATCTTCACCATTTAATCATTGCCTTATCCCCGAAAAAACAAACGAGCCCAGCTTCAGGAATTATTTCCTTAGCTGTGGCTCATTTAGTTATATCCTCTATCTAATCACATGTCCTAAAATATAAATCATGTTATCCGCAAGAACAAGAAAATGTCTCTTTACCCTACGCTTCAATATAGATTCCGATAGCTTTGCCTCCGGCTTCTACGCGCTCCATTGCATCCATCTTGCCAAATGTCACGTCTGTGACGAGTACATTTTCGCGCAAGACATCGTCAAATGCCTGAATTGCTGCTTGAAGATCTGCATCTACATCCAGCGTCAAACGTACTCTTTTCTCAATGGGCAGATCCAGTCGTTTCCGTGTATCCTGTACCGCCCGAACCACTTCACGAACCCAGCCTTCCTGCTCCAGCTCCGTTGTGATTTCTGTGTTGAGGGCTACCGTCAATCCATAACCGGAAGCGGAAGCAAAGCCCGATTTGGCTTGTTTCTCAACGAGTAATTCCTCATCCGTTACCTGTAACTCTTCCCCTTCTGGAGAAACGACGTTGAAAACACCTTCGGATACCACTTTACGAGTCTCGTCAGCCGTCATGCCTTTAAAGAGGTTTTGCAAGAATCCTACGTTTTTGCCGTATTTTTTACCGGCAACTTTGAGATTCAGCTTCAGTGTAAAGTCAACGAATTCCGCATCGTTATGCTCTGTACGGATTCCTTTGACGTTGATCTCTTCCTTGATGATATCTTCATAACTTGCCAGATCGAAGCCTTTATCGAGGGAAACAATCAACTCGGACAGCGGCTGACGAGTTTTGATACTCGTCTCGTTACGAACGTTACGAGCAAGCTCAACCACGCGACGGGCTGTTTCCATGTCTTGCTCCAGAGCTGTATCGATCAACGCTTCATTGGCTGCAGGATAGTCATCCATATGCACGCTCTCGCCAGTTGTCAGGTTAAGATAGATATCTTCAGCGAGCATTGGTGTGAACGGTGCAACCAACTTCGCTGTCGTCACCAGCACTTCGGTAAGAGTGCGATACGCATCCAGTTTATCCTCTGTCAAACCACTTCCCCAGAAGCGGTCACGGGAACGACGGATATACCAGTTACTAAGCTCATCTACGAAGGCTTCAATCGCTTTGGAAGAGTTCAAGTAGTCGTTCACAGACAACGCTTTTTCTACCACAAGAATCAGGCTATTCAATCTGGACAAAATCCAGCGATCCAGCTTGTGAGCAGACAATTGGAATGGATGCTGCTGTGGATCGAATCCATCGATGGTTGCGTATAACGTCAGGAAGGCATGGGTATTCACCAGCGTATCCACCATTTTGGATTTTGCTTCCCCTACAATGCCTTTGGAGAAACGTTTGCTGTTCCACGGTGCACTGTCAGACAACAACGCCCAGCGGAAAGCATCGGTACCGTACTCTTCAATGACTTCCCACGGATCGATGACATTGCCTTTGGATTTGGACATCTTCTGTCCGTTTTCATCCAGTACGTGTCCGGTTGCCATAACAGCTTTATACGGCGCCTTACCTGTCAACAGTGTGGATACCGCGAGCAGGCTGTAGAACCAGCCGCGCGTCTGATCAATTCCTTCACAGATCATATCCGCAGGATACTGCTGTTCAAATACATCTTTATTTTCAAAAGGATAGTGCTGCTGTGCAAACGGCATGGAGCCGCTGTCGAACCAGACATCAATCACTTCAGGCGTACGCTTCATTTCGTATTTACCGCAAGAACTAAGCACTTTCACTTCGTCCACATACGGCTTATGCAACTCCAGATTTTCAGGTACATAGCCTATGGCACGCGCACGTAACTCAGCAATGCTGTGCGGGGCAAACTGTTCGCCTGTTTCTTCACACACCCAGATATTCAGCGGTGTTCCCCAGTAACGGTCACGGCTGATGTTCCAGTCCACAAGGTCCTCAAGGAACTTACCAAATCGGCCTTCACGCACATGAGCCGGGAACCACTCCACTTGGCTATTGTTGGCAATAAGTTGATCCTTGATCGCTGTTGTCTGGATAAACCAGCTATCCATAGCATAGTACAGAAGCGGAGTATCACAACGCCAGCAGAACGGATAGCTGTGCTCGTATTTCTCTTTGCTGAACAAGCGACCATTCTCAGACAGATATCTCACGATGTCGATATCACAATCTTTGACGAAACGACCTGCAAAATCAGTTACTTCTGCCACAAACTTACCTTCCAGATCAACCAAGCTCACAAAACTGATGCCATTCTCGCGGCACACACGATAGTCATCTTCACCATGTGCAGGAGCCATGTGAACGATACCCGTACCACTTGCATCCGTTACAAACGCTGCGCCCAGAATGATATTCGTTTTTTCTGCCTGAACGTAGTTAAACGGCGGACTGTATGTTTTGCCGACCAGATCAGCGCCTTTCAGTGAACCGATGATTTCATACTCGCCTTTGCTGTCTTTCATCACTTTTTCAACCAGATTCGTAGCCATGATGTACACTTCATCGTTTTGACGTACACGGGAGTAATCCATCTCCGGGTTCACAGCAAGAGCAACGTGAGAAGGAAGCGTCCATGGTGTCGTCGTCCAAGCCAGCACGAATTCGCCGCTGTCATCCAGCTTGAATTTTGCTGTAGCACTCAGGTCTTTAACGTCCTTGTACCCTTGTGCAACTTCATGCGAGCTCAGTGTTGTCTGACAGGAAGGACAATATGGACTTACGCGGTGACCACGATACAAGAGCCCTTTCTCGTGAATCGTCGCAAGGTTGTTCCACACACTCTCGATATAGTTATTATCGAGCGTGATATACGGGTTATCCATATCTGTCCAGTATCCGATACCTTCCGTCAAGTCGCGCCATTGCTGCTCGTATTCAAAAACACTTGCTTTACATTCGTTGATAAATTTCTCCACGCCATAATCTTCGATCTCCCACTTGTGGGAGATGCCCAATTTCTTCTGTACTCCAAGCTCTACCGGCAAGCCATGTGTATCCCATCCGGCTTTACGCACAACGCGGTATCCCTTCATCGTGTTGTAACGTCCCACAAAGTCTTTAATTACACGACCGAGAACGTGCCCGATATGAGGTTTACCGTTGGCTGTTGGCGGGCCTTCGTAAAATACGAAGTTTGGCTTACCCTCCCGGTTCTCAATGGAGCGTTTAAACGTATTCTCCGTTTTCCATTTATTTAACACACGTAATTCTCGTGCCCGTGCTTTCTCTTTGACATCCACTCGTTGCATGCTGTTCAGCTTCCTTTCTGTTGTTAAGATGAATCGATTGTAAAACGTCCACAAGCGCGGCTCATTCCGCTCACCGTTTCGGGACACAAAAAAACCTCGTCCCTTGGAAAGGGACGAGGTTATGCTCGCGTTACCACCCTAATTCTGTTCATCACAAACCACATTCAGGTTACCTGAGTATGCTCTGTCATCAACAGCGCTTAAGCCCCGCTAAACTGACGCAGGGTACCGTTATAACGTACGGTTTACGGTTCAGCTTACACACGGCAATGCATTACCGCTTCAGCGTCACTTCTCCGGGGAGATATTCGGCTACAACTCATCCGTTGGTTTGCACCAGACACCAACTCTCTGAGGGATGAGATCATAACGTACTGAGCCCGTCATGGAATCACTATTCAATATGAATATAGTTATAGCTTCTTTACCCGCAAAAGTCAACCGGGCGGCAGACTAATAAATTTCTTTCATCTCCCGCTCACGATCACGCACTTCCTGCTCACGGCTCTCCAGTGCTTCCCAGCCATCCTGTGTCAGCAGTTCCAGCTGAGCTTCAACAAGCGTGCGGAAACGCGCACGATAGATGGATGCCTGCTTCTTCAGCTCTTCCACTTCCAAAGCAATCTTACGTGATTTGCCAAGCGCTTCGTTAACGATTCGGTCCGCATTTTTCTCTGCTTCCTTCACGATTAACTGAGCTTCCTTCTTCGCGTTATTCTTCACATCGTCAGCAGCTTCCTGTGCAATGATGATCGTTTTGCTGAGAGTCTCCTCGATGGTAGCAAAATGATCCAGCTTCTCCTGAACGGACAGCAGCTGATTGCTCAGCTCTTTGTTCTCGCGAATGACGCCTTCGTAATCTTTGATGACTTGATCCAGAAATTCATTGACTTCATCCTCGTCATACCCACGCAAGCGTCGGGAGAATTCCTTGTTATGTATGTCCAGCGGCGTTAATGGCATGCTGTCCACCTCCTGTAAAAATTCCTTCTCGTGTTCAGAGAAGGTTTGAAGCATATGGGTTCCACCCAAGGGGTCGTATGAAAGATTCCGATTCTGTTACATTGTACGAAATGCAGGTTCTGTACTCACCGTCAGAGATCCACATATGTTGTACTTTAATGTATATCGGAAACACCGAGTATTTTTTTACCTTTACGTTTAACATTTCGACAAGAATTCGGATTATCCTGCATCAATATCAAGCAAATTTCCCGATTTTCACCCGGCAACGGCCCTTTTTGGTCATGCCTTCCTGTTCCAACACCTTGAAACGACCAAAGCCTTGAATGGAAACCACATCCCCCGCCTTGAGCGGCTTCGAAGGGTCTTCCACCACTTTCCAGTTCACTTTACAACGCCCTGCCTTGATTGGAACCAGCACTTTACTCCGGCTCATCCGGTATACATCTGCACAGATGCCATCCAGACGCAACGAAGCAACGGTAATGTCTATGGTGTCCAATTTTGTGTCAGACCATTTCATCTGATTTAATGGCAATAGCTCTGTGAAGACATGTAACCGATGAACCTGATTCAATTGAAGCGATAAAAAAGCGCCGGTTTCCGCTGCCACCACTGTATGGCAACCGTCCTCCAGCACTTGAATATCTCCAATCTTGCCTCGTTTCATCCCGAGCCCGAGCAGGGAACCCATATAGTCCCCATGCTCCAGTTCCGAGATTTTCTGATCGTCAGACGTAATGCTAAGCACTTGCATCCCCATATCTTCGTCATCCAGGTATCGATAATCGGGTGCAATCAATGCACGTTTGCGTTCAGCCGCTTCGTAACCGCCATCCAGACGAATCTGAACGTCATCGCTACGATTGACCAGGGTTTGAAGAATAAACACCTGTCTTGGATCAAGGAAATCGGTGAGCTTCATATCATGATAATTGCTCGCCCGTTCAACCCAATCGGTCGCTTTATCTACAAAGTCCCGCTCATCATGGCTAAAATGTTCATAAATATCACTGCTCATCTATGTCACCCTAACCTAAAATGTCAAATACTGAACTATAGAGAGTAACCCAACGAGCGCCAGTCGAAGAACAAGCAGCGCGACAATCGGGGAAATATCCAGCACACCGAACAGAGGCGGGATAAACCGTCGGAAAGGACTTAAATAGGGTTCCACAAATTTGCCTAACAATTCACCGATGAAGCTTTCCCGTGCGTTGGGAAGCCATGACATCAATATGTAGACAATGACCATGTAAAAATAAATCTGGTACAGCGTACCCAATATACCTTCAATCATCTGATACAAAAAAGGCTCACCTCATTCTGTTATAATCTTGCTCGCTGTCAGCCAGTATCTCCGTAATGGTTCCCTGAATTTCAACCGTATCTGGCGTACAGAGAAAAATGTTGCCGCCAATTTTAGATATACCGCCACCTAATGCATATACCGTGCCGCTTAGAAAATCAATCACACGTAAAGCCTGATCCTGACGGATTCGCTGCAGATTCACAACAACGGTACGATGCGACCGCAAATGGTCGGCAATTTCCTGCGCTTCGTCATAGGAACGAGGCTCATAAAGGACAACCTTAACATTTTTCTGGGAATGAATGCTAACCACATTGTTACCCCTTTGGTTTCTACGTTTATCAAGTGCAGAGGTTTCATTTTCCTGCTGTTCAGACTCATGTTCTTCTTGTGCAGCAAGCCGCTCACGCTGCACAATCTCTTCCTCTTCCTGAAGTCCCAGGAAATTCATAAATTTATTCATTACGCCCATCGTGTTCCCTCCTCTTTTCCTACGAGAATTGATCCAAGCCGCACCCAGGTTGCTCCTTCTTCAATGGCCACTTCGAAATCGTTAGACATTCCCATAGACAGCTGTGTGATCGGTTCTGCTGTCAGTGCTTGTCCATTCAAATCATCTCTCAGCTCACGCAACCCCCGAAATACAGGACGCGTCGTCTGTGGATCTTCCTCATGAGGTGCCATCGTCATCAGACCGATGACCTTAAGGTTGTTGAACGATTGAATATCCTTCAGAAAAGAACTTGCCTGCTCAGGTTGCAAACCATACTTGCTCTCTTCGCCTGAAATGTTCACCTGCATAAACGTGTTCACCTGGATTCCAAGTGAAGCAGCTTTTTTATCCAGTTCTTTTGCCAGTGACAAACGATCCAGTGAATGTATGTACGCAAACTTGCCAATGACGTCTTTCACCTTGTTTGTCTGCAAATGACCGATAAAATGCCAGGTCCCCTTCTGCCCGAAGGCTTCCCATTTCGACTGTGCATCCTGCCAGCGGTTTTCCCCAATATGCTCAAGACCATGTTCAAGCACAGACCCTGTCGTTTGCTGTGAAACGTATTTCGTGACCGCGATCACATTCACATCCTCCAAAGGGCGGTTGCTGCGCTTGCACGCATCTTCAATCTTCTGATTAACCTGTTGTATACGCTCCTCCAATGACACAGAGGGTCACCTCTCTTCCAGCCCAATCCAGCTAGCCATTCTTCCCGTTATCCCATTTTCCTTGCGATAGGAGAAAAACAGTTCGGGATGACAACTTGTACACCATGTTGTACATTCGATATGATCCGGCAATATTCCTGCTTTCATCATAATGTGTCGATTACATTCTTTCAAGTTTAACATCGTTTTTCCGTTCGCGGCAGATGTATAAATCTGCTTAGAAGCCAAAGGATTGCATTTATCATTACCCTCTGGACCATCAAGCCAAACCCGGACATGCTTCATAACAGCCTCATCCACTTCATAACAGCAATCCCCAATAGAGGGCCCAATCGCGGCACGGATATCCTCTCTCCGGCTTCCGTACTCTTGTTCCATCATTTCCACCATAGAGACGGCAATGCCTGCAACCGTGCCTTTCCATCCGGCGTGAGCGAGACCTACAACCTGTTTCGCCGGATCATAAAAATACAGCGGAACGCAGTCAGCGTAAAAAGAGGTCAGCAGCACACCAGGCACGTTGGTTACCAGTCCATCCGTATCTTGCAACGCTGATTGACGATCCAGCAAACCTCTGCCGCGGTCTTTAGAAGTGATCACTGCCACATCTTTGCCATGCACCTGTTCTCCACACGTCCATGCTTCCAGTGGAAAAGAAAGCTTCCTGGTCACGAGACGGCGATTTTCGAGTACCGCTCCAGCATCATCCCCAACGTGATACGCACAATTAAGCGTAGCGTAGGGTTCTTGACCAATCCCGCCATGTCTGGTTGTAAATCCCGCCGTCAACTGACTGAACGTGCGTTTCCAAGGTTCAATATATAATAACAGCGGATCAGGAGCACCATGCCCCGTTGGACGGGTTCCCCCTCCACTTACATTTTTGTCCAATACAAATGGTTCCATTCCCTCACCTCACAACTTCCAGTGTACCAAATACAAGTGCATCCTGTCTCCTTTATATCGTTCTCCGCTGACTCCGATCCAACCGTTCCAGTCGCTCTGTGCGTTCTGTCCGGCTCTGTTGCTGCTCATCGTACAACCGGGCTTCCCGTTCACGCTCATCATATCCCTGTTCCTTCACCTCATCCATTTTGACCAGAATGACATCCGAGCCAATCTTGACAATATTTTTCCAAGGAATGATCAGATCGGTTCCCCCTCCAAACAGCCCCATAAAACGGCTATACCCTGGCACGACGATGGACTCGATTCGCCCCTGCTTGAGGTCCAGCTCCAGATCACTGATCTGGCCGAGACGCTTGCCATCCGTAATATTGATAACGTCCTTTGTTTGAAAATCGGAAATCTTCATGCCGCGTGATGCTGAGTCACTCGTATTTGTTCTCATTCCTTCCGCCTCCCGTTAACGCTCATCTGCCCGTTCTGCATCCTTCTATATCAATATATGTCCTGTAGGCGAAAAATGTCCTGTTTTTCAATTGCCTATTCCAAAAAGCATATCTGAGTAACACCAGTCCCGCCTCTTCTTTCTCTAATGCACAAAAAAGACGATCAATGGAATGGTTATCCGACCGATCGCCCTTTTGTTTTATGTCACCCTACGACTTCACATGTTTCTGCATCTGCTGTATCGCCGATTTTTCGAGACGTGAAACCTGAGCTTGTGATATCCCGATTTCATCCGCCACTTCCATCTGGGTCTTCCCTTCAAAAAAGCGCATTGATAAAATCATCTTTTCCCGTTGACCGAGACGGTGCATCGCTTCTCGCAATGCTATTTCCTCGATCCAGGACACATCCTTGTTTTTGTCATCACTGATCTGATCCATAACATAGATCGGGTCTCCCCCATCATGATAAATCGGTTCAAACAGAGATACCGGGTCTTGAATGGCATCGAGTGCAAAAACAACATCTTCCTTCGGCACATTAAGTGCCTCTGAAATCTCAAATATCGTCGGCTCGCGTGAATTTTTATTCGTCAGGCTGTCACGAACCTGAAGTGCCTTGTAGGCAATATCCCGTAGTGACCTGGATACACGAATCGGGTTATTGTCACGCAGATATCTGCGAATTTCACCGATAATCATCGGCACCGCATAGGTTGAAAATTTGACATTCTGGGATAAATCAAAATTATCAATGGCTTTCATCAGGCCGATACATCCAACCTGGAACAGATCATCGACAAACTCCCCCCGATTGTTAAAACGTTGAATGACACTGAGTACCAGACGCAGGTTGCCATTCACTAATTTCTCTCTTGCTGAGCGATCATGGTGCTGCTGAAGGGAATGAAATAATTCCCGCATTTCAATATTGGTGAGAACAGGCAACTTTGCGGTGTCCACGCCACAAATCTCGACTTTGTTTCGGGTCATCGTGATTTACCTCCCAAGGAGAAACATTAATGTACATTATCTCCGGGGCAGGCTTTTTTATTCGTCATTGGCACCCTTGCCAGTAATACCCATTCTTCTTTTCCCACAGGATCAGACCATTTTATTGAACTCTTTTCGAAGCCTCTTAATGATTCTTTTTTCAAGCCTGGAAATATAGGATTGGGAGATTCCCAGCAGATCCGCTACATCTTTTTGCGTTTTTTCCTCGCCATCTGTCAAGCCAAAACGAAGCTCCATAATCATTCGCTCGCGATCCGTCAATTTCTCCAGTGCCTTATGCAACAGCTTGCGATCTACCTGTTCTTCAATATTTCGATAGATTGTATCATTCTCTGTACCAAGCACATCGGATAACAAAAGTTCATTTCCATCCCAATCGATATTCAGTGGTTCGTCAAAAGAAACTTCTGTACGGATTTTACTGTTGCGCCGCAGATACATCAATATTTCATTTTCGATACACCGCGAAGCGTAGGTAGCAAGCTTGATTTTCTTTTCCGGATCGAATGTATTTACAGCCTTGATCAGTCCGATCGCACCAATGGATACCAGATCCTCGATATTGATGCCTGTGTTCTCGAACTTGCGAGCAATATACACAACCAGACGCAGGTTACGCTCAATTAACATGGCACGAATGGCCGAATCTCCTGACGATAACTTCTGTAACAAGTACTCCTCTTCTTCCCGTGTCAATGGAGGTGGAAGTGCTTCACTTCCCCCGATGTAATAAATTTCTTCGCTTTTCAGCCCAAACAGGAACAACAAACGATAATATTGTATCTGGGCAACCAGTTTCCATTTCACAAGCATGTAGGTTCCTCCTATACCACATTCAGCGGCTTTTCTGTTACTTCCGCGGATTGAGTCCTGGTCTGCGCAGAAGCATCTTCTTGCACCAGTTCAGGATGGATTACGGCCTGATATTTCCCGTCCGACGACAAAACGCCACCATCCAGTCCAATCAGAACCTTTGTCGTCACATAATCCGTTCCCTCCAATGTCACCTTCACCCGATCTGGCTTAATCGCCAGCATAAACGCCGTTCCTTTGTTAATCCCTCGATAGGGAACCAATCGTAGTCGATGCTGCCACTGAAAATATTCCTGGTCCAGCTCCATAATAAGTTGGTCCGGCGCTTCGTGCTCAAGTCTGCTCTTCCATGAATCAGGTAGCATATCCTGCCACAATGAAACCTCCATGACCATCACTGGCATACGTGACAACGGATCTGTGAGCTGATTGCCCGTATCCAGAAGGCCTGTACAAGACACAACAACCTCATCAATGCATACCTCAACCTGACCAAGGTAAGTGTTCATGCGATCCGCTTTACGTTTGGCTCCTTGCACAATTTTGAATAATAAGAGAACCGCGAAGAATACAATGAATGTGAACCAGAACGCAATCTTGAGATCAAATGACATGCCGCCAGATGCTGTGAACCAGATGCCATTGAACAGATCTCCCGAACTCTGAAGCATATAGTGCACACCCAGAATGCCGCCAGCTGCGACAAAATTAATGATATAAAAGGTACCCAGCGTCCTCACAAAAGACTGCAATCCCTTATATCCAAACGCGATACTCAACATCACAAGAGAAAAACCAAACTTGATTAAAAACGTGAACAGAAAATCAAACTCCGGTACAAACATCATTACGACGTATAACGCGCCAACGATAGCTGATAACAACCATCTCCACCAGACCAGCTTCGTTTGGCGCATCCAGGCTGTCAGTCCAATGAGCGTTCCATCAATGCAAAGGTTAGTCAAAAAAATTAGATCTACATACACAACCACGCTCTTCACCTGCCTGCATCCAACCTATCGAAATGAATGTAGCGATCTCGCATGCTTCGAACCGAATCGGCTCAACTGCTTCATCATCTCGATATTCATGAGCATATTCCCAAGTATACGGAGCCTCCTGTTCAAAGTCTGTCTAAATGTGGGAGCTTGTTTCCAACTTTTTTTGTCGGAATACGCAGGCGAGTTGTTCAGAATTTGTTCATTTATGTATGTTAAACTGTATAAAAAAACAGCAAAAAACCCGGCTGCCGCAGAAGCAGCACCGGGTTTCCAAGAGGTAGAATTAGCGTGTTATTCGTTATTGTTGTTGCGGGAACGATTGCGTAAAAATGTCGGAATGTCCAGCTGATCATTGCTTGGCTGGTTTCCGAATGGACGAAGATTCGGTGAACGTGTCTCTGCCGTCTCTGTTGCCGCAGCAGGTTTACGTACTGGCGGAGCAGAAGGTTTATCTTCGAATCCAGTCGCGATTACCGTAACCTTGATCTCCTCTTTCAGATCTTCGTCAATAATCGCACCAAAGATCATGTTCACTTCCGGATCGGAAGCTGATGTTACGATCTCCGCTGCTTCATTTACTTCATACAAGGACAAATTAACGCCACCTGTGATGTTCATGATTACGCCGCGTGCACCTTCAATGGAGGTTTCAAGCAAAGGGCTCATAATTGCTTTGCGTGCTGCTTCTGCCGCACGGTTCTCTCCTGTCGCTTCACCGATACCCATGAGCGCAGATCCACGCTCGTGCATGATCGTTTTGACATCTGCAAAGTCAAGGTTGATCAAACCTGGTACTGCGATCAAATCGGAGATACCCTGTACTGCTTGACGCAATACGTTATCCGCTTGGCGGAATGCTTCCAGCATCGGCGTCTTTTTATCTACGATCTCAAGCAACCGATCATTCGGAATAACGATCAGTGTATCTACTTTTTCCTTAAGCGCTTCGATACCTTGTTCTGCATGGCTAGAACGCTTACGGCCTTCAAAAGTGAAGGGGCGTGTTACAACACCTACAGTGAGTGCACCACACTCTTTGGCAATTTCAGCGATCACTGGAGCTGCACCAGTACCTGTACCACCGCCCATACCGGCTGTAACAAATACCATGTCTGCACCTTTCAATGTGTTCATGATCAAGTCACGGGACTCTTCCGCTGCTTTTTTACCTACATCGGGGTTAGCGCCCGCGCCAAGACCACGAGTTAATTTATCACCGATTTGCAGTTTATGCTCGGATTTTGCCAGGTGTAATGCCTGAGCATCCGTGTTCACTGTAATAAATTCAACACCTTGTACACCATTTTCAATCATTCGGTTAACTGCGTTGCTACCTCCGCCGCCTACACCGATGACTTTAATCTGAGCCAAGCTCTCCATCTCAAAATCAAATTCCAACATATTATTCCATCTCCCCCTCAATGTGCATGGATGGCCCGTCCAATTTTTGATTTGAACCGAATCAATTTCATATATCGACGAACGAAAGCGTTTCTGTTAGTATCAGCGCATTCAGACGGCTTCAAGAATGTATGAAATGGATCCAACCTGTTATATAAATTCACTGAACATATTCTTCAGTCGCTCGAACAGACCGGGTTTTTGCTCCGATTCCTGTGCCGCATTCGGCTTCGGACGGTTCGTCGGTTTCTTGCTATTGGTGTTGTTGTTATGACCGCCGTTACTGCTCGAGGGCCTGATGCGCAAACTGCGAATAACATTGTGTAGAATACCAACACCACTGGTAAATCCAGGATCACGGACACCAATGTAATCCGGAACGGCTACGCGTACCGAAGCTGCAAGTTCATGCTGTGCGACTTGTAGCACACCAGGCATAGAGACCGTGCCTCCCGTTAGTATATAACCTCCAGGTAACTCGTTGTAACCAAGGCGTTTAACTTCTTGTCCGATCATCTGGAATATTTCCTGAACCCTAGGTTCGATAATAGCCGCCAGATCCTCTTGTGAAAACTCCTTGTCTACATTGCTGCCAATGCGCGTAACTTTGAACATTACATCTGCAGCAGCATCATCAAGCCAGGCACAACCGTATTTCAGCTTCACTTTCTCTGCCTGATCTGTGAGAGTGCGCAAGCCATAAGCAATATCATTGGTTACAAACTCACCGCCGATTGGCAGTGTTGACGTTGCAACCAGACTGTCCTCTTCAAAGATGGCGATCGTTGTAGCTCCAGCCCCGATATCCACCAGCACAGAGCCCATCGTTTTCTCATCTTTGGATAAAGCTAACTGGCCCGCTCCCAATGACATGAGAACAAGGTCACTCACTTTTAATCCCGCTTTTTCCACGCAGCGCAAAAGATTATGTATCGCGGTTTTTGCACCCGTAATAATAGTTGCTTCAACTTCCAGACGAACACCAATCATACCACGCGGGTCTTGTATGCCCTCCAAGCCATCTACAACATATTGCTTGGCGACAACATCAATAATTTCCCGTTCGGGTGGAACCGCAATGACTTCGGCTGCTTTCAACACCCGCTCCATGTCTTCTTCTCCGATCTCACGATCCTCGTTCGATACTGCCACCACACCGTGACTGCTCATCAGTCCAATATGATTTCCTGAGATTCCAACATATACTTCGGATATTTGAATACCTACCATACGTTCTGCATGATCCACTGCATTGCGAATCGACTGCACCGTCTGATCGATATCTACGATTACACCTTTGCGAATTCCTTCCGAGTCGGCAGATCCAACTCCAATAATATTAAAGGTTCCATTGTTAATTTCCCCAATAATAGCGCGAATTTTGGATGTACCGATGTCCAAACTAACAATGATGTCATTGTTACTCAAGTCTGTGGCACCTCCTGACTCCAATAGTAAAATACGTTCGGGTTCAAACACTCATTAAAACATATTCAACACAGTTTAGGCTTTCCCTCTTTTTTCTACAATTTTTTTGGGTGCCAAGTTCTGGATGTGTAACATAAAACCTTGAAGAAAAAAGAAGGAGGCAACTCATGTGCCGTAAGTTCAAGTGTACCATTTTTTCTTCATCTCAGAAAGTACAAGTTTCATACGTCAGCCGTTGCCAAAGCCCTCTCCTGTCTACATTTTTACGCAATGCGCCGCCAAGCAGCGGCAGGCATCATCGCCCTCCCCCCGGCTCGGCATCATCCTCGGGATTATCCGGGATAAACGGCACATACGTATCTGCCTCAAGCATCGTAATTTTGCCGGGTCGTTCGGTCTCAATCACCTGATTCAAATACTCCACTTTATCCGTTAACAACGAGATCGTTGTAATCACTTCAAACTGTGACTTGGTGTACATCCGAATCTGATCCGGAAATGATGGTGTCGGGTTAGGAATAATTTCTGAAATGTCCGTTGTCAGTTCATTCGGAATTTTAGCCAATGCCTCACTCAGTTTTGCTTTGAGTGGATCACCTTGCTTCCATTGTGTAAGAATCGGTTTCTCTACCGCTACACCGATCGTTGGCGGAACATTCAGGCTTGTCCCGCTGGACAATATAGCTTTGAGTGCTCCACTTGAATCAAGTTCATAAGCGACTGTGGGAAATTCCTGGACCTTGATATGAATGGTACCCGGGAATTGCTTGTCCACAGTAACGGTTGAGACAGCTTTAATCGTTTTGAGACGTTCAATGATTTCGGAAGCACTTGTTCCAAAAAACTGGTCTCCTTCCTTCAGGCCGCTCTTTTCCAGCAACACCGAAGTCGCCGTATACACATTACCCGTAATTTCGATGGCCGATATACGGCTTACAGAAGAACGGAAGAATAATACAGCCAGTAATACAATAAATAGTAATAACAGGATGATTACAATTTTACGGCTTGTGTTTTTTTTTGGGCGATTCTCCTTGAGAACCGGAATTTGACTTTTAGGCATAATAACGCTCCACAAAGCCTCAGGCCCCCTCCTCATCAAAGAAGGGGACGCCAAGGACGTTAATTGGCAAAATCCAACTGTTTCGAAACAGTCGACTGTCTCTCCACCGAGGCTCCAAGACTCTGGAATAACTTTTCGATTCGATCATATCCCCTATCAATATGGTGCACTTGCTCTACAACGGTTTTGCCTTGAGCCGCCAGACCTGCAATAACCAACGCTGCACCTGCACGAAGATCCGTTGCCTCCACAGTAGCACCATATAACCTCGGCACTCCACGGATGAACGCAGCGTTTAGATCCACAGAGATATCAGCTCCCATCACGTTCAGTTCATCTACATGTTTAAAACGGCCCTCGAATACAGTCTCTTTCATTACACTGAATCCATCCGCCAGACTGAGCAGTACCATGATCTGTGATTGAAGATCGGTTGGGAACGAAGGATACGGAGAAGTCACGATACGATCCACTGATTTTGGACGTGTCATACAACTCACAGTCATTATATCATTGCAGACTGCGATTTGAACACCAGTGCGCTTCAACACATGTATAAGCGAAGTAAGGTGTGCCGGATTGCAATGTGTAAGCGTAACATTGCCTCGCGTTGCAGCAGCAGCAATCATGACGGTACCGGCAACGATACGATCGGGTATGATCTCATAGGTGCACGGCTGCAGTTTTTCAACACCGCTTACCGTAATCGTGTCGGTGCCTGCACCTATGATTCGTGCACCCATCGCATTCAGAAAATGCTGCAGATCCTGAATTTCAGGCTCCCTTGCCGCATTGAAAATTGTCGTTGTGCCCTCGGCAAGCACAGCGGCCATCATGATGTTCTCCGTGGCTCCTACACTTGGAAAATCCAGATGAATATCCGTACCGATCAGATTGGAGCCGTAACAGATGATTTGCTGATCTTGCTCTTCAATCTGTGCTCCGAGTGCTTCCAGACCCCGGAGGTGAAGATCAATTTTGCGTTCTCCGATCGCACAGCCGCCTGGCTGATAGACGGATACCCTCCCAAACCTAGCAAGCAACGGCCCCATTAGAAAAATGGAAGAGCGCATTTGCTTCATGAGATCTTCTGGCACATCATGTGACCGGATCAGCGACGTATTGATCGTCACTGTTCCCTGCTCATGCCGACATGTGCATCCAAGCCGTTCCAGGATATACAGCATTACTTCGATGTCCAGCAAGTGTGGAACGTTGTGCAGCGTAATTTCTCCGTCTGCGAGCAAACTTGCGGCCATAATCGGTAAAGCGGCATTTTTTGCTCCATGGATGCGTATGGATCCTGATAGGGGTTTCCCGCCTTCAATCACCAATTTGTCCAATGTATCACCTCCGGGGTTTACGCTCACCCACTTCGAAGACATACGGTACCCGATGAATACCGCCATGAGATGATATAGTGCTACGAGTAGACTGTGTATGGGTGAAGACGTCCTCTGCTGTCGCTTGGCCTGTGAGAACAATGAAATACACATCCATTGTTTCCAGTACAAATTCAGCGAATGAAATATCCGTGACACATCCGATCCATGAATACCTGCCATCCATCCCGTTCATTTCACCAATCCATACCGGAGATGCCGCTGGATAGACCTATAGTCTTACAAAAGGTGCACCTTCTCCGGTGTGAATGCTGTACTGCGGCATCATGGAACGATTGTCACGATTTATAAGGTATCTTATGTCAGTCCCGTCTAGTGTGTGACAATCGCCCACTAACACACATTAACGCCCTGCAACAAGACGCTTGATTTCATTGACAAGCACTTCTGCCGCGTCCGGTTTCCCTAGTTTTCGAGAAGCCTCTGCCATCTGCTTACGCCCCGATTCATCATTCATAATACCTGCGATCGCTTCATAAAGGCCTTTGCCTGTAAGATCTCTCTCCAGCATCGTGAGTGAAGCTCCACCTTTTTCAAGCGTACGCGCATTAGCCTCCTGATGATTGTTGGTTACGTTCGGTGACGGAATCAGAATCGATGGAATGCCCAGCGATGTAATTTCCGCCAGGAATGATGCTCCAGCACGATTGACAATCAGGGAGGTGCAAGCGAGCACTTCAGGCATGTTATGAACATAAGGAAGTACATGCAGATGATTAGGCATCGTTCCCAAAGAGCTGCGAATCGCTTCACGAGTTTCATCAAAATAGGTTTCACCTGTAACGTAAACCACATGTACATCATCCAGTTGCTCCAGCATCGCTGCCATCTCGATCATCGCCTGATTGATCGCTTTGGCTCCACGACTGCCGCCAACGACAAGCACAACACGGCTGTCCATCGGAACACCTAATGTCGCGAACCCACGATTCCGGCTGGCTTGAGCTACGGTCGTTGCTCGCGGATTACCGGTGTAGATTACCTTTTTAGCACCCGAGAATGATTTTTCAGAACCTTCGAAGCTGACAGCCACCGTGTCTACATAACGCATTAAGAACTTGTTCGTCAGACCCGGAATCGCATTCTGTTCATGAATAACACTCGGGATTCCCAGCTTCGCCGCTGCATACACAACAGGCCCGCAGACGTAACCGCCTGTACCGATGACAACATCAGGTTTGAATTCCTTCAGCATTTTTTTGGACTTGCGTACGCCCTGAACAAAACGCATGATGGTCTTCACATTTTCAAAGGACAACTTACGCCGAAAACCAGTAATATCAATTGATTTAAAAGGGATATCTTCTTGAGGAACCAGTTTACTTTCAAGTCCGCGGGTTCCACCAATGTATAAAAACGTCGAGTCGGGATTCACCGCCTCGCACTGTCTTGCTATGGCAACGGCAGGATAGATATGTCCTCCTGTACCGCCGCCGCTAAGAACGACTCGCATCGTATAAGTCACCTCGCATAACGGGATAAATTCACTAATATGCCCAGTGCTGTGAGCATGAGAGTTAATGACGATCCGCCATAACTGATCAGCGGCAACGTAATACCCGTGACAGGCATCAGCCCAATCACTACACCGATATTAATAATGACTTGTACAGCAACCATGCCGATGATGCCCACACCCAGCAGACTGCCAAAAGCATCCGGAACGGTCATCGCTATACGCATCCCTCTCCACACTAGCACCAGAAACAATAATAAAACAATCATTCCACCAATAAAACCAAGTTCCTCCGCCAAAATACTAAAAATAAAGTCCGTCTGCGGTTCAGGCACATAACTGTACTTTTGCCTGCTCATCCCCAGCCCCAGACCAGCCAGTCCACCCGGACCAATCGCATAGAGTGACTGAATGATCTGATATCCGGCCCCGAGCGGGTCAGACCAAGGATCCATAAACGCTGTAATTCGCTGCAAGCGATAAGGTGCCGCTGCAATCAGCGCCGCAAACCCTGCAATTCCTCCAAGCGCAAGCAAGGCCAAATGTTTCATGCGTGCACCCGTTGTGAAAATAATGAGCATGGACGCCCCCATCATCACCGTGCCTGTACCCAAATCGGGCTGCAACATGATAATGCCAAAAGCCAGCCCGATCAGCCCAAGCGGAGGCAGGAGCCCAGTTGTAAAGGTTTTAATCTTACCGGGATCTTTGCTCAGCCAATGAGCCAAAAACAAGATCATGCCCAACTTCATGAACTCAGAAGGCTGAATACCGAAAGAGCCAATCCCCAGCCAGCTGCGTGCACCGCCGCGAACGACACCGATTCCCGGAATTAATACTGCAATCAGCATAATAAAACAAACGATTAATATCGGTTTGGCATACTTTCTCCATACCCTGTAATCCACGTTAGCCGTTACAAACATGGCTACAAGCCCAAGCACGGCGAATAAAATTTGTCTTTTCACAAAATAAAATGAATCGCCATAGTTACGGAAGGCAAGCACCGAACCTGCGCTGTATACCATAATGATGCCGATGGCAAGCAGAGCCAAAATACAAATCAGGAGCCAAATATCCGGCGCCGGTCGCGTCTGTTTCATCAGGAGGCCACCCCTTGCATGGAAGTAGGGGCTTTTCCACCCCCCTACTTACAAGTTATGCGCCGCCTCTTTAAAAATGCGTCCCCGTTCTTCATAGGATGCAAACATGTCCCAGCTTGCACATGCAGGGGATAACAAAACTACATCCCCCGGATCAGCCAGCCTCGCAGCTTCCTGAACGGCAACCGTCAACGTACGGGCAGCGTCCTCCTCATTATCGACGACCTTGATTTGCTTTAATCCCGCAAGCTCAGCGACTTTAGCGATTTTGGCACGGTTTTCACCAAGGACTACCAGTGCTTTGACACGCTCCTCGAATACGGGCAACAGTTCCATCATATCCGAACCACGGTCCAGTCCCCCAGCAATCAGTACAACAGGTTCCTTGAAGGAATTCAGTGCCATTACCGTCGCTTTGGAATTGGTGGCTTTGGAATTGTTATAATACACCGATCCATTGTGCTCAAGCACATACTCCAGACGATGTTCAACGCCTTTGAAGTCAGCTAGCGGAGCAGCAAGCACGGACAGGTCAGCACCAGCTGCGATGGAAATAGCTACCGCAGCTAACGCATTGCCCACATTAAAGCGTCCAGGTATGCCAATGTCCTCTACATCAATAATCATATGTCGATTGCCAGTACCGTCAGCATAGATCACTTGACGTTTCACGTCATCTTCTTCCCCGTCGACATAGGGCGGATCTGCATACACGCCTGTTTCAAGTTTTTCCGTCAACGAGAACGGAATTAGTCTGGACTTGATATAAGGAACGAGTTCACGGCATACAGCATCATCCCAATTGAGGATAGCGATGTCATCCGACTGCTGGTTGGCAAACAGTTTTGCTTTGGAAGCCACATAATCTTCCATCCCCCCGTGATAATCCAAATGGGTCTCTGCCACGTTAAGCAACGCCGCAATACGCGGACGAAACTCCACTGTGCCTTTCAGTTGGAAGCTACTCAGCTCAACTACCATCCAGTTATTAGCTACTGCCTGCTCTGCCGCTTCGCAGAGAGGTGTTCCAATATTACCGGCAACAATGGGATTCAAACCTGCTTGCTTCAGCATGTTACCCACCCATGTTGTCGTCGTCGTCTTACCGTTAGAACCGGTAATGCCGATTATAGGTGCTTCGCAGAGGTGATAGGCCACCTCTACCTCTGTCACCACTTCGATGCCTAGTTCAAGGGCATGCTGCACAGGAGCCGCATGATATGGAATACCCGGGTTTTTAACAACCAGCTTCACATCATTATGAATCAGATTATCAGGATGGCCCCCGCATACAACAGAAATTCCCAAAGCCTCCAATTCAGAAGCTTCGGGACACTGTTCCCTGTCTTTTTTATCATTTACGGTAACGTCAGCCCCTGCACGATGCAGTACCTTGGCAACTTGTACCCCGCTCTTGGCAAGACCAAGCACAACGACCTGTTGTCCGCGATATGTTTTTGGATGGTTCATAATTTACAGCCCCTTGTTGAGATAAAGTCCAAGAGCGGCCAAAATGGCACCTACCGCCCAAAAGGTAATAACAACCCGCCATTCAGACCAGCCACTAAGCTCAAAGTGATGATGGATCGGGCTCATTTTGAACACACGTTTACCGCGGGTTTTGAAAGATACAACTTGAATCACAACGGACAGGACTTCGATGACAAAAATACCACCGATGACGAGGAAAAGAAGCTCTGTCTTCGTAACGATTGCAATTGCGCCGATAGCACCACCGATTCCGAGTGAACCCGTATCACCCATAAAGACTTTCGCCGGATGTGCGTTGTAGACCAGAAATCCAAGGACCGCTCCGATCATGGCAGCTGCACACACAGCCGCTGGCATCGACGTTGCCTGCATTGCCACAATTGCAAATGCACCAAGAGCAATTGCGCTAACACCGGAAAGAAGCCCATCGAGACCATCCGTAAAATTAACCGCATTCGTAATAGCAAGCATCATAAACACAACAAATGGATAATAAAACCATCCCGTCCAGTCAAATGAAACCGAAGTTCCTGGAATGGAAATCGCAGTGCTGTGTCCGTTTTGAATAAGCAAATAACACATCAGGCCACTGAAAAGTAGTTGCCCCAGCATTTTTTGTTTAGCTGTCAGTCCAAGCGAGCGCTTGAATACTATTTTGATATAGTCATCCAAAAAACCAATAAGACCAAATCCCAGTGTAGCAACAAGCAGCACATAGAAGTCTGTGTTCTTGACCGCTGAGAATTTAAGAAAAGCCAGCGTGAACGCAAGTAAAATAACAACTCCGCCCATCGTTGGTGTTCCGCTTTTTTTCAAATGGCTCTGAGGTCCGTCCTCTCTGACCTGCTGCCCAAATTTCATCCGCCGCAAGAGCGGAATCAACAGCGGAGCGGCAATCACCGCCAAAATAAATGAAACGCCGATTGTTAACAGTAATACCTGAAAATCCATGGGTTCACCCCTCTAGTCTACTCGATTGTGTAATGGTGCTGTTTGCAGTGCTTGAGCCACATCCTCCAGTTTCATACCTCGTGAGGCTTTAAACAAGACAACGTCCTTTGAATGAAGGGTCTCCAGTAAATAACGGGTCAACTCTTCTTTGCTCTCAAAAGCATGCACAGCTTCAGCTTCCATATGCTTTTTGGCGCCTTCGGCAATATGCAAAGATAACGATCCGTATACCAGCACTCTATCCAACTTGGCAGGGGTAATATACGTCCCGATATCATGATGAAGCTGTTGCTCTTCAGGGCCTAACTCCAGCATATCTCCCAGTACAGCCACTTTCATCCGATATCCTTTTAACCCTTCTAATACATCGATTGCAGCCTTCATGGAAGTCGGGCTTGCATTATATGCATCATTCAAGAGCGTGAGTCCGCTAACGGCCTGTGTAACCTCAATACGCATGCCTGTCAATTTCAACTGTGACAAGCCTGCTGCCATGTTTTCCGGAGTAACTCCAAAATGACGTGCTACAGCCATGGCTGCCAGACAGTTAATTACATTGTGAGTACCTAGCAACGGGAGTGTATATGCTTTGTCTCCAGACTGCTTGGTCGTGAACACCATCCCGTTCTGCGCATTCATGAGCCCTGTCGGAAAATCATCATTCTCGGCTTGCAGCCCAAATGTAAACCGTTGCATGCCCACAGGTTGTTTGGTTGCAGACTCTTCAAGCACCTGAGCGATTAAAGGCTCGTCTCCGTTGTAGATGAGTACTCCGCCAGGTTTCATTCCAGCCGCAATTTCAGCCTTGGCTCTTGCAATCTCTAATCTTGAGCCAAGCTGAAGCAAATGTGATTCGCCAATGTTGGTTATGATTGCTGCATCCGGCTGAGCAATGACAGAGAGATCGCGGATTTCACCACGACCACTCATGCCCATCTCCAAAATAATGATCTCCGTATCCGGATTCATGCTCAGTACCGTTAATGGCAGACCGATATGATTGTTGAAATTACCCTGCGTTTTATGCACTTTAAATGTGGTCGAGAGAAGAGCGTCAACAATATCCTTTGTCGTTGTTTTACCGTTACTGCCTGTAATGCCAACGACAGATGCCTTGTTCTCAGCAAGATACGCTGATGCAAGCGTCTGTAATGCAACAAGCGTATCGTCCACCAAAATAACCGCTCCCTGCGGTGGGACGCCATGATCCTTTTGCCACATTGCACTCGCAGCACCTTGCTCCAGACAAGCTTGCACGAACTCATGTCCATCAAAACGTTCACCCACCAAGGGGATAAACAAACTTCCTGCCACGGGTTTACGTGAATCGGTAAATACCCCTTCGGTGATAACTTCGCTATAAACCACAGCGTCACTTAATGTGCCACCGCACATGTCGGCGATTTGCGCCAATGTTCTTTTTATCAATTGGATTTGCCCCTTATCGCTTCTTTGGCTATGATCCGGTCATCGAAATCCGTCTTGGTTGTTCCGATAATTTGATAAGTCTCGTGACCCTTGCCCGCAATCAATACTACATCGGCCGGGCTTGCCATTTCAATAGCTTCATGAATGGCCTGACGCCGATCCACAATCATCGTGTACCGTTCAGATGAAACGGACTCTTCCAGCAAACCTTGCTCAATATCCTTTAAAATCAGATCAGGATTTTCAGTCCGCGGGTTGTCGGAAGTCACTAATACAAAGTCACTGTACTTCGCAGCAATTTTCCCCATCAACGGTCGTTTCGTCCGATCCCTGTCACCGCCACAACCAAATACACAGATGACACGACCTTCAGCAAACTCTTTGACTGTACGAAGCACATTCTCCAGACCATCCGGTGTATGGGCATAGTCCACGATAACCGCGAACGCCTGCCCTTCATTGACGGCTTCCACTCTGCCGTCCACACCCGGTACCGTTTCAAGGCTACGCTTGATTTCTTCCAGTGGAACGCCCTCTACCAACGTGGCCGAGATTGCAGCCATCGCATTGTATACGTTGAACTTGCCCACCATGCGCAACTCGATGTCTGTACTACCCGCAAAGGTATCTACATGGAAGGAGGTTCCTTGAGCCGTAATTGAGATTGCAGATGCATGCACATCCGCATTCTCTTCCATGCCATATGTAATGACCTCAGCAGCCGTTACAGAAGTGAAATATGCCGCAGCCGGATCGTCCGCATTGATAACTGCATACTTACGCTGGGAATCATCTTCTGCGTACCCATTACCTAGCCGTGCGAAGAATAGTCCTTTAGCTCCGCGATACTCTTCCATCGAATGATGGTAATCCAGATGATCCTGGGTCAGGTTTGTGAATACTGCGGTACGAAAATCTGTGCCTTTCACACGGCCTTGTTCCAATGCATGGGACGAAACCTCCATCACACAGCAGTCCGTACCCGACTGAACCATATCATGCAAACTGCGTTGCAGATCAAGTGCTTCAGGTGTTGTTCCCGACATGGGGTAAGTGCGCCCATCATAACGCATCTGAATGGTACCGATGAGCCCGGTTTTCTGACCGTGATCACTCATAATTTTTTCAATCAGATAAGTCGTTGTTGTTTTGCCATTGGTTCCCGTTACACCGATCATTTTCATTTTGCGGCTTGGCGAGTCGAAAAAGAAGTCAGACAAAACAGCCATCGCAAAGCGGCTGTCTTTCACAATCAACTGTGGCACAGGCAAGTCAAGCTGCCGCTCGACAACGAGAGCCGCTGCTCCAGCCTGTACTGCTTTATCTGCATAATCATGTCCATCCACCGTATGCCCCGGAAGACAGATAAACAGATCACCCGGTTTAACCTGCCGGGAATCTGTCTGAAGGTTGTGACATTCTGTATGGGGGTCGCCCACTAGACGGGCGGTAATCAACTTGGATTCGAACTGTTTTAAAAGCACATGAATAACCTCACTTTTCCAAATATACTTCTGTATCCACAGATTCCTGTAATATTAATATCGACCATATCACCAAATAATGAAACGCGATCCTATGGAATTTGTTGCGGTGAGATTCTGAAACTCCGCTTCAGCCTTACTAAACCCCTCTTTGAAGCCTTCATTCTTGCTTTGTATGATCATGCTCATCCTTCAGCACATTCCCCATGTAGATACGTATCGTTGAGCCCTGATCGACTCTGGCTCCCGGTTTGGGTGCCTGATTAATAACGTATTTACCACTGCCGGACTTCGCGAGCATAAAATTCATGTTTAGATCCTCATACAAATCTTCCACCGTAGCACCCGTAAGATCTGGAACCGTCACAATTTTAGTTTCACCATATTTGTACTCTTTAGCGAGCTGATCTTTACGCACGGGCACATTCATATAATGCAGCGAGTCTTCCAGAATGTTTTGCACAATTGGCGCGGCAACCACACCACCAAACTGAATACCTTTGGGATTATCAACAGCCGTATAAACTACGATCTGCGGATCATCGGCCGGAGCAAATCCGATAAAAGATACAATATGCTCGCTTGAGGAGTAACGTCCATTGATGACCTTCTGAGCTGTACCCGTTTTACCGCCAACCCGGTATCCATCGATAAACGCCGGACGCCCTGTACCTTTGGCCACGACGCTTTCGAGTGCTTCACGTACTTGCTTTGATGTTTCCTCCGAAATCACTTGGCGAACCAGTTCAGGCTCCGCTTCTTCCAGTACCTCTCCGGTTTCTGGATGCACCCATGCTTTCGTAACATAAGGTTTGAAGAGCTTGCCTCCGTTAATGGCAGCCGACACCGCTGCTACTTGCTGAATAGGGGTTACGGATACACCTTGGCCAAAAGCGGTTGTTGCAAGTTCAACAGGACCAACATTCGATAATTTGAAAAGAATACCGCTAGCTTCTCCGCTGAGGTCAATTCCTGTTTTTTTGCCAAAACCGAAATTTTTAATGTAGGAGAACAATGATTCTTTACCAAGCTTCTGTCCCAATGCAACAAATCCTGGATTACAGGAGTTCTCCACAACTTGAAGGAAGGTCTGGCTTCCATGACCACCCTTCTTCCAGCAACGCAGACGTGCACCGCCAACTTCAACAAATCCCGGATCAAAAAATTGATCCTGCTTCAGATTCACCTTTTTCTCTTCCAGCGCAGCAGCCAGCGTAATGATCTTAAAGGTCGAACCCGGTTCATAAGTCATCCAGATTGGCAAATTCCGGTTATAAATCTCTGACGGGTACTGCTGGTAATCCGCTGGCTCGTAGCCTGGTCTGCTAGACATGCCCAGAATTTCGCCGGTTTTGGGATTCATTGCGATCGCCAGAGCAGAATTAGCTTGAAACTTAACCATAGCCTGATCCAGTTCCCGTTCCATGATAGACTGAATGGATTTATCAATGGTCAACTTGAGGTTAAGCCCGTCCTTCGGTTCCACATACTTCTCGGATGAGCCCGGCATGAGCCTTCCGGCCGCATCGGACAAGTAGGATACGCTACCATTCAAACCATTCAGCTTATCATCATATCTTTTCTCTACACCAGTCAGTCCTTGATTATCAATTCCTGTAAACCCGAGAATATGAGCAGCCAGATCGTCATATGGATAGAAACGTTTGTTGTCCTCAGCAACAACGATACCCGGAAGCTTCAAATCACGGATGCGCTGTGCTTTCTCCATCGTAATTTTGCGGCCACCGGGTTGTAGTCGTACGATCAATTCTCGTTTCTTGATGGTTGCCAGCACTTTCTCTTCCGTCATGCCTAACAGCGGTGCAAGCGACTTGGCCGTTGACTCCGCTTCTTTGACTTGAGCCGGGATAGCCATAATCGTTGGGGTTGTCACATTATAGGCCAGAGACGTTCCGTTTCGATCCAGAATCTCTCCCCTTTTAGCCGAGTATGGAATGTTGCGGCGCCAGGATTCCTCCGCTTTTGCCGATAACTCCGGGCCTTTCCCCAATTGTACATAAGCAAGCCTGATAACTAAGGCCGAAAATAACATGACCAGAATGAATAAACTCCATAGCAATCTGCGGCGCAGATTCACACTTGATCCCTTCACGAAAAGATCCCCCCACTCGTCCCAAAATCATGAACTGTCTCATTCATGAATATTCAGGACAACCGGGGGTTAGAACAAGCTGTCTATGAAGCTTATGGCAGGGAAGCCCCTTCAGTCGCAGGTTTATCAGATGGCTTGCTTTCGCTCGTCTGCGTCTGGGGTGGGCTTTGACTGGACGTGCTTCCTGATGGCGCTTTGCCTTCTCCTTTACCCTGTTCATCCGTTTTCGCATCCTTGTCTTGCTTCGTATCTTCTGGATTGGATGAATCGGGTGCCTCATCTGCGATACCGGTAACTGCAGCTTTCGCAGTCTGTAATGTCAGTTGTACCGTTCGCTGCTCGCCCGCTACCTGTTCCTTCTGCTTTACGACATATCCCTCACCCTTGACTGTCACGCCTACCTTCATAAGTGAAAGAACCTCTAACGCATCACGAAGGGATTCACCCGTCAGATCTGGCACCTTCATTTTACTACTTTCTTCTGTGAGCAAATAGATTCGCTGGCCTGGATTCATGGAAGCACCCGCCTGTGGATACTGCCGAATCACATTTTCACCTTGACCAAGTGTCACATAAGCAATACCCGAACTGAGAAGCTGACTTCTAGCCTGTTTGGCCGTTTTACCCCTCAGATCTGGAGCCTTAGCCTGAACAACAGATGTTTCTTTTGATTTTTTGTCTGTTGTTTTGGCTGTGTCTTTCGGAATGCCCATATATTGCAGAGTTTGACTTACAACCTTTTTGAACACTGGAGCCGCTGCAGTTCCTCCACCAATGTTCGTCCCATCCGGCTGGTCAATCACAATCAGCATAGCAATTTTCGGATTGTTTACCGGTGCAAACCCAATAAATGAAACCACGTCTTTGCTTTTACTGTATTGACCGTTGATGACTTTTCTCGCTGTTCCCGTTTTGCCTGCAACGCGGTATCCCTCGATATAGGCATTACGCCCTGTACCGATCGTCTGATCGGCTACGACCTGCTCCAGATACCCGCCAACAAGCTTGGCCGATTCTTTCGAGATCACCTGACGTATCTCTTTCGGTTTGATCACTTCCGTCGAACCATCATTCGGATTGATTATTTCTTTCACCAGATGAGGCTGAAGCAGTTTACCACCGTTGGCAATAGCCGAAATCGCGGAAAGCTGCTGCATTGGCGTTACCTGGACGAGACCATGACCATACGCTGCGGTAGCAATCTCTGATTTATAAATCAGAGGTTTAATTGGAGAAGCAGCTTCGCTTGGCAGATCAATGCCTGTCTTTTTACCAAAGCCAAACTGATCGATGTATTTACGCAGTCGTTCTCCTCCGAGCATGTTGTATCCCAGGTTAACAAAAGCAATGTTACTTGAGCGCTTTACTCCTTCGAGATAAGAGATGCGTCCATACGTATGCCCGTTATCACTAATCGGAAACCCACCAATGTAGATACGCTTCGATTCAAACGTCGCATTCGGATCAAACAGTTTTTCTTCCACGGCCCCTGCAAGCGTCACTATTTTGAACGTGGAGCCTGGTTCATAGATCGATTGCGTTGCATGGTTGATAAAGTTCTTCTGATCCGGCGTGCTCGCATACGTATTCGGATTAAACGTTGGCCAATTGGCCATCCCTAGAATCTCCATCGTGTTTGGGTCGGCTGCAATGACGGTCATACTCAACGGATTATATTTCGCAACCGTTTCTTTCATTGCACTCTCAATATAAAACTGGATAGTATCATCAATCGTCAGTTTCAGGTTTTTACCGTTTTTCGGCGGTAAATAGTTATCCTGTGAATTCGGGAGCTTGATGCCCTTGGCATCCTTCTGGTAATTCAGGAAACCGTCAGTGCCCGTAAGCACATCATCATACGAGACTTCAAGCCCATTGACAGCTTTGCCGTCACGACTCATATAACCCAGCACATGAGAAGCCAATGTTTCCTCCGGATAAAACCTCTTTGATTCCTGTGTCATGACAATGGCATTGCCAGCCTTATATTGATCCTGCAGCTCTTTACGCAATTCTTTGACTTTTTCCGCAAGCTCGGGACTAATTTTGTATCCTTCACTACGTACTTCACGCTGTTGAAAAAATTTTCCGTCTTTATTCTTGGCTGTGACCAAAGCACGCATCTCACCCTCATTTTTCTTGAGCAGAGCAGACAGCTTCTTGGTCACCTCGTCCTGAATACCTAGTTGATTAATCAGAAGCGGGTTAACTGAGACGGTGTACGCCGGCGAATCCGTAGCAAGCACATTTCCATTTCGATCCGTAATCGTTCCCCGAGCGGCTTTGATCGTCTGTTCCCTTTCGATTAGTCCAGCCGCACGTTCCTGCCATTTACCACCATTGACCACCTGAATGAAAAATATGCGGGTTACGAGTACAAGAAAAAAGAGGGTAATGAATCCCCCTATTAACAACGTGCGCATTTTTATTCTTTTTACCATCGAAACACCTCTTTACTTGCTACTGGACGCGTTCGAGGATGATTCAGTACCTGTAGATGTATTCGTTGTTGAGCGTGGTACAAAAATGACATCCTTATCGGAAGCTTCAACGTAACCCAGATTTTTTGCATTCTCGACAACCTGATTGTTTAGCTTTTCTTTTTCCACCTGCAAATCGGCAATGGTCTTCTCGGTCTCTTTAATTTTCACGATGGTGGACTGAGCCTGTTTGTTCAGTTCATAAATATGAGCGTAACGAGACATCAGGGCTCCACCCACAATAATGACGGCAACAAGTGTGATCAGATATAAAAATTTTTCTCGAGCCGACAGACCGGTGCGACGTGTCACAACTTTGGTTGTTTCCTTGTACCTTTGCTGCGTTACACGCTCTTGGGCTTTTTGTTTGACCGCTAGGTTGCCACGCGTATATGCCATTCGAAGGCTCCTCCTCCATTTTGTTCTACAATTTCTCAGCTACGCGCAGCTTCGCTGATCGCGCACGAGAGTTCTCGGTCAGTTCCGCTTCTGTTGGCATAAGCGGTTTTCGGTTTACGAGACGCAAGGTCCCTTTACCACCGCATACACATAACGGAAAGTCAGGCGGACATGTACATTTTTCGAGATAGCTGCTGAAGATCTGTTTACATATCCGGTCCTCAAGAGAGTGGAAAGTAATAACAGATACACGCCCCCCTGGCGCAAGACAACGAACAGCTTGGTGCAGGCCTTCTTCAAAAGCGCCCAGTTCATCATTCACAGCAATACGCAGCGCCTGAAAACTTCTCTTTGCAGGATGTCCACCTGTGCGGCGGGCAGCTGCCGGAATGCCTTCCTTGATCAATTCCACAAGTTCCCCTGTCGTTTCAATCTCAGACTCACTACGTCTGTTCACAATGACACGAGCGATCCGTCTGGAAAACTTCTCTTCACCATAGCGATAAAGTATCCGGGCAATCTCTTCTTCCGGCCATTCATTCACAATCTCCTTCGCCGTCAGAAGTGCATCCTGATCCATACGCATATCCAGCGGTGCATCGTGATTATAACTGAACCCGCGTTCCCCTTCGTCAAACTGTGGTGATGATACACCCAGATCATACAGAATCCCGTCGACCTGTGGTACACCATCCTTCATAGGAAGGTCAAGATCCTTGAGAACCTGTTCCAAATCTCTAAAATTGGTTTTCACCAATGTTACCTGGTTTTCATAAGCAGCGAGTTTCTCGCGTGCATTGTCCAAAGCCCAATCATCCTGATCAAGTGCGATCAGACGTCCCCCTGGGCCTAACTTGGATGCAATCACGGAGCTGTGTCCCGCGCCGCCTAAAGTGCAGTCCACGTATATACCGTCCTGCTTGATGTTTAGTCCCTCAGTTGCCTCTTCTTTGAGTACGGTGATGTGGTGAAACAACCTGCACCCCTCCTTACTTTATAATTCAAAATTAAAATCAACCAGCTTTTCGGCAATGTCGTTGAATGCTTCTTCGGATTGATTGAAATAACTTTCCCATATGCCTTTGCTCCAAATCTCCACCCGGTTCGACACGCCAAGAACAACACAGTCCTTGTCCAATTTGGCATACTCTCTCAAGTTGCCCGGCAGATTTACCCTGCCCTGTTTGTCCAGTTCACATTCAGTTGCACCCGAGAAAAAAAACCGGGTAAATGCACGTGCATCGGATTTCATCAGCGGCAGTGCTTTGAGCTTCTGTTCCATGACCCCCCACTCCTCCATGGGGTACACGAAAAGACATTGATCCAAACCTCGTGTGACAACGAAAGAGGCTCCGAGAGATTCGCGGAATTTGGCCGGAATAATAACCCGACCTTTGTCATCAATGCTATGTTGAAACTCGCCCATAAACATTGTCCCACTCACTCCTCACCTATTCGCCCCACTTTGCCCCACTTTCCACCACCTAAGCATAATAGATTCGGTTAAAAAAATCAAAACCCTTCTTGACATTCCTGATTTTTTATTTGATTCCACTCAAAAAAAACGCCTTTGATCCTGTCATTCAGGATCAGAGACGTTTCCCGGTTACGGGCAATCGTATGTGCACCCGTACATGAGCCATATCATCAATACACCATTTTACATCTATTGAAACAGTTTATCCGCTTGTAATTATTGGATGAACCTTTAGAATTTCCAACTATCCAGATACTTTTCTTGCTCATCTGATAAGGAATCAATGGCAATATTCAGACTTTCCAGCTTGTAACTTGCCACCTGTTGATCAATTTCGTAAGGAACATTAACTACATTTTTGCCAAGACTTTCGTAGTTTTCGCTAACATAACGCAGTCCTAGTGCTTGAAGAGCAAACGTGGTATCCATAATTTCGGCTGGATGTCCGTCAGCAGCTCCCAGATTTACCAAGCGTCCTTCTGCGAGAAGATACATTTTACGACCATCTTTGAAGCGATACTCCTCAATATTGCGACGCACGGTCCGAATAGATTCTGAACGTTTCGCAAGCTCAGGTTTGTTAACCTCAACGTCAAAGTGACCTGCGTTACTTAAAATAGCTCCGTCTTTCATAACATCATAATGTTCTCCTGTAATAACATCCTTGTTCCCTGTCACTGCGATAAAGAAGTCACCAATCTTCGCCGCTTCAAGCATCGTCATCACTCGGAAACCATCCATATGTGCTTCCACTGCTTTAATCGGGTCAATTTCAGTGACAATGACATTTGCCCCCAACCCTTTGGCACGCATAGCCACACCTTTACCACACCAGCCATACCCGGCTACAACGACATTTTTTCCGGCAACCACCAAGTTCGTTGTACGAATGATACCATCAAAAGCAGATTGCCCCGTACCGTAACGATTATCAAACAGATATTTGCAATAAGCATCATTTACCGCAACCATCGGGAATTTCAATCGTCCTTCTTTCGCCAAAGCTTTCAAGCGGATAATCCCCGTTGTCGTTTCTTCCGCACCTCCGCGAATGGTCGCCGCAAGTTCAGGACGTTCAGAAGCAATAATCGTTGCAAAATCTCCGCCATCATCAATGATCAGATCAGGCTTCACTTCAAGAGCACGGAGTTGCAACGCCTTGAATTCAGCCGGCTCCGGATTATATTTAGCATAAACCGTAACACCGTCTTCTACCAAAGCGGCGCACACATCATCTTGAGTGGACAACGGATTACTGTGCGTAATCGTCACTTCAGCTCCACCAGCTTGAATGACTTTGGCCAGATAAGCTGTCTTGGCTTCCAGGTGAAGGCAGATCGAAACTTTCAGACCTTTGAAAGGCTGATCTTGCTCAAACTGACGCCGAATCCTGTTTAGCACCGGCATATGTGCCTCGACCCAATCAATTTTCAAATGGCCCTCTGAAGCAAGCCCCATATCTTTGACGATGCTGTTTTGCAATGCAGATGTGGTCAAACGAACTCCTCCTTAAAAATGTTTCTTCTATTATAAAGATCGATATTATCTAGATGCTTACATTGGTATAACCTTATGTTGACCTTGGAATTCAGCAGAAGCTTTAATGAGTTCTTCAATCCAGTCGGTTCCATAACGATTCAGGTAAAAGAGTGCATTATGTACTCGTTCCTGCGGTTTGCCCATCGGGAACAGAGTATTCTGAATACCATTCCAATGCCTTATGCTCACTTGATGTTTATCTTCAATAGCCTTGCGCGTCTGACGCTCCAAATATTGAATTTGCTCGTTCATTTTAGCCAAATTCGCTTCTCCAATCCGGTTTAGGCCGGGATGCACTTCTGCAACCTGATCCAGCAATGGACGATAGAGTGTTATGAATTGCTCACGAATCTGAGTGAACTGCTCATCGACCTGGAAAGTTTCCTGCTGAGCCAGCCACTGTGCTTTCTTTTCATCTAGGCGATGTTGTACATCCTGAAATGAAAGTCCGTATTGCTTCATATGTTTATGCTGTACTTCGTCCAGAATCGTAAAGGATAAACGCGGTAGCAATATCGGCATTTGCAGCCCAAATGAACGGAACGCTGCGCGTGTAAGGCCCCAATATGCGATTTCACCATGACCTAAAATTACAGCTGCCACAGGAAGCAATGAATCTTGCATGAGTGGCCGGGTGAGTACATTATTACTGAAACGCTCAGGATGATCCGCCAGTTCTTGTAACAAGCGCCCCTCCGTAAAGGATACCAGCCCTTTGCGATCTTGATACAAGTTATCTTTTATCGTCAATAGCAAACGGGTGCCCTCATGAATATAAAAAAGATTGGCCCCATCTTCCGCCACTTCTGCTGGCATGGCATAACCTGCTTGTTCAACAAGCGATGCTCCTTGTAAATAAGCTGAACGTAACGAATCATTCTCCCGAATCAAACGCTCAAATACAGGCTTCTCCAACTTCCGTAATTCCGGATCGGCAGCATCCATCAGTACCAGTCCGGTGCCTGCAAACAAAGTGGATATCATTCGCGCAAACGCATCACTCAGATTCGTGCTGGAATGATGAATTTCCGTAATCATTTTCATTAAACCGGGCTTGTGGATTGTATCAGGTAATAAAAGTTCTACTTGCTCCAGTGCCGTCTTCCACTGTTCCCATTTCACTTCCACATGACTTACTGAATCTCTTCCCGTAAAATGCCCTTGAAGTTTGATTTTGTGAATGTCTCCTTGGGAATCCGGCAAAAACGTATGGTTAACCTCATCCCAGTCATGGTCTTCACCTGCAATCCAGAATACTGGAATAACGGGACGTTTCAGCTGCTGTTCCGCTTCACGCGCAGCAGCAACCACACTTGCCGCTTTATATATCACGAACAATGGTCCGGTGAAGAGGCCGCTCTGTTGTCCTCCGGTAACGACTATTGCATCCTCTTCAACAAGGCGAGTAATGGAAGCATGAACCTTGTCATGATCATTTACTCGCTTATTATATAAACGTAAATACGCCGCCAGTTCATGACGGTCAACACGTGTATGCTCCGATTGTTTCAGCCATTCAGCACGCGCGTGGAGGCCGTTTTCCCAGCGAATGTCATATTCATAAAGGCTTCGCGCAGCATCTGCCTTACAGATATAATCTTCTGCAAGCTGTGATCCGCTGCGGAGCGCCTCGGTAATCCCTTTCATGAGGTCTGCCTCCTATTCTGCTTCTAAAGAGCCTTCCTTGATTGTACCGAATTCAATAGCTCTTCGTCAAAGCAAAGTCACAAATAATATAAAAAAACCGCCGATTTAATCGGCGGTTATGATGTATATAATAGCATATTCGTTTTCGAAACTATTATACGTAAGGTTCTGCAACCCAGTGACCTTTGGAAACCTCAATCAATTGAGCGTTTTCCAAATTATACGGATCGTTTTTAGAACCGCCTGAATCATTTTGAATCGGGCTAGATTGCTCATCCGGCAACAAAATTCGGCGTTTGTTCGCTTCTACTTCCGGATCTGGAACAGGGATAGCAGAAAGCAATGTTTTGGTGTATGGATGAATCGGGTTGGCGTACAATTCCTCACTCTCTGCCAATTCCACCACTTTACCCATGTACATAACAGCAACACGATCACTGATATGTTTAACCATGGACAAGTCATGGGCGATAAAGAGATACGTCAATCCAAGACGCTGCTGCAGCTCTTCAAGCAATTTAACGACCTGGGCTTGAATGGATACATCCAGCGCAGAAAGCGGCTCATCACAAATGATAAATTTAGGGTCAACGGCAAGTGCACGCGCGATCCCGATCCGCTGTCTTTGCCCACCGGAGAATTCATGCGGATAACGCAAAGCATGGCTCGGGTTGAGGCCTACGAGATCCAATAACTCTTCTACCCGTCTCTTACGCTCTTTAGAGCTTGCTGCCAGACCGTGAATGTCCAGAGACTCCCCGATAATATCCATAACGTTAAAACGCGGATTCAGTGAGGCATACGGATCTTGGAAAATCATCTGCATGTCTTTACGCATTTCTTTCATCTTGCGCGGAGACAACTTGTAAATATCCGTACCGTTGAAGTTAACATTTCCGCCAGTTGGCTCGTAAAGACGTAAAATCGTACGTCCAGTTGTAGATTTACCACAACCTGACTCACCTACAACACCAAGCGTTTCTCCTTCAAAGATGTCAAAGCTCACGTCATTTACAGCTTTGAGGATATTACCTTTACCAAGGTTGAAGTATTGTTTCAGGTTTTTCACTTGAACCAAAGGTTTATTACTACCTTTGACAATACCTACCGGAGTTGGCTTTTCCTTTTTCGGCTCGTCCAGACGCGGAAGAGCGTTCAACAACTTAATGGTATAAGGATGCTGCGGGTTGCTGAAGATCTCAGCTGTTGTTCCTGTTTCGACAACTTCGCCTTCCTTCATGACAACCACACGGTCACACATGCCGGCTACAACGCCAAGATCATGTGTAATCAACATAATTGAAGTTCCGAGCTTTTGCTGCATGTCTTTCATGACATCCAGGATTTGAGCTTGAATTGTAACGTCCAGTGCTGTAGTCGGCTCATCCGCAATCAGCAAAGATGGACGACAAGCGAGCGCAATCGCAATCATCGCACGCTGACGCATACCACCAGAGAACTGGTGCGGATAATGATTCATACGAATGGCTGCATTTTTAATACCTACAAGTTCAAGCATTTCTAGTGCAGCTTTGTTGGCTGCTTGCTTGGACATATTTTGGTGTTTACGCAATACTTCCGTAATCTGTTTACCAATTTTAATCGTAGGATTCAGGGATGTCATAGGATCCTGGAAGATCATACCGATATCTTTACCACGAATGGATTCCATTTGTTTATCTGTTTTATTTAACAGATCCTGCCCGTGAAACGTAATATCTCCGCTCTTAACCTTCGAAGGCGGGGAGGGGATCAATTTCATGATCGTTTGAGCGGTAACACTCTTACCACTACCCGATTCACCCACGATCCCCAGCGTTTCACCTTTGCCAATTTCGAAACTCACATTTTTAACGGCATCAAATTCACCCGAGCGCGTTGAGAACGATACGCTTAAGTCTTTGACTGTTAAAATCGGCTCCATAATCCCACCTCCTCTTTCTATTTACGTAATTTCGGATCAAGTGCGTCACGCAATCCATCACCGAGCAAATTAAATGCAAGCATTGTAATAACCATCAGACCAGCAGGGAACCACATCCGCCATGGATACAGTGTCCAGCCTGTAAGTGCGTCATTGATCATGGATCCCAGGGAAGATCTTGGTGCAGATACACCCAGACCGAGGAAACTCAGGAATGCCTCAGCAAAGATCGCATTTGGAATAGACAATGTCAAGGTAACGATAATCGGTCCAACTGCATTTGGCAATAAGTGGCGGAACAATTGACGTCCTGTACTTGCACCCATCGATCTTGCAGCAAGGATAAAATCTCTATTTTTGAGTTGCATAATCTCACCACGAACAATCCAGGACATACTAATCCAGCCTGTAATGGTAAGGGCAATAATAATCGTTGTAAGACTTGGCTCCAAAACAACCAGCAACAGGATAACAACCAACATGTAAGGCAAAGAGTACAAAATCTCGGAGAACTTATTCATAATTCCGTCAACTCGTCCACCATAGTAACCCATGATCGCACCATAGATAACCCCGATCACAAGGTCAATCAACGCCGCAGCCAGACCAACCGTCAGGGACACACGTGCGCCGACCCATGTTCTTACCCACACATCACGACCCAGATCATCCGTGCCGAACCAGTGTTCCGCACTGGGAGCAGCATTCGAATTAAGCAAGTCATTAGAGTAATAATTGTACTTTGTAAACAAAGAAGTGGGTCCAAATATAGCAAACAGTACAACAAGCACCAGCACGCTAAGGCTAATCATTGCAGCTTTATTCGTTGCCAGTCTGTACATTGCGTCTCTAAAAAGGGATATACTTTCTTGCGGCTTCACCGCTGCCTGACTGTTCAGGTCAGTGTTCGCCGTTCCATTATTGTTATTCTTTGTGCCAGACAACGTTATGCCCCCTTCCGGCTTTCCAGCTTAATTCTAGGATCTACCAATACGTAAACGATATCTGTAAGGAAACGTGCAAACATCAAGAGAATACCATAGAAAATGGTAATACCCATAATCGAGGTGTAGTCACGATTCGTGATACTTTCAACAAATACTTTACCGATCCCACCGATATTGAAAATTTGTTCAATAACTACTGAACCTGTAATGATGTTTGCTGTCATTGGTCCAACATACGTAACAACTGGCAAAATACCATTACGCAGAACATGTTTAAACATGATCGCAGGCCATTTCAAGCCTTTGGCTTTCGCTGTTTTGATATAATCCGCGTGTAAAACCTCCAACATGCTTGAACGCGTCAAACGCGCAATAAAGGCAATTGGCGATGCAGACAAGGCTGCAACAGGCAGTACATAGTCGAGCGGTCCGTCAAAGCCCATGACATTAAACCATCCAAGCTTGAACGCAAATACATACTGTATTAGCGATGCAAGCAAAAAGCTTGGAACCGCAATACCGATAACAGCTAAAATCATGGTGATATCATCAATAAGTTTACGGTGATATACTGCGGCGATGAGACCGAGCAATACACCCACAATAATTGAAATAATGATCGCAAACACACCAATTTTTAATGAAGCAGTGAATGTTTCCACAATCATATCGGATACATCACGATTCAGATACTTCATTGAAACACCGAGGTCCCCTTGGACAATTCCACCCATATACTTCAGATATTGCTCATACATTGGCTTGTCCAGTCCGTACTTCGCCTCCAAAAGTGCCCGAATCTCAGGCGATACTTTTTTCTCGGAAGTAAACGGGTCGCCAGGAATGGCCTTCATCAAGAAGAAAGTCATTGATGCGAGTATGAAAAGCGATAGCAGCATAAATAGCAGTTTTTTCAAAACGTACTTAACCAACCCTTGCACACCTCCACAAACAATATTTTGTATACAAATCGATTGTAGAATCAGACACAAATAATGTCCAATCCATTTATCGGAAATTTCAAGAATAATAAGGAAAATTGATGAGCAAACAAAAAATCGGGATATATATGGAGAACCACATATACATCCCGAAGCAAGCATATTAGACTTCAGAACAACTTATTTTTCTTCCAGATACGCACGAGTGAAGTCAATTGCTCCACTGAAATCAAGTTGTACACCTTTCAGGTAAGGCTTAGTCAAGGAAACGTTAGTGTAGTAGTAAATTGGCAATACAGCCATTTCATCTTGTACCAAGACTTTCTCAGCGTCAGCAAATGCCGCCATACGCTTTGCAGGATCAGCTGTTTTCACAGTTTCTTTAACATCTTTGTCGAATTGTTCATTACTGAATTTTGGATCATTGTTTGTGTTGCCAGTAGTCCACATTTCCAAGAAGTTGTACGGATCGCTGTAGTCAGCAGACCAGCCTGCACGAGCGATTTGGAAGTTTTGGTTTTGACGATTCTCAAGGAATACGCCCCACTCTTGGTTTTCTGTTTTCACATCAACACCAAGGTTTTGTTTCCACATGTCAGCAATAGCCAAAGCAATTTTTGCATGGTTATCACTTGTGTTGTAGATCAGAGTAAGTGCAGGCAATGTTGTATAACCTTCTTCTTTCATACCTTCTTCAAGCAATTTTTTTGCTTCTTCTACATTTTCAGCGAAGTAATCATCTTTGTGCTCATCGCGGAATTGACCTTTTTCACCACGGATACCTGGAGGTACAAAACCGAATGCAGGAATTTGTCCGCCTTGTGTTACTTTGTCAACAATCAACTGACGGTTGATAGACATTGCAAAAGCTTTACGAATCTTAAGATTGTTAAATGGTGCTTCTTTCAAATTGAACAGGTAGTAGTAAGTACTTGCAATACCTGTAGCTTTAAATTCATTAGGTAATTCGGCCTTCAAAGAAGGGATTTGGTCTGTAGGAATTTCACCATTAGGTGCACCACTATAGTCCAATTGACCTGATTTATAAGCTTGCAGTTCGGAAGCACTGCTGCTTGTCAGGGACATATCAACTTGAGTCAATTTAATGTCAGCTGCTGCATGGTAACCTTCATTTTTCTTCACAACAATTTTTTGACCTTTAGCGAATTGATCCATTACAAATGGTCCGTTAACGATCATGTTTTTGTAATCAGAGAAGAATTTTTTGTTGGTATCAGCAGATTTGTGTACTGGGTAATACGTATAGAAAGCTGTCAGACCCAAGAAGTAAGGAGTAGGATTTTCCAACGTCACTTCAAGCGTATGTTCGTCCTTAGCTTTAACGCCTACTTGTGAGAAGTCCTTAGTTTTACCTTCGTTGAAAGCTTGAGCGCCTTTGATGTAGTACAATTGGTATGCATATGGAGAAGCTGTTTCCGGTTTCAAAGCGCGTTCCCAAGAACGTGCAAAGTCTTCTGCAGTAATAGCATCACCGTTGCTCCATTTTGCTTCTGGGTTCAGGTTGAAAACATATTTCAAACCATCTTCAGAAATGTCCCACTTCGTAGCGATACCAGGAGCTTCTTTGCCCTTGTCATCGATACGCACGAGGCCCTCATACAAAAACTTCAGTACTGTGTTGGTTTGGCTGTCTTTGGCTTGAGCCGGGTCCAAGGTAGGAGGTTCAGCCGTTAAGTTGATTTTCAGAACTTGATCTTTGGCAAGACCCTTTTCTCCGCTTGCAGAATTGTTATCTGTTTTGGTACCTGTGCCTTCATTTTTCGATCCGCACGCTGCAAGTACGGTACCGAACGCCAAGATCAGCGTCAAAAGGACTAATAGACTTTTCCTTTTCATCTAACTTTTTCCCCCTAAATTGATGTGGTTTATGTTTATAGATTATACAACCACCGGTCAAAAAAATCTACATTACTTTTTCAGAAAGTAATGTTTTTTTCAGTTTTCGACAAAATCGACACATCTTTTTGTGATTTTGCGTTATGTAACCTTACATCTGATTCATAATGTATCTAAATAATCCAAATAAAGTAAACAAAACATATCCAAAACTCATCATTACAAATGCCATGCGCCATACGGCCCGGAACATTCTTCCCCCATCGACCTTACCTTTTAGTCGATTTTGCGCACCTCCGATAAAACCAAGCGCTATTAGTATGAGTATTAATGTCAGATAAAAACCGAAATTCGAATCAAATGTTAAGTTGAATAACGCTGACACGGAAAATATAAGAAAAAATGTCGTGACATCCATTGCTGTTCGCAATGCAACTGGTTTATCTTTCTTCCATACCATCATGCCCCAATACACGAGAAAAAACGGAAAAAAGGGCAGAATGCTCAAAACAATGAAAAATCCCATTAAGTCACCCCTTCTGATTGCATACCTTGGATCAGATGAAGAAGCATTTCATGTGTAGGTACCTTTACATTGAGCCGCTCTGCCATTCTTATCATCGATCCATTAATTGATTCAACCTCTGTTGTGCGCTTATGTAGAACATCTGCAAGCATCGATGACGTGTTGGTAGCGGTATCTTGACATACCTCCTTGATCTGCTGCCACAAATCCCCTTCCAATTGAATGCCCATAGCCCCGTATACGGTCAACGCCTCATCGTACAGCTGACGCATTATTCGGATTCGTTCCATCTTGTGAAGCAATTCACCATTGGGTATTCTCCATATTGCCGTAAGCGGGTTAATGACGGCATTAATCAGCAGTTTTCTGTATATCAGCTTATCGATTTCATTCGACACTGTACAGTCAAATCCTGCCTGTTGCAACCTCTTCGCTAAAGTAAATATTTGTTGTTTATCCGATTTCTCTATATCTGTGGCCGTTAAAATATGACTTACACCCAGACGTGTTTCTCCTATACCAGCCCGATGCACTTGATCCTCGCTACGTTTCGCCCCCTCTGTGGTAATCGCACTACATAACAGTGAAGATGGCAAAGCAGCCTTCAACTTCTCCAAATGTCCCTCACCATTTTGATAACAAGCCATCTTTAATGTATGCTGACCTTCCAGTTTCTTTATCCGTGCAATAAAATCATCAATATGGGTTTGCTTCAGCGTGAGCAGCGTCCAGTCTCCCGGTATCTTGTTCCAATACTCTGTCAGCTTGGATATTGGATAAGCCTGAGTCTCACCTGGCCTGATACACACCTCTCCATCTTTCTCTGTAATTTTAAATCCCTTTTGCTTAAGCTGATCAGCCTGTTCCGATGTTCTAGTCCAGAAACGTACACATTCGCCAGCTGCTTGCAGCTTGCCTCCATATAGAAGTCCCAACGAGCCCGCTCCTACTACATCTATAATCATGTAATCCCCCTGCCCTCATCATTTCATCTATTCACTATTTCCTCTGTATGCTTCACCTGATCCTTCTCCTATCTATAATAGAACAAAATACGTACAACTAAAAACCCGTCATACCTGCCGTAACATCACGGAGGTCTGGCGGGTATATGATTACGATATTACACTCACATTGAATCTTATTACTCAATCCGTTCCAAATTCCCGTTAGCGTCCATTTTGAACCTTGTCTTCTGCTCTTCTTCTTCTTCGGATAAAAAGGCAAGCCTGCGTGCACGATCCATAATCTGGATCAATGCTTTGTAATCATCGTTAACCACACGATAATCGGTCTGAACCTCGTTCACTTCCTTGGAGAGCCGGTCGTTCTCACAGCGCAGTTCCAGCAATTCGTCTTCCTTCTCTCGCAATTCCTTCTCCAGCATTTTAAGCTGACGGTTACTCTCCTGCACCGTACCTTTCCATTGCCGCAGGAAACGGATCACCGCATCCATAGATAAGGATTCATCCGATAAACCGTCGGACTTAAAGATCCCCTCCTCCGCGTCCATTGTTGCCAGTGCAGCAACCTGTGGACCCAGCATTGCCGGCTGTTTGCGAAGGTAACTGCGTTTTTGTCTTTGCGCTTTAGCATTACTAATGGCTGATTCATACTTCTTACGTACACAACTGTTCCAACGAAATCCACATGCGGCAGAAGTTCTACCTATTTTTTCTCCTACTTCTTCAAAAGCCGCTAGCTGCGTGCTACCTTCCCGAATATGACGCAATGTAACCTCTGCCAAAATCAAATCGTCCTCTGTACTCCAAGCATCCTGTCTCACTGCAGTCATGCTATAATACCCTCCTAACACCATCCTGAAATAACCGTCCCCATAACCGGTAACCCGTTATGTGAATTAGGTATAAAAGTTGCTTACTCATTCTTATGCCTCTCATAGAGTTCATAGAATTGATTTTCATACTAAAATGTATTTCCATATTCAGGTTCCCTCATACGTAATCATGATAATTCTGCCTACTTCTAATCCTGAGCCCACAAAAAAGAATTCGCTTTCATACCCAAATTTGTTTACACCTTTTTCCTTTCTCGGTATAATGTTGTGTAGACAATCTATGAACGTACATAAGAGAGGAGGATTTACCGTGGCACGCATGTTTCGGGTACTCGGGTTCTTCACGCTTGCGATTGGCCTGATGGCTTTTGCAGGAGATTTAGTCGAAATGGCTTTACTTTTCTTCCTGCAGACTGCGTTTTTTGTCCTTTTGGGATACTTGAAGTTTACAGAACGTACGTATATATTGCTCTTCTGGGGTTATATGATCGTAACGTTCACAGGGTTCAGCTACTGGACTGTATTCGAAATGGGACTGCCGCTTTAATCCGCCAGCAGCATCAAAGCAATCCGGCTCTTGTTGTCGGGTTGCTTTTTTGTTTTTTCAGATTACATATGAAGATATGGTGTTATGTAACCACTAAGGATATTTTACGTATCCATTTCATATATTGTTTGGAAGAGAACTCGTCTATGGGATTGTGCAAGGAATTAAAGAAGGGAGAATGCTTGTGAAGTATCGATATGGTTTAACCGCCATCTTGTTCATTATAATATTGTTTGTACAGCCTGCATCATCATATGTATATGGAGAATCCTCACCGGAGGACACACAGGCCATTTTGCAAAAAACATTATCTATTGTAGAGATTGATCATGAGATTAAACGAATTGCAGAAAAACAGCAAGAATTAGCCAAGCAGCATGAGACACTGACCGCCAAGCTGCTACAACAAGAAAAGGAAATACATATCCAGCAAGACCGAGCAGGAACTGTCGTTCGATCTTATTACACAGGGGAGCGTGACAGCCTGCTCATGACGGTGCTTGGAGCAAGATCATTCAAAGATCTGTTTGTTCTGTACGACTACTATCAGATCATCATCGGCAGAGACCAAGCCGTTCTGGACAAGTATCAGTCTCGCTATAAACAACTGCAGCAAACGTCGAACCAAATCCGTCAAACCTCTATTGAACTTACAGAGATGAAAAACAACCTGCAGAACCAGCGAACAAGAGTAGCCTCACTGCAAAAGGAAGTAGATAAGCAAATAACCGCCAGCGGTGACGCGGCAGCTATCCAAAAATTAATGAATGAACTAACACTATATTGGGAAAACATCGGTATATACGAAGTGAAACGTTATTTCAAAGCATTGGCATCAGCCATGCAGAACCTGCCCGATTTTATCCAGAAACAAAACGGCGCCATATCTACCACGGGAACCACGTATACCATTCGTATCGGTCAGGATGAATTAAATACTTTTCTGCGTTCACAAAATGTAATCTTTGAAGATTTCGCCTTTACATTTGATCAGGATAAAATTACAGCATCTGGTCAGCGTGATCAATTACAATTAAGTATAGAAGGGCACTATACGGTAGAGAATGAACCACAAAATTCCATTCGCTTTCATGTGGATAAACTGGTATTCAATCAGCTTGAACTGCCAGACACAACACGCAGAATGCTCGAGAAGGAGTTCGACCTCGGTTTTTATCCACAAAAAATTCTATCCTTTGTCAAAGCTACGGATGTTTCTACAGATGAAGGTGTTTTAGAAGTGAAATTAGCCATTTCGTTTTAGGGTTTTATCGCTTTTCTAATGCTGTTAATATACTGTGCAGCACTAATCTCCCCTTGGAGAACCTGCTGCACCCGCTTTTGAAAGCGAGTGATCATTGATCTGTTTTCGGCCAATTGCACGGAGCTGTACTCTTTGGAGAACCAGGATTGATTGTGAACCATGCTATACCGACCTTCAATATTTCCGGCTTCCTTCTCCATCTCTTGCTGCCTCGCAGGTAAGCGCTTGGTTTGTTTAACCCACTTATTCTGCGTTGCTGCAGACGACATCCCCTCAATCCATCGACTTGCTGCGTCCGTCTCCACAGATCCAGCCGTAATGACCAGACTTCTGGATTCTACCGCCTGCAGAGCCTGTAGCGAAACAGGCGAGACAAATGTACCCTGACCTTTGGCGGCTTCATCTGTACGAAGTATACGAGAAAGTGTAGATACAAACATCGGAGTCTGCACCCTGTAATCCGAAGCAGATAATAATGGATCGACAGACATGGTCAGAATATGGGGTTGAAGCTCGCTCAGCAAACTAACTCCCTGTTGAAATTCATTTGTCATTGATGCAGGTTGCATTCTTAAAATCTGGTCAGGACTCATCCCCGGCGGTAAATAACTCATCCACGCACTTGCTCCGTATAAATCATCTATATTCATCGAAATCAAAGGAGTACTCTTTGTTTGAGACTGCCTGATCAGCTTGAACCAGTGCTCGCTGTTTAGAGGGAACGCAGGTGACCCTGTCTTGTTCAGGTATGTGGATGTTGCTCCCATCACATAAGGATCAAAATCAAAGGGCATCGCCCATTGATACCCGTTCCATTCTGTCATTCCCCGCAGTTCAACAATTGTATCCCCAATTAACTTGGAGAGCGAAGTCCCATTCAGAGGAAGCAAATATCCTTTTCTCGCATAATACTGTACCTGGTCACTATTCAGCAGAATAATATCTCCGTTCTCACCCAAAGAAAACTCCTGATCTAATACCTCTTTATATTTATAAGGTTCCACATTGCGAACATTAACCTCAACAAAACGAGAAGCCGCCACTTCTTTAGCTACTTCCTGAAACGAAGCAAACTCCTCTTTGGTCATGGATACCACCACATGAAGAGAGGCTCGTGTATCCTCATTCCGGGATGAACCACCCGGATATGTATCTTTCTCTTGATTTCGTGCCAGATTATGCTGTGAATCTCTAAAATCAAAGCTAGGTGAAAGGATCGTTAGCGAAAGCAGCAGCACTGCAAATAAAACAACCTGATGTCTACGCTTCATTCACTCTCCCCCTTAGATCAACTTCATTCGTATTTACCGCAACAATTATTGTAACAAATATGCAGTACTCTTGTCCTACCCTGCCAAAAAACACTTTTCTTGTATTTTGCATATTACGAGCATATCCAGTTCTGTACAACAAGTGATTTTTATTTTTTCAGCAAAAAAGCCGACTTCAGCAGTCGGCTCTCATGTAGAACATTTTCCGGGAAATAAATCCAGATATGAACTGGAAAAAAGCTTACTATAACAAGTCTGCTGCAAGTTGCGCCAGCTTGGAACGTTCTCCTTTTTCCAACATAATGTGTCCACTGATTCCCTCTTGTTTAAAACGCTCCACAATGTAGGTCAGCCCGTTGCTTGCAGAATCAAGATAAGGATGGTCTATCTGTTCCGGGTCACCCATCAAAATAATTTTACTACCTTCCCCTACGCGGGATACGATCGTTTTCACCTCGTGACGAGACAAGTTCTGGGCTTCATCAATAATGATGAATTGGCCGGGAATGGATCTTCCGCGGATATAAGTAAGTGCTTCTACCTGAATACTGCCGAGGCCCATCAAAATCTTATCAATATCCCCTGCCTTTTTCGTATCAAATAAAAACTCCAGATTATCATAGATTGGCTGCATCCACGGACGTAGCTTCTCTTCTTTCTCCCCTGGCAGATAACCAATATCTTTGCCCATCGGCACGACAGGTCGGGCGATCAGCAGCTTTTTGTATTTGTGATCATCCTCGACTTTTAATAGACCTGCTGCCAATGCAAGGAGCGTTTTACCGGTACCTGCCTTGCCAGTAATCGTTACGAGCGGAATATCATCGTTCAACAAGAGTTCCAGAGCCATTCGTTGTTGTGCATTACGAGCGCTTATGCCCCAGACATTATCATTGCTGAGAAACAGCGGTTCCAGCTTGGTACCTTCTGTATTCACTTTGAGCAAAGCGGATTTATTCGTGCCCATCTCGTCTTTCAGAATGACAAATTCATTCGGGTAGAGCGAGTAGGACAGCTGCAACGGTTTGATCGGTAAGAAACGATATGTGTAAAACTCATCGATGACTGACGGGTGAACTTTCAGCGCCGTATATCCCGGGTACATCTCACTGAGTCCTGCCGTGCGATCCGATAAGTAATCCTGTGTGAACAGTCCTAATACGTCCGCCTTGATCCGTACCAGAACGTCTTTGCTGACAAGAACAACTTGTCGCTCCACCAGTTCTTTTTCATTTTCTTCAATCTGATAATTCAGCGCGACGGCCAAGATTCGATTGTCATTGGACACTTCCCCGAACATCTCCTGAACTTTCACAAAACTTCGGTGATTAAGCTCAACTTTCAGATTGCCTCCATTCGCAAGGGGTACGCCACTGTGTAGGTGACCCAATTCCCTCAGTCCATCCAGTAATCTGGACACGTTGCGCGCGTTACGGCCGATCTCATCGGCATTTCTTTTTTTGGAGTCAATCTCCTCCAGTACAACCGCGGGAATGATTACCTCATGTTCCTCAAAGGCAAATATGGCATTGGGGTCATGCAGAAGCACGTTGGTATCCAATACAAAAATCTTTTTCATTCAATCCCCTCCAAAGCGGCGTCGTTAAAGGCATGGGCTGGAACGTGTTCTCGGGAATGACGAAGATGCTCTGTTCGAGCCTTCCGTTTCCCTTCATTCCCGAGCTCTTCTTGATCATGTGATCTTCAGCAGCTGCATGGACAATCATGCTCCTATACATAAATGTATTCGACTAGGGCAAAATAATTGTCAACCATTCTGAAAAACTCCAAGAAAGGATGAACATTTATGAAAATGGGGATATGCACACTGCTTCTCATCTGCATACTTACAGGCTGTAATGGTTCTACACGTAACGCCTCACAGGAACAGCATGAGATGCATCCAAGAAGTTATGGAGGAAATATAACAACACAGCAAGAAGATCGAATGAATCCTTCGCGCCTGGATCAATTGAACGAAAATACAGGCGAAGTTCATGACCTCAATGTTACAGATGATACTGAAACTGGCTCAATGAGCAATAAAAAACGAGCGAGTCACCTCAAAGCTCTTGCCAAGCAAGTTGAGGGTGTACAGGATGCTAATTGCGTCATACTCGGAAACACAGCTGTGGTCGGCATTGATGTCGACGGTGATCTCGAACGGGCACGCGTTGGCACCATTAAATACGCTGTTGCAGAAGCCTTGCGTAAAGACCCGGAAGGTGTGGATTCCATTGTAACTGCCGATGCTGACGTCACTGAACGTATCAAAGAAATTGGGGAGCATATCCGCAAGGGACATCCTATATCCGGTTTCGCTTCAGAACTCGCCGATATGGTAGGCCGCATCATTCCGCAGCTTCCAAAAGACGTCAAAGTTCGTCAAAACCCGGATGAACCCGCTCAAGATCAATACATGCAGCAACACACATCTGAAAAAAGACAACAAAAAGCCCAGTGATCTCTCACTAGGCTTTTTTCATGGCTGCAAAGACTTGCTCATCAAGCTTCTCTGCAGCACGCTGATCATATATTTTGACAAATTGAGGCACAGAGGACAGCTGAGCACCATAAAACAAGGCATTCCTCACCGCTTCAATGGTAATGTCGAAACAGCACATCTTAAAAGGTACATCCTGTAACGGATCTTGTCGCACCGACGCACGTCCATTCACTGCATACACCATTTCTTCACCAAAAACGGTAATCGTAATCAACGGATTGTGTATCATGTTGTTTACCAGACGTGAACGATGATCAATCGCCAAACGAAACGTAGATGCATTTTCAGCATAAATCCAAGAGATTGCTGTTGAAGTGGGACCTCCGGATTCTACGTCCACGGTGTTCAGAAGAACAAAGGTCTCGTTCGTGAATTGCTGTAAAAGAGATTCGGTTAATTGTGTGACGGCTTCGGACATTCAACCAGCCCCCTGACCTTCGTTATGCAATTCTTATCTTGGTTGATGATATTATAGCATACTGCGAACCGCTCTTCCAATCCCCAAAACGTTAATCTATTCTTTCGGGGATGACGCCGCTACTTTACCTGAAAGTGTATCTTGCAGCGCTTGCTTGGCATTAGCAAGTTCAGTCTCATTAACATATACATAAGGACTTCTCCACTCCCCGGTTACCGGAGTAAAGTGTACGTCTGAAGTAGAAATATTCCAATAGGTAGCAATAAAATTTTTCATTTGTTCGGATTCCACATCCGTGGTCATGTTTTTATCTACCGCACTAATCACTTTGCCAATCTTCGTAATGCCCCCAAGCGATTTCATCTGATCCAGCATCGCATTCATCACCTGGCTCTGCCGTTTGTTGCGATCAAAATCGTTGGATTCTGCCGTCTTTGGCTTACAGTTGGACTTGCGATAGCGAACAAAATCAAGTGCCTCTTTGCCGTCCAAATGTTGGGGGCCTGCCTTCAGATTGATATCCGTATTGTCGGCCGTGTCTCGGTAGCACATGTTCTTATCCACCGTAACATCCACTCCACCCACAGCGTTTATCGCGTCACGAAAAGCCTGAAAGTTCAGAACGGTTGTATAGTTAATATCCACACCGAGGTATTTACCCATCAATTCCTTCATTTGATCCTCTGCCTTTTTGCCAGAGGACTTTTCTTGTGTTTTAAACCGCGGATAATAGGCGTTCAGTTTGTTTGACTTGTATCCATCAAGCTGAATGCGCGTATCCCGAGGTAAAGATACTACCGTCGCCGTCTTCGTATTCGGATTGAGTGCAGCAACCATTACAACATCCGACAGAAATGTACCTGTTTCGGGCCGATTATCTGTACCTAGCAGTAACATCGTCAGCGGTTTTGTTGAAGCGGACATACCTGGTGGAACCGGCTTATCCACGCCTGTATTCGCGACCTCGTTATATATCCAGTACACATACCCCGCACCTGCCAGAATACCAATAATTAGCACACTCAGAAATACTCTGACGAAACCACGCATACGTTTTTTCTTCTTCGGCTGCTTGCCCTTACTGCTTTTATTGCCTGAATGGCTAGATGAATTCGGAGCTTGTCTCCGTGGAGGCAGTCCGTTTGAATTTGAGTTCATGTTCTCAACACCTTTATCACATCTGTTTGGTCTATATAAAACACAACCGCTTTCCCTAGGGGAAAACGGATGTGTTTGTGCTTAGACAGCATTATGAGTTTCGAGCGGCAGCTTCCGCTTTTTTCTTCTGACGACCTTCAATGAAATAACGCACACGCACTAACAGCATCAGACCTACAGCAACCAGCAAACATTGAATGATAGGTAACTTGTCGATCTGAAAAATAAGAAGCATGAATGTGCCCATCGCCATCAATATATACAACACAATTTCCTTACCGATCGGCAATTTCTGACGTACCCGAAAGACCTTGTTATACACGTAAGTAATGAGTACAAAGATGACGATATAGGCAATGATCGGGTTTGATGCAAACCATGCTTGCATGTTAAGGCATCTCCTTTCATGATCATGCTGTACAAAATTCAATCATTAGAGGGACTTTAGTGTTGCACAATGAGATTCATCGTCGCTCGTTCGACCGTTCCGGGTTCGGATCGTTCTTTTGATCGCTGTTGTCCCCGCATTTCTATGAACACTCTATCAAGTGTTGAAATTCGGGGACAAAGGCGAACGCTTCGCTTCTACAGAATCGATTCCTCTCCCTCCACTACCCGTGGCGAGAGTCAGGAATCGTTCCATCATGCAATAATGTCCCCTCAAACACTGACTTTTGTATCTCTTAGGCTAGAGGGATATTACGCGTTATTTTGAGCCATTTTGCGTTGTTTTTCTGAACGCTCACGCTCGGATTTGTTCAAAAGCTTTTTACGAAGACGAATAGATTTTGGTGTAATCTCACAATATTCATCTTCATTCAGATATTCAAGCGCCTGCTCCAACGAGAAGATAATCGGCGTTTTAATTTTAACCGTATCATCTTTACCCGAAGAACGAACGTTAGTCAGTTGTTTTTCTTTGCAGATGTTCACGACGATATCATTGTCACGTGTATGCTCACCAACGATCATACCTTCGTAAATTTCTGTTCCTGGCTCAAGGAAGAGTGTACCACGATCCTCAACACCCATCATTCCATAGAACGTAGATGTACCCGTTTCAGTGGAGATCAATACACCTTGGTGACGTCCACCCACTTGACCGGATACGACTGGAGCGTAGCTGTCAAATGCATGGTTCATTACGCCATAACCACGAGTCAATGTCAGGAAGTTAGTGCTGTATCCGATCAGACCACGTGCAGGAATCAGGAACTCCAGACGTACTTGACCGCTACCATTGTTGACCATGTTAACCATCTCTGCTTTACGTGCGCCCAGGCTCTCCATGACGGAACCCATGCTTTCTTCAGGGATATCAATCAACAAGCGCTCAAGAGGCTCCATTTTCTTACCGTCAATTTCTTTGACGATAACTTCCGGTTTGGATACTTGAAGCTCATATCCTTCACGACGCATATTTTCAATCAGGATACCGAGGTGAAGCTCACCACGTCCAGAAACGATAAATGCATCCGGGCTCTCGGTTTCTTCAACACGAAGGGATACGTCAGTTTCCAATTCTTTAAACAAACGCTCGCGCAATTTACGGGAAGTTACCCATTTACCTTCACGGCCTGCGAATGGACTGTTGTTTACGAGGAATGTCATTTGCAATGTTGGCTCATCAATTTTCAGAACCGGCAAAGCTTCAGGGTTGTTCGGGTCAGCAATCGTTTCACCGATGTTGATATCCTTAATACCCGCGATCGCAACGATGTCACCTGCGCCAGCTTCCTCTGTCTCAACACGTTTCAGACCTTGGAAACCAAACAGTTTTTCGATACGAGCTGTTTTGCTTTTGCCATCACGCATAATAACGGTAACGGATTGGCCTTGACGAATGACGCCGCGGTTTACACGACCGATAGCGATACGTCCGAGGTATTCATTGTAGTCCATCAGGGTCACGAGGAATTGCAGTGGCTCTTCCACGTTCTCCGTTGGATGAGGGATATGACTAACGATGGTATCATAGATCGCCATCATGTTGTCATCTTGTTTGGCGGGATCGTCTTCCATGCTGGATGTTCCGTTCAAAGCGGAAGCATATACGACAGGGAATTCGAGTTGTTGATCGTTGGCACCCAGTTCGATGAACAGGTCAAGTACTTCATCAATAACCTCAGCCGGACGAGCCGCTGGACGGTCAATTTTGTTTACGATAACGATTGGAGTCAGGTTGTGCTCCAGTGCTTTACGAAGTACGAACTTCGTTTGTGGCATACAGCCCTCATAAGCATCAACAACAAGCAATACACCATCAACCATTTTCATGATCCGTTCTACTTCACCACCGAAGTCGGCGTGTCCAGGTGTATCTACAATGTTGATCAGGTAATCTTTATAAGTTATAGCCGTGTTTTTGGCCAAAATCGTAATACCGCGTTCACGCTCCAAATCGTTGGAGTCCATTGCGCGCTCCTGTACCGTCTCGTGATCACGGAATGTACCGGATTGCTGGAGCAACTTGTCGACGAGTGTTGTTTTCCCGTGGTCGACGTGGGCAATAATCGCAATATTGCGAATGTGTTCTCTTGAATGCATGGTTTGTATCCATATCCTTTCCAATTTCAATTCTTATCTACTAAACTTCCCGCAAATTCGCAGGTTACTCACAAAATAAGCGTCGGTGATAACCCGACGCATGTCTATATCCATTATATTATAGTTTATCATAGGTAAAAATCAAGATATTTCGCTCGAAACTACGCATGAACTTACTGGATATATTTACCACCCCTTGCGTCGGCCTGTACGCCCTCGTCCAACAAGTAGCCAGAACCCGCCCAGAATGAGCAGAACAGCAAGCACATAAATGATACCTGTCTGGAGCAGCGTAAACGCCAATAATATGATGGACACTGCACCAATGATGAGTGCCGCGGGGTAGACATATTCGGGTCTGCGCCGCTCAAGCATACCATATCCTAACAAACCTGCTGCAATCCCGAGGAGAAGTACGGGCCACAAGTTTCTTATCAGCCCTGCGCCCCATATGTTTGTGATGCTAAATAGCACACCATATACGGTGAGGATGCCTGCAGGCACCAATGACCAGGACGGCGAGATCCGGGCATAGAACAATGCATATAGAGCTATCCCTGGCAGCAAAAGCAACAACGGCCAGAAATTTCGACCAATAAATCCAAAGACCCCTAATTTGCCGAGCAAAATGGTAAAACCGGCAATTACAATGAACAGTCCAATGGCTTTTTCATTTTTCATCTTCATCACCTCTTGTTTTCATTAACTATGTAATCTCCATACTGTGCTGGATGCCAGCACTGAACACATTTTTAATTGCAAAAACAAGCTTCAATTCTTGTTTACAGTGTATCTGATGTTTCTGCAAAAAACTATACTGATGTCGAAAAAGTGTTGTCCAAACTCAGTCAAAATAAACATAACACATCTAATCTGAGACAGAAAAGGGCGTCCATATGGGACACCCCTCCAAATAAACGTCTTTTACATCCCATGTGACATCTACGCATTCCGGCGAACGAATCTTCGTGCTCCTCCCGCCGCCATAACCAGACAAGCCATAGCCGCCGGCAACATTGCATGAGCTTGCGCAGCCATACCTCCCAGCCACTCCCCAAGCTTCGGATCTTTCATTAACATCTCCCCTGCGGTAAAAGCTAATATACCTGATCCAGCAAATATCAGAATAGGAAACCGCTTGAGCAAACCCACTATGATTCCACTTCCCCAGACAACGATTGGGATGCTGATCGCAATTCCGATGACAATCAGAGCCAGATCCCCATCTGCCAAAGCAGCTATCGCCAATACATTATCCAAACTCATCACAAAATCAGCAACCAGAATCGTTTGAATCGCTTTCCAGGTCGTAGATGCATTGCGGATATGTACTTCATCTTCGTTTTGAAGCAGCAGTTTCAGTGCAATCCAGAATAATAATAATCCGCCGGCCGCCTGGATAAAGGGAATGCCCAGCAGCAACACAGCTGCAAATGTAAGTACGCAACGTAAAACCACTGCACCAAACGCACCCCACCATACCGCCTTTTTACGTTGCGCCGGAGGTAAATCTTTGCTTGCCATCGCAATAACAACCGCATTATCTCCACTCAGCACCAAATTAATCATTAAAATTTGAGTTAACAGCCATAGCGTATCCATCTTCTCATCCCCCCACTCTAACTTGTATGTAAAAGATGTACATGCTATTCTTAGTGATTGAAGAATACATAAGGAGTGACATAACGCCATGGAGCTGTTTAGTCCCGCATTCTGGCTGGCTTTGTTGAACGTTGTCTTTATCGATCTCATTTTGGCTGGCGATAATGCAATCGTCATTGGTCTTGCAGCTAGAAATTTGCATCCTTCCATACAGAAGAAAGCCATTCTATACGGTACAGGCGGCGCACTACTCATCCGAATTGCAGCTACCGTCGTTGTATTGTGGTTGTTAAAAGTACCTTGGCTCCTGCTTATCGGAGGGCTGCTGCTCGTCTGGATAGCCTACAAACTGCTGGCTGATCAGGAAGATGAGCACAATGATATCCAAGCAGGGACTTCACTGTGGACGGCCGTTCGTACGATCATTATCGCAGATGCTGCCATGGGACTGGATAATGTAATTGCCGTCGCCGGGGCTGCGCAGCAACACCTGTTACTCGTCATCCTCGGATTACTGATCAGTATCCCCATTATCGTTTGGGGCAGCACCTTGTTCATCAAATTGATTAACCGCTTCCCCTGGATTATTTATGTTGGCGCCATTGTACTGGGTTACACTGCCTCCAATATGATTACCGAAGAGAAACGGATCATGCCTTTTTTCAGCGAGCATCCGGCACTACGCATCCTGTTCATCGTTGTGGTGATTAGCGGCATTGTGCTTGCCGGTTATCGCAAACGTACCGCTAGCAGTAGAGCTCAAGCTAAACGACAGCGCTCCTCAGCTTAGACAAGCATTAGATATAAGGATCTACGCATTTAAGCCTTTTCTCAAATTAAGCATATCTTCAAAAAAAAAGCAGGACTGACCCGATTCTTTTTCATCGGTCAGTCCTGTTCTGTGTTTAATTAACATTTCATTTGTTATGTCTACTCTAATCCAAACCTAGAACCAGTCGTCCTTCATTACACTGACATTGTCCTCTGGCTGACCCGTCAACATCGAAGCCTCACCAGCATGCAAAGTAATCGTTTCGGTCTGTTCTACTGCTTGATCCAGCCATTCTGGCAGATGACTCATCGTCGCTTCGATTTTGTCAACAATCCGTAGATTCGGATTAGTTGATGGCGATCTTGGAACAAACAATGTACAGCAATCTTCATAAGGCAGAATGGAAATATCATACGTACCAATCTGTTTAGAAATTGAAATAATTTCCTGTTTGTCCATCATGACCAGTGGTCTTAGCAGAGGCAGGTCTGTAGCACGTCCAATCACATTCATACTTGGAAGTGTTTGACTTGCAACCTGACCCAGACTATCTCCAGTAATCAGCGCCAGTGCCCGCTCACGTTCTGCCAGTTTGGTCGCAATTCGTAACATGGAACGGCGCATCAATGTAATAATCAGATTATCCTGACCCAACTGGGTGAATGCGGTTTGAATCTCCGTAAACGGAACGAGATGTAACTTGATCGTACCCGCATGATCTGCAAGAGCGCGGGCCAGATCAATAACCTTCTCCTTCGCCCGCTGACTTGTAAACGGATAACTGTAAAAATGTATACACTCCACTTCTAATCCCCTGCGCATGGATGACCATGCTGCTACAGGACTGTCTATCCCTCCTGATAAAAGAACCATTGCTTTACCATTTGTTCCAAGCGGGAACCCCCCCGCAGCAGGAATCACTTCACTGAAAATATAAGTTCCTTGTTCGCGGATTTCTACCCGCAGTTCGATATCCGGATGACGCACATCCACTTTCAGTTGCTGAAACTTGCGTAAAATAGGTGAACCGACTAAATGATTCGTTTCATGAGACGAGTGCGGGAAAGCCTTCCATACCCGCCGTGCATTCACCTTAAAGGTAGTGCCTTCCCCAAATTCAGCTGCACGCTCTTCCATGAACGCAACCGCTGTTTGCACAACTTCATCAATCTCGGATGGTGTTACTTTCACGGGACTAATGGACATCACACCAAATACACGTTTCAATACGGGGATCAACTGCGTATGTGATTCGCCCCCAAGATCCACGTAGACCCGACCATATTCCTTGCGAAGGCTTGCTCCAGGATAAGGCTTAAGCAGTGCCTTGACTTGAGTGATGATGGTTTTCTCAAAACGGGAACGATTTTTCCCTTTTAACATAAACTCTCCAAACCGGAGAAGCAGCATATCATAATTCAACATTTAATTTACATCCGCCTTTCGAGTGGCCGCAGCTGTGCCACCATCTGATGCAGTGCCTTTTCCAGCATAGCTGCATCTTCTTCTGTATGTTCATCACCGAAACTAATCCGCAAGCCCCCGGCAGCGCAAGCATCATCTCTACCCATAGCAAGCAGCACCCGGCTTGGCTCAGCCGAACGCGAGGAACATGCAGACTGGGTGGACACCGTACATCCAAGTTGCTCGAGCGTATGCAGCGCGACTTCTGCCTTCATGCCAGGATAGGAGAAATGTACGATATGTGGCGCTCCTTCTTGAGTACTGTTGAGTTGAAGCTCAGGGATGGCGGTAATTGTCTCCATGACGCGGTCACGCAGTATACGTATACGCCTTGAAAAATCAATCTGTGCCTCTGCCGCAATTCGCATCGCCTTGGCCATGCCCACAATCAGTGCCGTGTTCTCTGTACCTGCCCTAAGCCCATGTTCCTGCGAACCGCCTGACAGAAGCGGAGTAAGTTCTACACCTTTTCTTACATAGAGGAGCCCCGCACCTTTGGGTCCACGAACTTTATGTGCGGACAAGCTGAACAGATCCACCTTCCACTCCGCAGGTGCAACGTGCATTTTCCCAAAACCCTGCACACCATCCACATGAAAAAGGACGCGCGGCGCATTTTTTTTCAGCTGATGGCCAATCTCCTCTACCGGATGAACCGCCCCGGTCTCATTGTTCACATGCATCAAACTAACAAGTACCGTATCCGAACGGATAGCCTTCAGAACCTGCTCAGCAGTAACGACACCCCTGGAATCCACAGGTATAAAAGTGACATCCCAACCCCATTGCTGCAGCTGTAGCACGCTCTCATACACAGATGCGTGCTCTGTTGCCGTGGTTATGATATGTTTCCCCCGTGAGCAATACCGGAGTGCAGCCCCTTTGATCGCGAGATTATTACTTTCGGTTGCCCCGGATGTAAATACGATCTCATCTGCCTTCACACCGATTGCAGCAGCGCAGCCAGCGCGCGCCCGGCGCAGTAATTGGTCTGCCCGCTCTCCATATCCATGAATCGATGACGCGTTTCCGAACTGTGTTTCCATAATTTCCGCCATCGTGCGAACCACATCCGGATATGGAGGTGTCGTTGCCGCATAATCAAAATATTTCAAAACGAGGTGCACCTTCCTTATCAGTTCGTTCATCAACCTATAGTGAGCATTGTACCATGATCTCCGTACAACACAAAAAAAGACCAACCAGAAGCAGGCATAGAGGCCTGTCTTTTCAGTTGGTTCTCTTTGTTCGGGATATGCTCCGAAAATGTCCGTTCTAGATCGTATATTTGGAGCGAGCTCGTTCCACTTTAGCAATATAATTCTGTGTTTCCACAGGTAGACGATGAAGCACACTCATCAATTCATTATCGCTTGAGACACCGAGTCTGGACACCCGTCCCGGGCCAGCATTATAGGCTGCCAAAGCCATTTTCTCCTGCCCGCCAAAACGCTGGAGCTGCAGTGATAAATATTTGGTTCCCGCATCAATATTTTGACCTGGATCAAAGGAGTCGCTCACACCGAGTCCAGCTGCCGTTCCATCCATTAGTTGCATCAGACCTTTAGCACCTGCAGTAGAGACAACGCTTGGGTTAAAACCTGATTCCGTATCGATGACGGCTTTGATTAAGGATTCAGGTACGCCGTATTTCTTGCTTGCCTGTGAGATAAGTGATTCAAAATCGGTGGGTACGGATTGGCCAGAGTCGGCTTGTCCTGTACTGGATAAAGCAAGCAAGGATTCCAGACTATCTGTTCGGGTCGAACTCACTGTATTGATATCTGGATTATAGGTGCTACCCAGTTGCAGCCACAACAGACCATCGTTCGATCTCTTGGAGATCATAGCCTGATTCCCTGAATTGTTTTGACCCCCAGTATCAGCCTGTAACAATCCATCCATCATATTCGAAAAATCAGTCGTCGAGCCGGCTTGCACACCTGATCCGCTCGTAGGGTTATTCATATTATTGGACAGTTGCAGTTCCAGTAATTGCCGTGAACTGCGTGGATCAATTTGCATGGGTTATATCCACTCCCGTTTCATTCAAGCTTAATGACTTTATTCTACATGTTTTTACAGACAGGTTCCATCATTTTCATAAAAAATAGCTGATTAGACGTTTAAATATGCGCGAATGCGAAAAAAACCTTCTGTCCTCACCATAAAGAGGTGAATACAGAAGGCCACTAACTTCCCTCACGGATAAAGGATCCATCGGAGACGTGAGGGTGTGAATTTCCTTTTTAACGTGCAAAAGGAATCATAAAAAAGTAACTCAGCGTAGCGACGATACCCAATCCAATCGCCCATGCTCCTGCTGTTTTACGACCGTTCACAAACGCATAATAACCAAGTACAGCCGCAGCAGGTCCAAGCACGATGGACCACATGAATAATGATGCAATACCAAAGGCAAGACCCATATAACCTGCAACACGGCCTGTAGACTCCATTACACGGTCCGCCTCATGTTTCTGAGGCACCTGTTCTGAACGTCCACGGTCTCTATCCCCGGTTCGTACAACGGCTCGTGGCGGCGTTATCTCCGCCCCGTATTCTTCACGAAATGATTTTCTAGGATAATCCACACGCTGGCGTTGATGTGCACCCTTCGCTTCTGTGTTATAACGATCCTGACGACTGTCTTTAAAATCATCATTTTTCATGTGAAAGCACCTCCGTTATCATTGGATGACTGCTTACTTGGGTTTGAATGTGTGGCAGCAGGTGGCTGAAGAGGTACGTGCATGATCATGATGATCGGAGTCAAACGTCTCTCCGGCAAATTCCTCATGCAGACGACGGGTAGCGTGCTGGTCAATGTCAATCATGATGGCATCGGCCTGGCAAAAGTTGTTTTCTCCCCAGAAATTACAGTTGGAGACGCTGCATTTGACAATTGGTTTGTCATGGCTCATTTTTTATCACCTCGACACCTATTGTTTCCCCGCGCTAAATCCGATATTCTCCGTCAAAATGCCAGATGATAACATGTCGGGATCAGCATGTGCCCAACGTCCCTTTCCATCAAAAAGCTTTTAAATCCGAATCCAAGACATGAAAAAAAACCGCCACAAGGGCGGTTTAGGTTTTTCGTATAATTAAGCGTGATTACGTTGATTTTGCATACGACGCTGGGTCAGGTAGTCACTTTCATAATATGCCAGATCGTCGCGCAGTTCTTCATAAGTTTTGGAAATTTCCAGAATAACATCGCGTACCGCACGAATCGGCTTGTCACGGAAACGGATAGCATCCTGACCTGTGTAAGCGTATCTTCCGTCCTCGGAGTAACACTCATTTTTCGGATAGAAAAAGCTGTTTACACTTTGGTGATACGTATTATAAAGAGCCTTTTCGGCAAATTCGACATCAAAGTTGGCACGACGCAGCACAACGCCAAGTTTTTCGTAAGAAACTTCAGAAAAAACGAGCAAATGACGGAGATCGGATAGAAATCCTTTGTAGAAGGCAGTTGATTCCTCCGTCTGGTTTTGATCCAGTTCAGGCAAAGCATTTTCATTCAAAAACTTTTCGATTCGATCGATCGCCGGTTTTAACTTTTCCCTGGTTGACTCACATGTTTTCTGTACATTGGCTGCTGACATAAAGGTAGCTCCCCCTTAAATAAGTCCTTACATATTTACATATAGGTCGGCCAAACAGTAAATGTTCCCTAACCTTTTGAATACTCAGATACAATCCTACCATAAAAAGTTGACGAGCGGTATCCCTTAATCGCGCTTTCCATTTCTGTCATGGAACAGGCCAGTGATCGGGAAAGAAACTCAGAACTCTTTTGCATAAAAAAACGTGCTTCTTCTAACGATAACTAAACGACGATGCACCTTGGCACGCCATATGATCATTGTCCATAACGAACGAGGAGGTTCTATCCATGTCCAGACCAAGGTGGATAAACTGGGCTCTCGCAGCAGGTGCTGGCGCATTAGCACTGACTATACTGCTTCCCACATCCAACCGTACCGTACCCACACCGAGCGCGATGCAAGATAATCCTCAGAAGGAGCATGCAAGCAAACAGCGTCTAAAAGTTCAAGATATTAAAGCCACCGATCTATTGACCCGTGTAGATGCCAAGCAGCACCTTGGAATTATACTGGATAAAACGGCCACGATGACTGACTTACAGCTAACCCGGTATATGAAAGAACTTCAAGATTCACATGGACACATTCGATCCATTCAGCTTATGAATCTACACAGCCCATCCAATAAACAATTTGACCGTTCGTTCAAACCAGGAAGTAAGCTGGAGCAGCAAAAATTAAATCATACACTGAATTTGGCAAAAAAAGCGGTGAACAAACGTCAAAGCTTCGAGTCTTCTTCTTTTCCACTCGGGAAAGAAAAGTACTTTGTGATGGGTCAACCCTCCAAGAATGGAAAACGAGCCATCATCGCTCTGTTTAGTCAAAGCGTATTAAATGCCGTTGAGCAACATCAGCGCAAAAACTTGCGAATGATCCCATATCCGCGTGAGGGCAAATTCAAAATTGAATCGGTTCATCCCGACACCCTTAATGAGATTACGGTAAAGACAGGGCATGACAATGCCAACGCAAGCCACTTTTACGAAAATGAAATCGTCATTCGTTTCCGGCAAGATCCCGGTGAACGAGATATGCGGACGATTCGTTCCGACTTGAAGATGCAGTCCGTCCGCAAGCTCGGTTATACGTATGTTTTCCGGTCTGAGACGATGAATTATAAACAATTGAGGGATTATTTCGGAAGTAAATGGAACCCGTTGTACATGGAACCTCACTATATGTACTTAACCAACGAAACGGCTGCTGAACAACCGGATGTACCTATCCCTAACGATGTTTTATTCTCGGATTATCAGTGGAATCTGCCTGCCATTGAGACAAACCGCGGGTGGAATATCACAAAGGGGAACAAAGATGTTATCGTAGCGGTAGTTGATACAGGCGTTGATGTGAATCACCCGGATCTTAAAGGCAAATTGCTTGAAGGATACAATGTCGTGAACCCGGGCAACAAACCGCTGGATGATGTCGGTCATGGCACTCATGTTGCCGGTATTATCGGGGCCATCGTGAACAATAACGAAGGTGTGGCTGGCATGAGCTGGTACAATAAGGTTCTTCCCGTCAAGGTGCTGGATAACTCAGGGTCAGGTACAACCTATGCGGTTGCTGAGGGTATCATTTGGGCAGCGGATCATGGCGCCAAAGTCATTAACATGAGTCTAGGGAATTATGCCGATGCCCAATTCCTTCATGATGCCATCAAATACGCTTTTGATCGGGATATCGTGCTTATTGCTGCAACGGGCAACGACAATACGGAGCGTCCAGGATACCCCGCTGCTTATCCTGAAGTTTTTGCTGTCTCGGCCACAGACCCGGATATGAATAAAGCGACGTATTCCAACTACGGCGATTATGTGGATGTGACGGCTCCGGGATCAAGTATCGCAAGTACCTATCCGGATAACCAGTACGCCGCTCTATCAGGTACATCCATGGCAAGTCCGCACGTCGCGGCGCTGGCAGGATTAATTCGCTCACTCAACCCGGATTTGACCAATACCGAAGTCATGGATCTGATGCGTCAGAGTGTAATTGATCTGGGTGAGCCCGGCCACGATAAGTACTATGGCTATGGGCAGATTGATGTATATAAAGCATTGCAGGCCGCATCTGGAAGCAGTGCTCCGCTACAGTTTTGGCCGCAGCATGTCAGACAACAGATGGATAATACGATGAAAAAATATATTCGATAATTGATATAAGTTAGGTCAACTTACACAAAAATAAAAGCAGCTGCGCCCCGGGGCGTATGCTGCTCTTTGGTTTGATTCTTTTTCCCGGGGCGTTAACTGCGGTTAGCGTTTGCGAGAAGTCGAGCGAGCTTTGCTTGATTTTTTCACGGATTTTTTCTTATGGCTGGACACATACATTGGACCTTCTTCTCTTATAACGACTGGATACATATGGTGAGGAATCGGAACACAGTGGTGTTGCTTCACAACTTCAATCGGGTGGATGACAGGTACGATCTGTGGAATGTAATAATCCTGGACAACCTGGATCGGGTCACATACAATCGGTGAAACCTCTGGACAACAATGGTTCATCATTTCAAACCAACTCCCTTTCAAGTGATACTATAACCTATTGCAGTGAGGCCGATGTGGTATGGATGGATGTCCATTATTCTAAAATTAAATAAGCGGTAGCCTGTCCGCCGTTGCCCCAGCTTGTTGTGAAGAGACCCTATCGATGACAGAACACAGAATACGAAGACCTTGCTTCAAAGCTTCGGAACTCGTCACAGTGAAGCATATCCGTAAACTGGATGTGTCGCTCTCTGCAACATAGCAGGCAGAACCAGGCAGAAAAGAGACCCCCGCAGCGAGAGACTGCCGATGCAACTCATGTATATCCATGTTCCCCTGGAATTCCAGCCATAAATTAAGCCCCCCCTCGGGAAGACGCCACTGCATGTCCCTTGTCGCATGCTTCTCCAGCACGTCTGAAGCAGCACATAAGCGTGAGTACAGCTCTTCTCTGAGCTGATATACATAAGTATCGTACTGATTATGAATGTAAGCCAGCAATGCCTTCTGTGTTAATAGCGGGCTCCCCAGATCGGCCGTTGATTTGGCGGCTACAAGCCGGGTGAGTACACTCCCGTCCGCTATAGCGCAAGCTACACGGCAACCTGGAGACAGCACTTTGCTGAAACTTTTAATGTAAACGACATGTCCTGCATTATCCATAGATTTGATGGAAGCAGGAGGTGGGTCACGGAAGTATAAATCTGCAAACGGGTCATCCTCCAGAATAAGACAATGATAACTTTGTGCAATGTTAAGCAACTGAGCCCGTCTTCTGGCACTCATCGTTATCCCTGTTGGATTGTGATAGGTAGGGATCGTATAAATCAGTTTCGGCGGATACGTGTCACACAAGCGAGTAAGCAGATCAATACGCATACCTTCGTTGTCCATAGGAACCGTAATGATCTTGGCCCCACGGCTCGTGAATACGTCAATTGCCCCTGTATACGTGGGTGCCTCCATATAGACAACATCACCAGGACCGATAAATGTACGAGCTACCAGATCAATCCCCTGCTGTGCACCGCTCGTGATTAACATTCTTTCCGGTGTGACTTGAAGTCCGCGAGAAGCGAAATGTGTCGCAAACGTCTGTCTGAGTTCCCAATCTCCTTGAAATGATCCATAAGCCGCCATTCGCTCCGCATGATCTGAAGATAGATGATAAGCACTGCCGATAATATCACGCGTAGGTAATAACTCGGGCTGAATGGCCGACATATGCAGTTCATAGCGGACTTGAGGGGATGCGTCGAAATGCCTCCACAGTTGCGCTCTGGGCAAATAATCAACCAAGGTCATCTGCCAGTTCAGCGATCCGCCCGAGTCACTGTTGCTTATTCTGTGGGCAAGATCTTCATGCCCTGTGCGATTGATCTGCGTGGAAGGCTCGATTCCGGCTACGTAGCACCCCTTCCCCTGAGAGCAACGAATCAGTTGAATGGCCTCCAGTTCTGCATAGGCCTTGGTTACGGTAACCAAACTAACGCCCAAATTAGCAGTCATCTTACGAACGGATGGCAGCCGGGTTCCGGGCTCAATCAAACCTGAGCGGATGCGATCCGCGAGCGTCAGGGCAATCTGCATATATAATTTGGTACTGCTTCCTCGTTTTAGCTCCATATGCATGTCTACTTATCGCCCCTAACTGTTATGATCGTTGTTTTACTGTTATAGTGTGTTACGCCTAATATAGTTTATAATATCAGTATAACAGTGAATAACAGGAGATGAGAATAATATGAATACACCTTGGTCCAAAATGGCACAAAACACCCCGTCCTCTGTCGTTCGTGACATGTTACAGGCTGCTCAGGCACCTGGAATGATCTCACTTGCTGGGGGATTGCCAGCACAGACTTCATTTCCGCTGGAGGCTATTCGCCTGGCTTATGAAAAAGTATTTATGAGCGGATCAGCCGCTCTTCAATATGCAGAGACGGAAGGCTACCGACCTCTTCGTGTCAAAATTGCCGAGCGTCTGGAATCAAAAGGACTGCCGGCTTCACCTGACCATATGCTTTTGACTACAGGATCACAGCAATCCATTGACCTGATCTGTCGCATCCTCGTGGACCCTGGTGATCGCGTGCTCGTTGAATCACCCACTTACCTCGCAGCTTTGCAGGTCATCCAATCCTATCAAGGCGTCTCGCATGGCGTAGCCTGTGATGATCACGGCATGTTGCCAGAATCGCTTGAGGAGCAGCTTCAACTGCACCGACCTAAACTCGTTTACATTAACCCTACGTTCTCTAACCCGACAGGAAAAATATGGTCACGGGAAAGAAGACAACAAGCCGTGGATTTATGCCGTAAATATAATGTGCTTATTCTGGAAGACGACCCTTATGGCGAAATCCGCTTTAATCCGGAACAGCTAGACGTTCCTGCACTTGCTGCACTGGATGCCGCTTCCTATGAAGGACCTTCGAACGTGATTTACACCAGCACCTTTTCCAAAACGGTAGCTCCAGGTCTTCGTACAGGCTGGATTCTGGCCGCTCCCGACATTGTCAAAATCGCAGCCCGGGCTAAACAGGGGGCAGATTTGCACTCCAGCAGCATCGATCAGCGGGCACTACATGCTTTGCTTGAAACCTTTGATCTGGATGCTCATATTCGTCGGATCTCTCAAGACTATGAGCAGCGTATGCAAAAGCTGACCGCACTGATGGCGTCCAAATCTTGGGATGGCATCACATGGAATTCACCACAAGGTGGCATGTTCCTATGGTTGCAATTGCCCGAGGGTATGCTCGCCAGCAATTTATTCACTTATGGCATTCAAGAGAAAGTATGTATTGTACCTGGTGATTCATTCTATGCGGGCACGCCAGAACTTAACCGGATGCGCATCAACTTTACCCACACCGACCCGGAACTACTTCCTGAAGCTGTGGAGCGGATGGATCGCGCGATCCAGCGCTGGCATGCTTCCAATCAATCAGACCATGTCGTTACGATGTAACGAATTGGCAAACATGAAACTGTAATGAGTTGTAATTGATTGCCGTAACCATTGGCCGCTTATTCCATATGAGGGATAGGCGGTTTTCTTTATTCGAGCATGCTTCTCTTTTCTCCGTGGATAAAAATCGAATAAAAAAAGGCGCCAAATTCGTTAAACCGAATCTGCCGCCTTATTTTATATAACCTGTCCTGTCATGAACAGGAATCATTAAAAGTATAGTTGTTGAGTTAGGAAAGCTTACCGTAAGCCGGGTTCTGTGCTCTTCGTGGTTCAAACGGGAACTACCCTCCCACCAGAAGCGACAATCATCTATCTAGGCCATACATTGCTGCACAGCTCAAGCGACCAACCTAGACACACCTCGGGCTAAGGCTGTCCCCTCCAAAGAGGTGACCGTGTCCCATTAGGTCTTGCTCCAGATGGGGTTTACCAGGAACGAAGTCACCAGCGTTCCTCGGGGTCTCTTACACCTCGGTTCCATCCTTGCCTGTGCCGGAAAATCCGGCCATCGGCGGTCCATTTCTGTGGCACTATCCTTCAACTCGCGCTGACTGGACGTTATCCAGCATCCTGCCCTGTGGAGCCCGGACTTTCCTCTCGTGGCAACGAAGGCCACCAGCGATTGTCTGTCAAGCTTTCCGAACAACATTACATAGTATACAGGCATTTGCTATCCCATACAAGCTAAATATTAATGGAAATCAGGCTACATCCCTTTTTTTACAAAAAACGAAATACTTCTGTATCTACGTCTGATGCAGATACCTGTGTCTCATACCGCTGTTCTGCAAACTGAGCACGCAGCCACTCTGCTGTTTTGGGTTTCATGATTTTCTCAGTATTATGACCTGGATCAATAATACACATTCCTGCCATCAAAGCATCATGTGCTGTGTGATAGTCAATATCCCCGGTTACGATAACATCTGCTCCCTTGAAACGTGCGGTAAGTACATAACGGCTGCCTGAACCGCCGAGCACGGCCGCTTTTTTAATCTTTTTGCTCAAATCGCCGACGACACGAACATGAGGCACGTTCAGTTTAGCTTTCACGACCTCTACCAGTTCGCCAAGGGTTTTAGATTCACGAAGTGGTCCAAGACGCCCCAGGCCAAGTGTACGCCCTTTTAAATCCATCGCATAGAGATCATACGCCACTTCTTCATAAGGATGCGCCTTTAACATCGCCTGAATGACCTTGTTTCTCAAACTCTGAGGTACGATTGTCTCAATACGCATCTCTTCCACTCGTTCCATCTGACCCTGTGATCCGATAAACGGCTGTGTGCCTTCACCTGGTACAAATGTGCCTGTTCCTTCCGTGCTGAAGCTGCACTTGTTATACTGACCGATACTGCCAGCCCCAGCCTCCAGAATTGCTTGTAATACCTGCTCATGATGCGTCCTTGGCACAAATACCGCCAGCTTGTACAGTTGGTCTGTATACACATCCTCCAGCGATTCCTTACTCTCAATACCAAGCGCCTCCGCCATCCAGTCATTGATGCCACCCTCGGCTACGTCAAGATTGGTGTGACTGATGTATACCGCAATATCATGTTTGATCAACTTCTCATACAATTTGCCCATAGGTGTATCGGTACTGAGTGATTTTACGGGGCGGAAAATAATAGCATGATGGGCAATAATCAGATTGGCTCCGATCCGTATCGCTTCATCCACAACCTCGTCTGTGACATCCAGCGCAACGAGAACATGAGTAATCTCTTTTTGCAGACTGCCCAGCTGCAGACCAATACGATCGTCCGGTACTGCCACATGTTTTGGAGCAAGTCGCTCCATCATTTGAATTACTGTTTGACCTTTGGCAAACATGCCAATACCTCCTTCAAACTTGCGATAAGCCGTTCCACCTCAGCTGCTTTGTCTCTGGAAGAATCCTGATCGGACTTGGAGATGGACTGTACCACGCCCTGTAATTTGACAATTTCGCTTTCCCATTTGGCAAAAAATACTCCCGTTGGACGATCCGTCAAGTACGGCCCCATACGTAGCAGCAAATCTTCAGTTAATTCCACCTCACCTTGTAAAGGGCGAGCGCGGTATACCTCTTCATTTGCAATTGGACTGCTGGCCTGCGGCATCGCGGTAATAATTTCATATATCTTGCCGTCTTCTTCGAGAAGCTGTTCGGCAACAACAACCCAATGGTGATCTAACAACCAGCGTCTCAGAATATCCTCGCCTACATTGGGCTGCAGAATCAGCAACTGTACACCTTCCAGTTTGGCGATCCCTCGATCCAGAATGGAAGCAATCAACGCACCGCCCATACCAGCAATAGTAATAACCTCGACTTCTCCAGCAGTAATGACATCAAGTCCGTCTCCTCGACGTACCGTAATTTGCCCCTTCAGTCCGGCATCACTGACTTGTTTGCAAGCAGCATCATACGGCCCCGGATTTACTTCTCCAGCTATTGCGCTTATGGCTTTTCCACTGCGAATTGCAGCGACAGGCAGTAAAGCATGGTCTGAGCCGATATCCGCCAACCGGCTTCCTCCAGGAATTTGATCATGTATTCGTTGTAATCGATTCGAAAGTTTCATGGGGCACCTACACCGTTCATTTAATTTATTGATTTGCATTGAGTGAAGAAAAGCGATAAAATGAAATCCAATCAAACATTTCAAGGATGAATTTCCAAAAGAAAGAAATATAACTGTTAAAATTAAAACTAAAGGAGACCCCGCCGCCGCCAAAGCGTCTCGCAGAAAGTCTCCCACAGTTCAATTATTCGAGGAAATCCTTGAGTCGTTTGCTGCGACTCGGGTGACGCAATTTACGAAGGGCCTTGGCCTCGATCTGACGAATACGTTCACGCGTAACACCAAACACTTTACCTACTTCTTCGAGTGTTCTCGTACGTCCATCATCCAAACCAAAACGCAGACGAAGCACATTCTCTTCACGCTCTGTCAAGGTATCCAGAACATCTTCAAGTTGTTCTTTCAAGAGTTCATAGGCAGCAGCATCTGCCGGAGCCAGTGCTTCCTGATCCTCGATGAAATCACCAAGATGGGAATCATCCTCTTCACCAATTGGTGTTTCGAGGGAAACCGGTTCCTGTGCAATCTTTGTAATCTCACGTACTTTTTCTACGCTCAGATCCATCTCTGCAGCAATTTCTTCAGGAGTTGGTTCGCGTCCTAGTTCCTGCAGCAGCTGACGGGATACCCGGATCAGCTTATTAATTGTTTCTACCATGTGCACAGGGATACGAATGGTACGTGCCTGGTCAGCAATAGCACGTGTAATGGCCTGACGAATCCACCATGTTGCATACGTACTGAACTTGTAACCTTTTTTATGGTCAAATTTCTCTACCGCTTTAATCAGACCCATGTTACCTTCCTGAATCAGATCCAGGAACAGCATTCCGCGTCCTACATAACGCTTCGCGATGCTGACAACGAGACGAAGGTTGGCCTCGGCCAGACGACGCTTCGCTTCTTCATCCCCGTTCTCAATCCGTTTGGCGAGCTGCACTTCGTCATCGGCTGACAACAAAGGTACACGTCCAATCTCCTTGAGGTACATCCGTACAGGGTCATTAATTTTGATACCAGGAGGCAAGCTTAGATCATCATCAAAATGGAACTCATCGTCTCCCTCTCGACCATTGTTTTCGGAATCCTCGCTAGGACGAAGGGTTACCTCTTCATCATTTTCATTAACAACATCGATACCGAGGTCGCTTAGCTGTTCGTAAAACTCATCCATCTGCTCTGCATCCTGCTCAAACGGGGAGAGTTTCTCAATAATTTCCTTGTAGTTCAATGAAGCTCTTTTCTTACCTGATTCAATCAATTGATCCTTAACCTGATCCAGTGTTAGTTCTGTTTCTAGTTCAGTATGCTGATCATTCGCCATAACTCGACTCCCTCCTCCCTAGAAACATCCAAGTCATCCAGACGTTCACTGTCTCTCTAGGGCAATCATCTCAAGTGCAATTTGTGCCGCGCGTACAGAATCACCTGCCCGCTCTGCAGCAATCATTTCTTCTTTTTTCAGATCGTACTGTTTTTTGCGCGGATACTTCAATACTTCCCTGATGCAATCATCGAGCACCTGGATACTCCATTCACCTGGGCCATCCATCATCGAGATTGAGCTGACCGTCTTTTCCAAACGATCATCATGCAACGAAGACATAAAACGACTTGTATCCGGCGGTTTGCCCTGCGCATAATAGGCATATAGATAAGCAGCAATTGCTGCATGATCATCCAAGTTAAAAGCCTCGCCAAGATGTTCATTTACATACTGAGCCGCTTCATCATCCTGTAACATCCAGGCGATCAGTTTGCGCTCAGCAGAATGGTACGCTGGCAACAGATTGGGTGTAGGCACATGCCTATTTTGTTGCCTACCATTATTCCACCTTTTCGGGTTATTATCCCCATAATCCTCGTTATTTTTCATTGCTTCCCGTTCCTCGTTACATTCTTGCTTCAATGTTTCAAAGGATACATCGACTTCAGCCGCAAGTTCACGAAGATATACTTCGCGCTCCGTTGGTGAAGACAAGGGAGCAATCAATTTCACTGCTTCTTTGGAATAAGCGATTTGTCCGCCGCCTTCTAGCAGTATATGGTTTTTTTTGAGGTTTATAAGCTTAAATTTTGTAGTTGTTACAGCGCCATCTATGATCTGGTTACGGAATCGTTCACCGCCGTGCTTTCGGATAAAATCATCCGGGTCAAGTCCCTCAGGAATGAGCGCCACCTTAACCTGCAATCCGGCTTCCTCCAAAATAGGGAAGTTCTTCATTGCGGCAGCCTGTCCGGCTCGGTCGCCGTCATAACAAAGGATAACTTCATCACACATGCCTTTAATCATCAAAGCCTGATTCTCCGTAAGCGCCGTTCCCATGGCTGCAACACCATTCTGAACATCTTGATCCCATGCAGAGATCACATCACCGTATCCTTCAAACAATATGACTTGTCTCTGTTTACGTATTGCATTTTTAGCCTGATGCAGATTGTAAAGAACACGACCTTTGTTAAACAACCGAGTTTCTGGCGAGTTCAAATATTTCGGCTGTCCATCTCCCAATATCCGCCCCGCAAATGCAATCGGCTTGCCGCTCCTGCCATGGATCGGAAACATAATTCGGTCTCTGAACTTGTCCACATATCCGTGACCTTCACTTCGCTCTGACAGAAGTCCGCCTCGCTCCATCTCTTCCAGCGGATAGCTTCGCTTTTCCAGAAATTGTACGAGCGTGTCCCAGCGATTTGGAGCATAACCAATCTGAAACTGTTCAATCAATTTGTCACCGATACCGCGTGAGCGTAAATATTCCATGGCCACTTTGCCATGCTCTGTATTTTTCAACAAAAAATGATACAGCTTAGCGGTAAGCTCATAAGCTTCCAGCAGACGTGCCGTCTCCGGATTAACATGGGCTGTTTCGCGCCCCTGCCAGTCCCCCATGGAGATATGACTTTCTTCTGCCATCGTTTTGACAGCCTCGGGAAAGGATAACCCTTCGATTTCCATCCTGAATTTGATGGCATTTCCGCCCGTGCCGCAACCGTAGCAATAGAAAATCTGTTTCTCAGGTGTGACGGTGAACGAAGGCGTCTTCTCCGAATGAAAAGGACAGAGGCCTTTCATATACTTCCCCTGCTTGGTCAGATGCACAAATCGGCTTACCGTATCCACGATATCATGTTGCTGCAATACCGATTCAATAATACTTTCGGGTATACCGCCTTGTCCGGTACTCATCTCGGCCACCTTCATCTCTTCTAACACGTAAATATAATTCGATAAACTTACACATTCTCCTGCAAATCTTTCAAAAGTTTTGTCAGTTTATGTTGAAAAATTTCTCGATCCTGCTCTGTGAAGGGTTTTGGACCTTTTCCATAATGCCCTCTGCGCCGAGCTTTTGCCGCAGTATGACGGGAATCGAGCATAAAATCAATATCCCGATCATTAAATTCCCGACCTCTAAACGATAAAACATAACACCGTTTGCCAAGCGCAAGCGCTGCAAGTCCGTAATCTTGCGTAATAACTACATCATACGGCTTGATGTGATTCGCAATGTACAAATCTGCGCTCTGATCACTCCGATCCACTTGTACGGTGCGTACACCCTCTCCTCCTTGCAGCAAATGATCAAAGGAAGAGACCAACAGTACAGGAATATGAAAGAGACGTGCTGTGTTAGCAATCTCAGTCTTGACCGGGCAGGCATCTCCATCAACAACGATGTGACGTATATTCAATTCACTCAAACCCAGATCACCCGGTTTCATAAAATATCTGTATATTGTAATATACGACCTCGGTCACTGAAAATCCTTCTGTACTGAATGGAGAAAAACAGAGGCTAAAAATACGGAGCGGCTGTTCAGACACTGAAACAACCCGTTCCGTATATTTATACCCTCTTATATCGTTCTTTAATACGGCACTTATATTCTGCTGAGTTATACGAAAATAATCACTGAATTTCAAAAGATTTATCCAACTAATTTGGAGAAGTCAGCAAAACATTTTAAATCCTGATCTATGGCTGCAAGCAGAGCTAGTCGATTGGCACGAACCGCTTCATCTTCGGCCATGACCATGACAGAATCAAAGAACAGCGTGATGGCACCCTTCCATGCTGAAGCGATAGCCAAAGCTTCTGCAGCATTATGCTTAGACAAAGCATCGCGGTAGTCCCCGTTTGTTTGATTCCATGCATCAAACAGCTGACGCTCTCCATCTTCTATAAATAGTTCAGGATGTACGGAAGCGTTCGATGCTTTAGCTGCCAGGTTTCCTACCCGGTTGAACGATTCCAATGTTGTTTTGAATTCATCCGCTGCCAGCACGGCTTTCATCAATGCTTCGCCTTTTGGAACGATCGCACTGATATCATCGAATCCGGAAGCAATGATTGCATCAACAACGTCATATCGTACTGTCTCCGAAAGCAATTTTTTCACTCGCAATGCGAAGAAGTCCTGCAGATCTTTACGAACCTCTGCATCTGCACGTTTCAACAAATTCATCTGCGCGTGAACTTCGAGTGCTGCACCAAATACATCGGACAAGGTCAGTGGAAGCTGATGATCCAGCAAAATTTGTACAATCCCCGCTGCCTGACGTCGAAGTGCATAAGGATCCTGAGAGCCTGTAGGGATAATGTTAATCGAGAAGCAACCTACGATTGTGTCGATTTTGTCTGCCGCACTAACGATTGCACCCACAAGAGATGCAGGAGACTGATCGCCAGCGAAACGAGGTTGATAATGTTCGAACACGGCCTTGGAAACTTGCTCTTTTTCACCCGCTTTACGAGCATAATCCTCACCCATTACACCCTGCAATTCAGGGAACTCTCCAACCATCAGCGTAACAAGGTCAAACTTGCAGATATCTGCGGATCGGCTAACCGATTCAGCCACATCGCCAGATACTTGCAACTTCGCAGCCAGGCTGTCAGCGATTTTGCGAATGCGGCGAACTTTATCCCCCACCGTGCCAAGTTCTTCTTGGAATACGATGCTCTCAAGTTTGGACAATGCGTCCTTGATCTGCAGCTTCTGATCTTCCTCATAGAAAAATTTCGCATCAGACAGACGAGCACGCAACACCTTTTCGTTACCTTTGGCGATGACATCAAGTGAATCACTGCCGCCATTACGAACCGTAACAAAGTACGGCAACAGCTGACCTTCCTGATTTAATACAGGGAAGTAGCGCTGATGCTCGCGCATCGACGTAATTAACACCTCCTGCGGAATGTTCAGGAATGAGGAATCGAATGTACCGAACAATACCGTTGGCGTCTCCACAAGGAACACGACCTCTTCGAGCAAATCTTCCTTGATCGCAATATTCCAGTTCTTCTCGGCAGCCAGTGCCTGAATCTGGGATACAATCATCTGCTCACGTTCAGTTACATCTGCAATGACATGCTGAGCACGCAGCACATCCACGTAAGCTGAAGGCTCGGACACAACCGTTTCATTGCCTAAGAAACGATGTCCACGCGTTACATTGCCTGCTTTTACCCCTGTTACTTCAAGATCAATCACTTCCTTGCCAAGCAGTGCAACAATCCAGCGGATCGGACGAACAAATTTGAAATCATAAGACGCCCAGCGCATGAATTTCGGGAAAGTCATTGCGTGCAACACCGATAATAAACCTTCGCCAATAACCGATGCCGTATCTACACCTTTACTGCTTTTCGTTGCGTAAATGTATTCCACACCGTTCAGCTCCTTGAAGCTGAATTGATCAGGCTCTACACCTTGACTGCGTGCAAATCCAAGTGCTGCTTTGCTCCAGTTGCCGCTGTCATCCAGCGCAATTTTGCGGGAAGGTCCCTTTACCTCTTCCTCCACGTCTTCCTGTTTCTCCGCTACATTCTGGATCAGAATCGCAAGACGGCGAGGTGTAGCGTAAGCTTGCACTTCTCCATACGCAATACGGGATGAATCAAGCCATTTCACGATGCGTTCCTGAAGCTGTGCAATGGCTGCGCGCATAAAACGTGCAGGCACTTCTTCCAGACCAATTTCAAACAACAGATCCTTAGACATTCTCGGCTCCCCCTTTCTTGATCAGCGGGAAGCCCAGCTTCTCACGCTCTTCCACATATGTTGCTGCCACTTGACGAGCAAGGTTGCGGACACGGGTAATGTACCCTGTGCGTTCTGTAACACTAATAGCTCCGCGTGCATCCAGCAAGTTGAACGTATGGGAACACTTCAACACATAGTCATATGCCGGGAATACCAGATGCTGTGCCATCGCTTTGTTCGCTTCTTCTTCGTACATATTGAAAAGCGTAAACAACATTTTAACGTCTGAAATTTCAAACGTATATTTGGAATGTTCGTATTCAGGCTGACGGAACACATCACCGTAGGCGATGCCTTCAACCCATTCGAGATCGAATACATTTTCTTTTTCCTGTATATAAGAGGCGAGACGTTCCATACCATACGTGATCTCGACAGCTACTGGATTGGTCTCAATTCCGCCGACCTGCTGGAAATACGTAAATTGCGTAATTTCCATCCCGTCCAGCCAAACTTCCCAACCAAGACCTGCGCAACCAAGCGAAGGATTCTCCCAGTTATCTTCAACAAACCGGATATCGTGCTTGAGTGGATCAATACCCAGACGATTCAAGCTTTCCAGATAGATTTCCTGAATATTGTCCGGAGAAGGCTTGATAATGACCTGGAACTGGTGATGCTGATACAACCGGTTAGGGTTCTCACCATAACGTCCATCCGATGGACGGCGGGAAGGCTCAACATAAGCCACTTTCCAAGGTTCTGGTCCAAGTGAACGCAAAAAGGTCATTGGGTTCATCGTACCTGCCCCTTTTTCCGTGTCATATGGCTGAACGATAATACAATTATGCTCGGCCCAGAATTGTTGCAGCGTCAAGATCATCTGCTGAAAATTCATAATCATGCTCCTTTTCGGGTAGTTTGTTAGCAAGCATAGGAGGGGTACGACCCATAATAAATAGCCCTCGCCCTACTACGCCTGATGTACAGACGTAGGGACGAGAGCTATTCCCGCGGTTCCACCCTACTTGGCCTGAGTCAAACAAATCCTTGTTTGACCCGGCCCACTTTTCCGTGTCCATTCATGCTCCCGAGTGCCTTGTTCACAAACGGATTCAACCAGGCTCCCACCATCCCTGACTCGCTTATGATCGATATACATGTCATTTGTACAACTTGTATATCAATCATATGATGAATCCCGTTTCCTACTTTCTCGTTCAATGCATGTCTCCAAAAAGAGAATTTATATTTCATAATATATAAAATGAAGTATGAAGTCAATCATTATTTTTCAAGTTTGATCGCATATCAAATCCCGTACTTTTCCATCTGATCCAGGAAAGAACGGGACTTGAGGTGAAGACCTAACTGGTGATCCATGAAAGCACGCATTATTTTTTTGATTTCATTACGGGTAGAATCACTAACAGATATGTTGCCCAAGCGCTGCAGATCCAATTGCACAAACAAGCGTAGCAACTTCAAAGTCTTTGCACTAACGGCCATCGCTGGCGGGTCAAAATGTTTACACGCCCTGCATAAGACACCGCCAAGTCTGGGACTAATAAATAACTGCTCATCCAGCCGCTCTTGGTTACACGAGATACATTCATCCAGCTGTGGCCCGTAACCAGCTGCCTGTAATATTTTCATTTCATACAGGCTTATAATGACCAAAGGATCTTTATCTTCTTTCAAAGCCTGCAAACAGGCTTTGAGTTGCTTGAACCAAAAGGCACCCGTTTCTTCATCCTGGAGCACCCGATCTAGCAGTTCACATGCATAGGAAGCATAGGAAGCCTTCACCAAATCTTCCCTGAGCTCATGATTGGACTCGATAATTTCTCCAGCATTCAGTGTACCAAGACCTGTGTTGCGAAAATAAACATATTGACCATAAGTAAAGGGCTGCACCAGTGCAGCATGCCGACTTTTGGGCTTTTTGGCGCCGCGAACAAGTACACCTGCTTTACCGCCACTTTCGGTGCACAGTGTTATTATTTTATTTCCCTCACCGTAGTCCATGCTGCGGATGACAATGCCTTCCACCCTATATAACATGCCTCGTCACCTAACCATTCCTGAATCAGCCCTTTATTCTGTAGCTTCTTCATCTTCACTCACTTCCCTTGCAGTGTCTGACTCCTGTCCTGACGAGTTACACGTCTCGGTATATAACAAATAGGACTCCACATCCCCTGTCATTGCAAATACCTTCCATGAAAAATCCCGCATCGGAAATTCATCCTCTCTTCGGAAATGACGTCTGGTTCTACCCGATAGGATGGAGTCCTGCAAGACAAACTATGTGTTGAAATTAATGGATATGAGCTTCAAATCTCACATCACATCCTGAATATCGACTATTCACGTCCGAAACCAAGGTCGCGCAAAACACGATCCTGATTTCTCCAGTCTTTTTTCACTTTAACCCACAAATCCATGAAAATTTTGGAACCGAGCAGGTTCTGAATATCATGTCGAGCTCGTTTACCCACTTCTTTCAAGAGAGCACCCTGTTTGCCGATGATGATACCTTTTTGTGAATCCCGTTCCACAAATATGACAGCTGAGATATAAACAACACCATTATCCTGTACTTTCATATCTTCAATCGTCACGGCAATGGAGTGAGGTACTTCTTCCCGAGTCATTTGTAGAATTTTCTCACGGATCAACTCTGCACATACAAATTGTTCCGGATGGTCTGTAACCTGGTCATCGGGATAGTACTGCGGACCTTCAGGCAAATACTTTCCAAGCTGTTCCAACAAGGTGCTCACATTACTTCCCAGCATGGCGGATACAGGCACAATTTCAGCAAAATCATGCAGTTTGCGATATTCTTCTATCAACGGAAGCAATGCCTCCGGCTCAATTTTGTCAATTTTATTCATGACAAGAATGACAGGAGTGCGGATATTTTTCAACTGTTCCGCAATATAGCGGTCACCGCCACCCATCCCTTCAGAAGCGTCAATCAAGAACAGTGCTGCTTCCACTTCTCCGAGGGTGTTCAGAGCAGTCTGGTTCATGTAATCGCCAAGTTTGGATTGACGTTTATGAATACCCGGCGTGTCCAGAAAAACAATCTGTTGTTGCTCCGATGTGTACACCCCGTGAATTTTGTTACGAGTCGTTTGCGGCTTGTCCGACATAATTGCAATTTTTTGTCCAATCACCTGATTCATCAAAGTGGATTTACCCACGTTAGGACGTCCAATGATCGCAACGAATCCGGATTTGAATGCTTGTTTTTTCATATGTTCCTCCTCAGGCGCCTAGGCCTGAAATTTATTTTTTGGCAGTGTTTAGATCTGAGGGGCCGAAAGCCCATGGCAGCAATTCAGCAACCGTTGTTTCTAACAAATCACCTTTTAAATTTCCTAAAATGACTTTCATGTCTGGTTCACACAATTCAAACATAACTTGACGGCATACTCCGCAAGGGGCAATCGGACCTTCGGTATCCCCTACAATAGCCATCGCCTTGAAACTGCGCGGCTTATGACCTCCAGCAATGGCACTGAACATCGCAGTACGCTCGGCACAGTTACCTGGTGTATACGCTGCATTCTCAATATTGCATCCATGGTGCACGTGACCTTCGTTATCCAGCAAGGCTGCTCCTACCCCAAAATGGGAATATGGCGTGTACGCCTTAGTACGTGCCTTTATTGCTTCTTGCATTAACAAGCCATTATCCATTGATATTTCTCTCCCTTAGGGTGTGTATAAAGATGTGCTCTTGGAGTTAAGTTGATTAAAACCATTTGATTACAGTGGGTCACTCCGATGACAGAATAACCTTTCGATCGCTGTTATCCTCGGATTTTTTCGATCACTTTTCCAAAGTGAAAATCCGATGATAAAGGCGAGCGCTTCGCTTCTCCAGGTTTTTTCTGTCCTCTCCGTTATTGTGTAATCTTAGGAAATCAA